>JADMKQ010000087.1 GCA_015478735.1 Sphingorhabdus sp. | reverse complement strand
TTACCGTGATTTCCGAGCCGTGAAATGTTCCATTTCACTCGAAATCACTCTAACCGCCGGAAAAGCCTGTTTCCTAGCCCCTGCCGTGACGTCATGGCCAGTTCATAAAGCTGCTTTCAAAGCACGCTAACGGCTCGTCGGGCGAATAATATATTTGCTCTAATTTCGGGCTATTTTATTAGCTTAGTTTAAAATGAGAGTCTAAAGAACGGCTATGGGCCTGACCGCGTATCGTTACAGCCTTTTCAGTATGCTGAGTGGAAATGGCTTTGTTACCCCGATGTCAGTGGGCCAGACACCAATGGACATTAAGCGAGCGGGCCGGACGCTACCGGGATTACTGGTGGGGGCAATGATATTTTCGTCGCCCGCTCTGGCGCAAAATACCGACGCGCCCAGCCCCGAAAATGACGAAGCGGCAAGCAGTGCGGACGCCCAACCCCCCAATGATCAGGCTCCCAATGATACAGCGCCGCTCATTGTCGACAGGCCTTTAACCGAATTTCCCGATTTTGGTGTGGACTGGCCCGATCTTGATGCTCCCTTATCCGGCGATTCAGCTACTGAAAGTCTAACCGGCGAAGAGCAGTTACAGGAACAGACCGAACAAACTGCCCATGACCTTGAAATGGACCGCCGTCTTTCCGGCGAAGCAAGCGGTGCAAGTGAGGATGCGACGCTCCGCTCTGAGGCCGAGACTTTGGCCGAAGCCGCCCCGGACCCAGATTACCAGCCGGAAGATACCTTGGCGGAGCGGGATTATATCATCCGCTTCTCGGGGCTGCCGATCGGATTAAGCAAGGATTTTGACGAGCGCTTTGAAATGCTCTCCGCTCTTGAAAAATATAAGGGCGACGAAGCCAATTTTGCCCAGATCAAACGGCGCGCGGAAACCGACCGCGAACTGGTTGAAAGACTGCTGCAGATAGAAGGCTATTATGACGCAACTGTCCGCAACCGCTTTGCCGGGGCAGAGGGTAAAGCGATTGCCGTGACCATCACGGTCATACCGGGGCCGCAATATAGGCTGGATGACATAACCCTTGACGGTCTTGAAAAAGCCGAAGGCGATGATCCGCAGAGATTCCGCGAAGTCTTTGGCCTGCAATCCGGCGATGTTATTGACAGCGATGCGATTGTTGAAGCGCGCGCGAAGCTTGATCTGGCAATGGCGGAAAATGGCTATGCGTTTGCGCGGACCCGTCAGCCGGATCTGGTCATTGACCATGCCGACCAGTCCGGAGATCTTGAGATTATCGTCACTCCGGGGGGCAAATATGTCTTTGGCGCGATCACCATGCAAAATACCGAGCTGTTCGGACCGGATCATACCGCATTGATTGCCCGCTTTGACGAAGGTGATCTGTATAACCAGCCGGATGTCGAGGATCTTCGTCAGGCCCTGATCGCCACCGGGTTGGTATCGACTGTGGATATTGAGCCGGTCGCATCCGAAACCCGGCCGGGCGTTGTCGATCTGGCGGTGAACATCACGCCCGCGCCGCTACGCACTATATCCGGCGCGGTTGGCTATGGAACGGGTGAAGGTCTGCGAACAGAGCTGAGCTGGGAACATCGCAACCTGTTCCCGCCGGAAGGCATGATCCGCCTGGCCGGTGTTGTCGCTACGCAGGAACAATCCGGCAGCATAACCTTCCGCCGTAACAATTATGGCAGGCGTGACAATGTGCTGAACGGGCAGGTGCGGCTCAGCAATATCGATACGGCGGCTTATGACGCCCGGACTTTTACCTTGTCCTCCAGCATCGAACGGCAAAGCAATCTTATCTTCCAAAAGAAATGGAACTGGTCGTTCGGGCTTGAATTAATCGCATCTCAGGAGCGCGGGGTTAAAGGGACCGAGCAGACGGAATCGCGCGAGATATATTTCATCGGCGCATTGCCCACGACCCTGACCTATGATGGCAGCGACGATTTGCTGGACCCGACACGCGGCTTCCGGCTGAGTGCCAGACTGGCACCAGAGGCATCGTTACAGTCGGGCAGCTTCTTCTATGTCCGCAGCCAGTTTGACGGCAGCGCCTATTATCCGGCCTCGGAAAAAATCGTGATCGCAGGCCGCGCACGGCTGGCATCGATTACAGGTGCGGGCAGAAACCGGATCGCGCCGTCACGGCGGCTTTATTCCGGTGGCGGCGGGTCGGTTCGCGGGTTCGGTTATCAACGGATCGGCCCGCGCGATGTCAATAATGATCCTGCCGGTGGGCGCTCGCTGGTCGAGTTCTCGCTGGAGGCGCGTGTGCGGCTGGATATGTTCGGTGGCAATTTCGGCATTGTGCCGTTTATCGACGCCGGCAATGTTTACAGCGCTTCCCTGCCCGATTTTGACGGGCTGCGATACGGCGCGGGTCTTGGCGTTCGCTATTATAGCGATTTTGGCCCCATCCGCGTGGATGTAGGCACGCCGATTAACCCGCAGCCGGGGGATTCGCGGGTCGCTGTCTATGTGTCACTGGGTCAGGCCTTTTGATGCAGAACGAAACCACCGCTCCGGATGCTGTAACGCCTGAAGCCACCAAGCGCAGGCGCCGCCCGGTCCGGCGCGGGTCGTTGCTGGCTCTGGGCGCGCTTCTTGTGGTCGTGGCTCTCGCTATGACCGCAGTCGCCTATTGGCTCGACAGCGATAGCGGGCACGAATTCCTCATCAAACGGGTTGAGGCGATAGAGCCTGAAAACGGTATGAGGATCGGGATCGGTGCCATTAAAGGCTCGATCTATAGAGAAATGGAAATTGTCGATCTCGCTCTTTCCGATCCTAAAGGTGTGTTTTTTCAAGCGGGTAGCGTTACGGTGGACTGGAACCCGCTGGCGTGGATTTTCAACGAGCTTTATATTTCCGATGCTTTGGTCACGCAGGCGCGATTGGATCGTTTGCCGAAATTTATCGATACGGAAAAAGACGGGCCGCTACTGCCCGGCTTCAACATCTATTTGGGCGCTTTCAAGGCCAATGACCTGATTCTGGGCAAAGCCGTCACTGGTGAGGAGCAACAAGCGGACCTGACGGGCGCACTCGATATCCGGGCCGGCCGCGCGATGGTGATTGTGGATGCCGCAACGACGCGCAGCGGGGACAAGATTGCCCTGCGCCTCAATGCCGAGCCAGAGCGGGAAAGGCTGGACCTGAACGCGGATATTACGGCTCCGGCAGAGGGTGTTATCGCGCGCTATCTGGGTTTCAAGCAGGACTTTTCGATGAGCCTTTCCGGCAAGGGTGACTGGGCGAAATGGGATGGCGAATTGCTCGCCATAAGCGCTGACCAGCAGCTTGCCGCCGTGGCGCTGGCGGCGCGGGAGGGGTTGTTCGGTTATGACGGCCGTATTTCTCCGGCCTTGCTACCATCGGGACTGGTGCGCAAAATGGCAGCGCCGCAATTGGCGATCAATGGCACTGCATCCATAGAGGACAGGCTTATCGCGCTTGATTTGTCGGCACGCTCCAATGCAGCAAGGCTCACCGCAAAGGGCGGGGTTGATCTTGCCCGTAACTCGCTGGATGCGCTTAGAGTCGATTTTGACCTGCGCCGGCCGGAATTGCTAGCGGCTAATATGAAGGCGCAGGATCTCGGCTTCAAACTGCTCCTCAACGGCGCATTTTCCGAGCTTCGCTATCGTTACCTGCTTTCCGCGCCAAGCCTGGCCTTTGGCAACGATGTGCTCCGGGACGTTCAGGCATCGGGCGAAGGGCGGCGCGATGCCACTGGCTTTGATATTCCGGTAGACCTTACAGTGGGGTCGGTTACCGGAAATGGTGATCTGGCCGAAAGATTACTGTCCGGGCTTAAGGGCAAGGCCTTTTTGCGGCTGGAGCAAGGCCGTTTACTTGCAGATAGCGCCCTCATCACCACGAACGCCATGCAAGCGACAGCGGATATTGATGCACGGCTGGCAAGCGGTGATTACAGGATAGATATTGACGCGCAGGCACGCAGCTTCGCCATCAAGGATATCGGGGTTGCGGACATATTGGCCAGCGTAGAATTACGTCCGGGAGCAGCGGGCAAGTTGACATTGACCGGCGACGCGCAAGCGAATTTGCGGCGGTTTGACAATGCGTTTCTTCGCGAACTGGGCGGCGGTCTGCCGGTTGTCAAAACGGGGCTGCTACTCGGCCGTGACAGGAAATTGCGTTTCCCCGATCTGAATATCAGGTCGCCAAAGCTGCGCTTTACGGGCAGCGGTGTCCAGCAAAGCGCAGCTATATTCGCCTTCACCGGCAGCGGCGCGCACGATCAATATGGCCCGTTCAATCTCGATCTTAAAGGAAGGCTGGACCAGCCGGAGATCGTGGTTTTACTGGACGACCCCCTGCCCGCTGCGGGCCTCTCTGCGGTGCGAATCAATCTGGACCCGGTTGAACATGGCTTTGCCTTTACCACCACAGGTGGATCGACGCTTGGGCCATTTGTGGGCGACGGTTCTATCGTGACAGTGCCGGAGCGGGGGACAGAGATACAAGTGGACCGTTTAAGGGTGTCCGATACAGTGGCGACGGGGATCATTCGTCCCGGCGATCTGGGCTTTTCCGGGAATCTGGCGATTAGCGGCGGCGGAGTTACCGGGAATGTCCTGTTTGAACCAGCCGAAGACCGCCAGATGATCCGCGCCATGCTAAAGGCCAAGGATGCACATTTTGCCGGTGACCAGCCTATCCTGATCCGTGTTGGTTCGCTTGATGCCGATCTGGCGCTGAAAGACGGCCAGTCCGATGTCAGGGCGACCATCAGCGCGCAGGGGATTAGTAGGGGCGAACTGATGATTGGCCGCGTCGCCGGTAATGGCCAGCTTACCAACGGCACGGGCGTTGCAACTTTCTCTATCGCTGGCACCCGCGGCAGCACGTTCAAATTTCAGGCAAAGGCCGATGTCACACCGGATCGTTTCCTGATTAACGGCGACGGAGAATTTGAAGGGCGGGCATTGAAGCTGCGTGACCCGCTTGAACTGCGCCGGGTTAAGGATGGCTGGACCGCTTCGCGGACAAGATTGACTTATGGCCAGGGCTCGGCGCGTTTTTCCGGAACATGGGGCAATGCATCTTCGCGGCTGGACCTGACCCTCGATAAAATGCCCTTGTCGCTGGCCGATATTCTGAGCGACGGTCTTGGCCTTGGCGGGGAAGCCAATGGCACGGTGAAGCTGACACAGACCGGATCGCAAATGCCGGTCGGCGATGCCCGGCTGACGATAAGGGGGCTGACGCGTTCGGGGCTTATACTGACATCCACGCCGGTTGATATGGGCCTGAACGTCGCATTTTCCCGCCAAGGCGCAGCGGCTAGAGGGATTATCAGGTCAAAGTCAGAAACAATTGGCCGGTTTCAGGGCAGGATTTCTGGTATTGGCAGTGGCAACTGGCGGGACGAATTACAAAACAGCCCGCTTTTCGCGCAAGCCCGTTTCAATGGTGCGGCTGATGCCCTGTGGCGGCTCACGGGGGTCGAGACTTTTGATCTTACCGGCCCGCTCGCCGTTGATGCGGATATTCGCGGAACATTGACCAATCCGCAGATTAACGGACAGATACGCACAAATAATGCCCGGCTTGAAAGCCCGCTAACCGGAACGGTGGTCACCGGCATAAAGGCGCAAGGACGATTTGATGGATCGCGGCTGGTAATGCCCAATATTACCGGCGTCACCAGAGGCGGCGGAACGGTGAGCGGCAGCGGCAGTTTCAACTTCGCTGTTCCGTCAGGTGAAGGCATCGGCATCAACATCAGCCTTGATGCCAGGAACGCGCGGCTAATTGCGCGCGATGATTTTGCCGCGACCGTTACCGGACCGATAAAGATTGTAAGCTCCGAACGCGGCGGCCAGATTTCCGGTGATGTGACGCTGAACCGCAGCTTCTTTCAGTTTGGCAATGCCAGCGAGTCAGTCCTATTGCCGCAAATCAGGGTCAGAGAGATAAACCGCCGCGCCGATGAACGGCCACCTGCTGTGCGTAGCCGTCCGTGGCGCTTTGCGCTAAATGCCAATGTGCCCAACCGCTTGCAGGTTGAAGGACTGGGCCTCGACAGCGAATGGCGCGCCAGCCTTAAGGTAACAGGGCCGGTCGATAATTTTGCACTGACCGGAAGCGCAGAGCTTATTCGCGGAAATTACACCTTTGCCGGTCGCCGTTTCCAGTTGGAGCGAGGGAATATCCGTTTCGTGGGGAACCGGCCACCCAATCCTGTGCTCGATATCGAAGCGGAAGCGGACCTATCCGGCCTGAATGCCACGATCAATGTGACCGGTACCGGCAACAGCCCGGATATTGCGTTTAACAGCGTGCCTGCCCTGCCCCAGGATGAGCTTTTGTCGCGCATATTGTTCGGTGCTTCCATCGCCGATCTATCAGCGCCAGAGGCTGTGCAACTGGCCGCAGCCGTAGCCTCGCTTAATAGCGGCGGCGGACTGGACCCGATTAATGCGCTTAGAAAAGCCGTCGGCCTTGACCGTTTGCGCTTCCTGCCTTCCGATAATGATAATGGTCAAGGCACTTCAATTGCGGCCGGTAAATATATTACACGCCGCGCGTATGTTGAACTGATTACCGATGGCAAGGGCTATAGCGCTACTACGCTGGAATTCCAGATTACCCGCTGGCTGTCGATATTGTCGAGCATCTCGACCCTGGGACGGCAAAGCGCGAATATTCAGGTATCCAAAGATTATTAAACGGAAATAATGGCTGTTTGGAACCAAATGAATTGTGGATCGTTAAGGGGAACGAAGATCAAAGGGCGGCCCGAATTCACACGTACCTTTGGACTTGATATCTGGCCGGGATACCTGCTTTTTGGCGGGCTTATCCCGGTCATTTCCCTTAAAATCTCGCTTTTGTGGATTAACCGGTTCAATTCTGCTACCGGCTTATTCGGAACTTTTATTAAGTTTTGCCCGGGTGGACCCTCCTGATCCAAAGTTTTTATGGAACCAGTGCGGTCCCGGGGAGTTAAACAACTAGACGCGAACTTAAGAGACCTATTTTGCCAGATCAGAGTGATAAACAAAAATCCAATATGGGGGAAAGTAGTAGCAAACGTGAGCCTGAAACCCGTAATACTGACAAGCCGATGAAAGAACTGCTTGAAATCAGGGAACGATTAGGCTTTGGGCTGCGGTCCATGTATCGCAGCGTTCTGGAAGAGCCTTTACCAGCAGATATGGTAGCGCTTCTGGATCAGCTGGGCGAAAATGACGACAATGAAGAAAGCTCTTTAAACTCCAGACCGGACTCACGTGGCTAATCACGAGCAACTATCCCCCTCGGATTTCAAACTCCAGATGTCGGAAGCTATTCCGCATTTGAGGGCATTTGGCCGCAGCCTGGCCGGTAATCCTGATGTCGCGGATGACCTGGTTCAGGAAACATTGCTAAAAGCATGGTCCGCGCGGGACCGGTTTGTCGCTGGCACTTCGATGAAGGCATGGACCTTCACCATCTTACGCAACACTTATTTTTCCAATATGCGCCGCAAGAAATTTACGGCGGAATATGACGAACTTGTAGCGGAACGCGTCCTGTCTATCGCCGCGCCGCAGCAAGACCCCCTGCATCTGGCAGATTTGCAGCGCGCCTTGATGGAAATATCCGATGACCAGCGCGAGGCTGTCATCCTGGTCGGTGCGGGCGGTTATTCCTATGATGAAGCAGCAGAAATTGCGGGCTGTGCGGTCGGCACGATGAAAAGCCGCGTATCGCGCGCGCGTAAAGCGCTGGAAGGCATATTGACCGACGGCCGTTTCTCGCAGCTATCCACGGACACGGGGCAATCCGTTTCCACAGCGCTGGATAATATTCTTGCTGAGGTGACAGAGCTATCTTCTGGATAGCGTGACGGTCCTTCAGACTTTCAAGGCCAGATTTTCAGGCCAGATATAAAAACACGATAATCGCGACGCTGATGATAGCCAGCGGTATAGCCCAGGCCAAAGTCCTGAAGTCTATACCCTGTTTCCTGTCTTCGTGCATGACCGCGTCCTAAATATTCTGCGCTTCCACGGTGAAGAACAGGGCCTGGCTGATCGCCGCCCGGATCGCATTGGGCTGGAATGGTTTGGTGATAAGGAATGTCGGTTCAGGGCGTTCCCCGGTCAACAACCGTTCGGGGAAAGCGGTGACAAAGATAACCGGGACGGAAAATTGCTCCAATATATCCTTCACCGCATCAATGCCAGAGCTGCCATCTGCCAGCTGGATATCGGCCAGAACAAGTCCCGGTTTGCACTGATCCACTTCTTGCAGGGCTTCTTTATGCGTTATTGCGGTTCCGGATACCGTGTGGCCAAGATCGGTGACAATCTGTTCCAGCTCCATCGAGATAAGCGGTTCATCTTCGATAATCAGGACGTTGGTCCGCATTTCCTGGTCAATTTCGGCAATAGCATTTTCGAGCAGGCCGGGCACGGAATCCCGTTCTACTTCCGTAATCTCGGCCACATCATCGGTCGAAAAACCTTCCAGCGCGGTCAGCAATAATATTTGCCGGCCAATCGGGGCTATTTTGCGTAATTTGTCCTGATCACTTCCTACGCCATCCCCGCTTGATCCGATGATATCCGGATTAGTGGTTTCCCAGATCCGGTGGAAAATCCTGTGCAACTGAATGCGCGGCGTTGCGCTGTTGCCCATGGCTTGCGGGTCCTCGATAATGGCCTCCAGCGTAGCCCGAACATAGGCATCCCCGCCGGTTTGCGAGCCAGTTAGGGCGCGCGCATATCTCCGTAAATAGGGCAGGTGTGGCTTAATCGTGTCGGCTAGTGCCATTGGCAAAACTCCCTTATGGTAAGGAACTCTCATTCCCTCCATTCGTTCCAAAACAACCCCTCCGCTGGCACCACCATATTGATCTTGACCATTCAGGCAACTACTTTGTCCGGGAACCCAAATCTATTTCTAGCGTTGGGTGACAGTGAGTAGCAAAATCTAGGAGCAGATTACATGACAGCGAATTATACAGAAGAAATGAGTGCGGTGAAATCTGACCTTCAGCGGTTGAAAGAGGATATTACCAAACTGACCAGATCTGCGGCGAATGATGCACAGGAAAACGCTTCTGCATTCAGCGCCAAAGCAAAGGACAAGGTCAAGCTGGCATCAAGGCGCACCAAAGAGGTTAGCCGCCAGAGCCGGGACAGGGCGCACGAAACGGTTGCCGCCAATCCGCTGGTCAGTATTGCCGCAACAGCAGGAATTGCCCTTATCATCGGTGCATTGATCGCCCGGCGTTAGGTAACCTGCGTAAACCGTTAATGCCCGTCTATGATTACATGACGGGTATTTTCGCCATATTCCCCCGATATTTCCGGCGCAGTTCATAGGCTTCCGACACAGATGGAACGGATGAATTGCAGGAGTTTGGCAGATCATCTCTATCCTATGATGATTAGCGGCGAGAGAATGAGAGGGGCAATGGTGCAGAACAAGGCTTTCCTTGAAATGGAAAAAAGCCGTCTGGCGACTCTGGATAGCTATCAGATTATGGATAGCCCTCCCGAAGCGGCATTTGACAGAATGACGCGTCTGGCAGCCGACGTTTTTGAAGTCCCGATGGCATCGATCTCCTTCGTAGATGACAAGCGTCAGTGGTCTAAATCCGCAATCGGGTTGAAATCTCTTGAATCGGCAAGAGATATAAGTTTCAGTTCCCATATCGTTGAAAGCCGGGAAGCACTGATCGTCGAGGATGTTATCAGCGATGAACGCTTTGCCGATAATCCCTTTGTAACAGATTCCCCTTATCTGAAATTCTATGCTGGCTACCCCCTGGTCGCTCCGAACGGCATGGCGCTCGGCGCATTGTGGATCGGCGACTCTAATGTGCGGCAGCAACCATTTGGCGACAGGGTGGAGCAACTGCGCTGCATGGCCGAGATCGTGATGAGCGAGATGGAATTGCGGCGGGAAGCGCAGCAACGCAAAGAGGCGCAGCGCGATGCGGCCCAGGCACGGACTGATCTTGAGATGGCGCTGGCGCTCAGCGGGACGGTTAGCTGGAAGATGAACCTCACCACGCAGGAAGTGCGCTGGGGCGGCGATTATTACCGCGTGTGGGGGGAGGACGCTGATCAGGCGCTGCTTATAGCCGACGATGTGTTTGCCAGAATCCATCCCGAAGACCGCCAAAGAGTTCGTAATTCCATAGAAAATAGCAGGCCATTGGAAAATCAGGGGTTTCTAGAGACTTTCCGGATTGTTCTGCCCTCTGGTGAAACGCGGTGGATATTGGGCCGGGGGGATTTCCTCCGCAGCCATGATGAAGACGTGGTTACGGGTGTAAATTACGATATTACCGATGCCGTCAAACTGGCGGATCAACAGAAACTGCACACCCGCGAACTGCATCACCGCTTGAGGAACCTGTTCGCGACCTTGCAATCCATCATGGTGCTGACCAGAAATTCGGCGACCTCGATCGATGACTATATCGAACGTATCACAGGACGGCTGGGCGCGCTTAACCGCACGCAACAGATATTGCTGGATGCCGATTTCGTAACGGGTTCATTTGCCGCTCTGGTAAAGGATTTGTGTTCGATCTACCCCAAGCTGAGATGGGCAGGGCCGGATTTCACCCTCCCGGAAAATGCGATGGTGTCGATTTCTCTGGTGCTGAATGAGCTGGCGACAAATGCTGCCAAATATGGCGCATTAAGCCAAGAGAACGGATCTGTAAAAATCACCTGGGTGATAAACAGAGACGACGACCCCCCATCTATTTCCATAACATGGAAAGAACAGGGTGGTCCGTCTATAAATGAGCCGCCATTGCTTAAAGGCTTTGGCTCGTCGCTCATCAAGCACAGCGTCACGCGCAATCTTAAAGGTACAATAACCAAGGATTGGCACGAAGATGGCATGACGTGCTCGATCAACTTTCCATTGCCCTGAACGCGCTATTTGGGCGCTCTGTAAGGATAAATCCGGACAGATCCGGATATATGCAGGATAATTATTCCGGCAAGTTGGGAACCTTAATTTTCGATAGGTGTTTCTTTGAGGTCAACAACGGGAGTTATTATGAATAAATTTTCAATTGCGGCTATTCTGGCCACTGGACTTGCACTGACTGCATGTGAAGCCAACGTAAAAGAAGAAGGCGAAATGCCCTCTCTCGATGTTGACGTAGCAGGTGATGCGGGTGACTTGCCGGAAATAGACGTTGAAACGGCAGACGTTGAGGTCGGCACCGAAGAAAAGACCATCGAGGTGCCAGATGTTGATGTAACGATGCCTTCCGAGGAATAGGCATTACACATCTTTGCTCTGGTCTTAATGGCTGGAGCAAGAGCTGAAATCTGAAAAAGGCCGGCAAACATGACCGGCCTTTTTTGATTCTGTAGATCATATTCATAAAATGATGCCGGGAAATGAAACTCTATCGTTTCCAAGGGGGATTCGGGTCGATTAGCATGTTTCATTTCCCGGCTTTTTTGCAGGACGTACCTACAAAAAATAAGTGGGGAGAGTCTCTATACTAGCTATACTCCTGAACGGCGGTTCGGTTCCTGCCTATTTCACAAAGTCATTTCTGATGGTTGATGTTTAGGCTATGCGCACGAAAGAATTGTAACAGCACGAACCACGGCAGATTTATCTATGCAGATTATCAGACAGCTTGACCCTCTCCGCACAGCCTTGGATGCTATACGGAAAAACGGAGCAACTATAGGGCTGGTCCCGACGATGGGCGCTTTGCATGCCGGGCACATGGAGCTGGTAAAGGCTGCGATGGCGCAGTGTGACAAGGTGGTGGTTTCCATTTTTGTTAACCCGACACAGTTCGGTGCAGGTGAAGATCTCGACAGTTATCCACGGCAGGAAGCCGCAGATGCTGCTTTGTTGGAAGAGGCTGGCGTAGAATTAGTCTGGGCACCCACTGTGGATCAGGTCTATCCTGATGGCTTCGCCACCAATGTCAGCGTGAGCGGAGTCAGTTCCGGACTGTGCGGGGGATCGCGGCCCGGACATTTTGATGGCGTAGCGACCGTGGTTGCAAAATTGTTCAATCAGGTAAGGCCCGATGCCGCCTTTTTTGGCGAGAAAGACTTTCAGCAACTGGCTGTTATCCGGCGCATGGCCCGCGATCTTGATTTTACGCATGATATTATCGGTGTCCCTACAGTGCGCGATGCGGATGGCTTGGCCTTATCGTCGCGTAATGCCTATTTAACGTCCGAACAGCGCCAGCAAGCAGTCGCGCTGCCCGATGTCATGCGCGGTGCCGCAGAAGAGATTGCCAGCGGCGGTGATATTAGTGCAGTTCTTGACGAAGCCAAAGCAAAATTACTCGCATCCGGATTTCACAAAGTCGACTATTTCGAGCTGAAACATGCTGACACGCTGGAAGATATGACGGTTTTTGCGAGGCCCGCCCGTTTGCTGGCAGCGGCTCATATCGGAACCACCCGGCTGATCGATAATATCGCTGTAGCCTAAGCCTCTAGCGGGTTTGTTAACCGTAAAATATATCGCTTTTCGGCGTATTTTTTATTCTACCGGCAATAATCCCTCTGATCCCGTTAACCATTTTTTCAACAGTTTGTTGTGAAGTCGTCCCTGTGCCGAGTGCGGCACGGCAAAAACAGGGACTAGAGGATATGGGCAACAGCATGAAAAGTGCCGCCTTTTTAATAGAAAGTCGGCTTGCAGAAGCGGAAAAAGGCAATGTGAACGCGTGTTTCGATCTTGGCGTGATATATTCAACCGGATCGGACGGCGCTGATATTGATCTGGTCGAGGCACATAAATGGTTCAATCTGGCTTCATTGTCAGGACATGATGAAAGCAAGGCTTGCCGGGCGGAAATCTCGCTGGATATGACCCCGCGTGAAATTGCCGAAGCGCAGCGCGAAGCGCGTAGCTGGCTGAAACACACGACGCGCCGCGCGGCATAAAAACTAGCCAGATTTTTTGAACGGCCCCATTTCGGCCAGAAATTCAATATCGGCGGCAACGGCCTCCCGCTCGCGCTCCAGATAGTCGGAGATGGCCGATCGAAAACCCGGATCGACTATATAATGGGCGGACCAGGTCGGCACCGGCTGATAACCGCGCGCCAGCTTATGGCTGCCTTGCGCTCCTGCCTCGACATATTTCAGGCCGCGTGCAATGGCCGCATCAATCGCCTGATAATAACAAATCTCGAAATGCAAAAACGGCACATCGCGCGTGCAGCCCCAATAGCGGCCATATAAAGTATCTTCCCCGATCACGTTAAGCGCTCCGGCAATTGGTATGCCGTCCTGAAGCGCGAATATCAGGAGCAACTTTTCGCCCATTTTCTGATGGAGCAAGTCAAACGCCGCCCGTGTCAGATATGGCGTGCCCCATTTGCGCGCGCCGGTGTCCTGGTAAAATTCCCAGAAATAATCCCAGTGCTCGGCGGTAATATCATCGCCGCTGAGGTGGACAATCTCCACCGCTTCCTGCGCTTTTTTGCGCTCCTTTTTGATCGCTTTGCGTTTACGGGATGACAAGGCTTCCAGAAAAGCGCCGAAATCCGCATAGCCATTATTGCTCCAGTGGAACTGGCTGTCAGAGCGGATCATCCATCCGGCATCGCGAAAATAGCCCAACTGGTCTTCGGCCACAAATGTCGCGTGCACCGATGAAATGCCGTTACTTTTCGCAAGCTGTTCTGCTGCGCGTAATATCGGCACTGCCATGCTCTCATCCCTTAGCAATATGCGCGGACCGGGTACGGGGGAGAAAGGCGCAGCGATCTGGATTTTCGGATAATATTGCCCCCCTGCACTTTCATAGGCATGTGCCCATTGCTGGTCGAAAATATATTCGCCCTGACTGTGGGATTTCAGATAGCTGGGCAAGCAGGCAGCGATTTTTCCTTCTTCATCCTCGATAATGATCGGCAGCGATTTCCAGCCGGTTCCGGGGCCAACACTGCCCGATTCTTCCATAGCGGATAGAAAGGCGTGAGAGACAAACGGGTTGGTACTGCCTGCACAGCGGTCCCATTCGTCGGCTGGCAAGCTGGCAATATCATCTGCTACACGCGCAACAATTCCCTTGTCTTTGCCAGTGGATTGTTCGGATCGTGAGGGAGGGGGATTGGACATCTGGCTTGATATTATCAGCTATGTTCGATCTGTGGTATCTCGTAAATCGGTTCATCGGCATGGAGGTTCGCGATCTTCTCCTGACTGGCCGAACGCACGGTCCATGTGACTACCGGCAGCCCCCTCGCCCGGTTTGATGCAGCGAAACGGGATGGCAAATCACGGATATCATAAGCCAGAAAATCGGGTTTGGCCGTCCATAGATCCCGATGCCTTGCGATCCGCCCTTTCAGGGACTTGCGGCCTTCCTCGGTCACAACCAGTCCGCGCACGATATGCGGCGCATTTTTACGCATCCAAGCGCTGACAAAGGGGTTAAAGGACATGACAGCGGCTTTTCCGGTATAGCCTTCCAATGCTCTCCGGACAGAAAGGCATAGCGGCCCGACGCGCATATTATTTGATTTTATCTCGATCAATATGGGGACCTGCCCGGCAACCTGCGCCAATATGGCTCGCAGACGCGGGATTTTTCCATGCCCGTCATTCAGGTCAACCTGATCAACATCGCTTGCCCGTAAATTGGCGAGCTCTCCTTGCTGTGCTGTTAAGCGATCCAGTTCATAATCGTGAAAAACAAAAGCGGTTCCGTCTTCGGCAGCTTGCACATCACATTCGATACCATGACCCAGCTTTATGGCTGCATCGAACGCGGCAGGGCTGTTTTCCAATATGTTGCCGCCATTAGACGAGCCATGTAGCCCGCGGTGGGCATAGGGCTGGCCTTTCAGGAACGCGACCCGCGCAGGTTCCGGTGCTGGTGCGAATAATGCATCAAGCTGGCTTGAGAGCGACAATAGCATCCACCTCTACCGCGACGCCAAGCGGAAGCGCCGCAACACCTACCGCACTACGGGCATGTTGTCCTGCGGCACCGAATATAACCTCCATCATATCGGAGCAGCCATTGGCGACTTTCGGGTGATCGGTATAATCGGGGGTACTGTTAACGAAAACGCCCAGTTTCACGATACGGTCGACCCGGTCGAGCGATCCGGCTGCCTGTTTGATCTGCGCCGCGATCATCAGAGCACAAGCTTTGGCGGCTTGCTGCCCTTCCTCCAAAGTCATTCCGTCCCCCAGCTTGCCGGTAATCAGCTTGCCGTCCACCATGGAAACCTGCCCGCTGATATGCAGTAGGCCGTTTATTTCCACAGCTGGCACATAGGATGCGACGGGAGCAGCCGCCTTGGGAAGTTCAATGCCTTTGGCATTTAATGCGTTTTCGATATTGTCAGTCATGGCGCTGAATCAATCACGTCTTGGCAAACCGGTCAAGCTCTTCCGGTATGTCGAGCAATGGCGCGGGGTTTCCGGATTCAAATTTATCCATGATCCAGTCAAACGCATTGGGCCACAGGTCAATACGGTCATGCGCGGCTGGATTGGGCTTGATATTCCGGGCGAGTAATGGCTCCCCGACCATATGCAGCCGCCAGACATCGCCGGCATGTTTTGCCACGCTGTGATGCTGATGGCCCAGATCGTCCACGAAAACGGTCATGCTGGGATTATAGTCGGCGACAATTTTGGCCAGTCGGTCGCCCTTGCCGCCCTGATTACAAAAAACAGGAAAATCGATTCCCACAGCGCGTAATTGCTCGGCTCGCGCGTCGCGGCGATCATCAAGCAGGTTGGTGAGGATGACAATATCCGCCACCTCTGCCAGCTTGTTCATGGCTTCAACCGCGCCATCAATGGCCTTTTGTCGGTGCATCTGGTTATCGAAAAACTCTTTGAGCATCGGCCAGACAGCGTCCCGTGCGACCAATGTGCCATCATGCTTATGACGAAGCGCATCAACAAATTCGCCGGATTCCAGATCGAAATGGATATGTTTGTCCGTGTCCAGCCATTCACGAAATGGCACGACCATGTGCAGTAAAACTTCGTCACAGTCGCTTATCAGGAGCGGCTTGCGGCTCATATAAACTCTCCAGGATCATTCAGATATTGTGCGGCAGCGGCCAGTTTTTCAGGCGCTACGCCAATCGATTCGGCGCAGGCGACAAGATCAGGCTCGTGACTGGCGAGGAAGCCGAGGAGCGAAGACAGCATTGCCGGGTCTTCCAGTCCGGAGCGCAATTCCCGTGGGTCCAGCCCGGTCAGAGCGAGCAATCGCTGCGCGCGGTCTCCATCCTGCAAGACCCAGCCAAGGGCTTGTAGCGCCAATATTTCAGTCTCCGCAGAGATATTGTTATTTGTTTCCATCAGGTCTTTGGCCTAGAGGGTTAACCGGACGTTTGGAAGGGGGCAAGGCACGCAGTGGAAAAAAGAGTTTTGGTGGTTGAGGACAACGAACTGAACCTCAAACTATTTTGCGATTTATTGCGAGCACACGGCTATGCTGTCGAGCCGGTTAAGGATGGGCGCGAAGTCATAGACAAGGCGCGTAGTTTTGAACCCAATCTGGTGATTATGGATATTCAGTTGCCCCATGTCAGCGGGCTGGACCTGATCGAGCAGATCAAGAAAGACGATCAGCTTAAAACCATCCCGATCATGGCGGTTACAGCCTATGCGGGCAAAGGTGACGAAGACCGGATTTTGAGCGCAGGGGCAGAAGCTTATGTTTCAAAGCCCATATCGGTGGCAAAATTCATCGAATCGGTTGAGGGTGTCCTGCACCCTTAACCGTGTGTTCGATTCTTGAGATTTTTGGCAAAAAAGCGGTTTACTTGATCTTCGCTTCTTTGAACTCGACATGCTTGCGCACAACCGGATCATATTTGCGCTGCACCATTTTCTCGGTGAGATTGCGCGGATTTTTGCGGGTTACATAGAAAAAGCCGGTATCCGCCGTGCTGACGAGTCTGATTTTAACATTGGCTGGTTTCGCCATGGCGCATTCCTTTAAAAGCAATTTCTGGAAAAAACGATTTGTCCGGAAACTCCGACACAATCCGCTATAATTGAGCGGGCTAATGCTGAAACTGGCAGAGAATGTCAAGGGAAAGCCGATCTCTATCTATTCAAAATCGCCCAGACCCCATTTACCACCCGTTAATCATATTTTCGTAGCATGATCCGGCAAATCCGGTGGAAAACATGACGAGCCGGTAAAAGAGGCTGTCCTATGGATCGTGATCAAAACTTGCTGATTCAGTCTGAAATACTGGCACTGCTGGATGGTATACCAGTATCTTTGGTAGAAAGGCACCCGGTGCAGTTTCTGATGCATCTGGACCACATCCGGCAGAGGGCAATGCAGCATCATTTGACCGCGCTGCATGATTTAACCTGTGCATTTGAATCGGCGCTCCAACGGGCGCTGCAAAGCGGCGGGGGTGTGACTGTTGCAAAGTCCTATCTGGCCGCCATGCGTGATGCTTTGGATTGCGGACCGCTGGACCGATCCATGGCGGAAGCTCTTATGGCCAGCGTGGCGCTTCGTCTGGGCGGGCAGCCGTAATGACCGTGTAAGTGGATGCTTTTCTAACCTCTTTATTTGCTTTGATGATTGCGGAAGTTGGTGACCGGCCACAGATATTATGTGCCGCTCTCGCCATCCGCTATGGCCGGGCCATGCCGGTTATATGGGGTCTGGGACTGGCGACCCTGCTGAACTGCCTGATTTCCGCAATAGCCGGATCGGCGGTGAACCAATGGATTAGCGAAGACCCGGTGCAGCTATTCTATGCGCTATCCCTGATTTTTGCAGGGATTGGTATGGTCGCATGGCGGCGGCCAGTGGCTTTGCTGGAAAAGTGGACATTGGGACCATTCTGGACATCCTTTCTTGGCCTGTTCATCCTGCAATTCGGGGACAAGGGGCAATTCATACTGGCGGCAACCGCAGCGAGAACCGATTCATGGGCCTTTGCCGCAGCCGGTGGGTGGATCGGTGTCATGGCGGCTTGTGTCCCGGCTGTGATCTTCCAGGAAAGGCTTGCTCGTATGTTGCCGATAAAAACCATCCGACATGTTGGCGGAGGCATATTTCTATTGATCGGTGTGATCATTGCTTTGGATGCGTGGGGTATCTTTTAATATAAAAACGATCACAGCTGGATAAATCAATCGGTTACCTCGATCACTCATAGCCAGGATATGCGTTGGACGTCAGGAGTAAAATGTCCTAATTCTCTAATATAGAAATGAAGGAGATTGATGATGACAACGGGTGACAATGCAAGAAAAGCTCTGGCAAATACGTTAAATACTGTGTTGGCAGACAGCTTTGCGCTCTATTTCAAGACCAAGAATTTCCACTGGCATGTGTCTGGCCCACATTTCCGTGACTATCACTTGATGTTCGACGAACAAGCCACGCAAATATTGCTGACGACCGATGCGATAGCCGAGCGCGTGCGCAAAATTGGCCAGCGGACGCTAACTTCCATTGGCGATATATCGAGGAACCAGAATATTGCCGACAATGATGATGCGCAGGTGAGTGCAGCCGACATGCTCAACGAATTGCGGGACGATAACTTGAAGCTGATAGAAGTTTTGCGGGAAGCGAAGGAACTGGCTGATGAAGCCGGCGATAATGCAACCGACGGTATGATCGATGACTGGACCGATCAGGCCGAAGAACGGGCGTGGTTCCTTCTCGAATCTAGCCAGAAAGCATAGTTAGTTCAGAATTTGACGGGGCCGGCGGAAATATCAGCTGGCCCCGTCCATCATATCGAATCAAGCAGCCATCGAATCAGTCAGGCAAAAAAATAGCGGACAATCGTCCGCTATTCTTGAATCTCATACCCGGTAAAAGGCAGATTGATTAGCTGATATTATCTGGCAACCAGATTGACTGCAGCGGTTTTGCCGCGGCGATCTACTTCCAGTTCAAACTCCAGCTTGTCGCCTTCTTCGAGGCCGCTCATCCCTGCGCGTTCTACCGCGGAGATATGAACAAAAGCATCTGGCTGACCATCATCGCGCTGAATGAAGCCAAAGCCTTTCATGCTGTTGAAGAATTTGACGGTGCCGGTTGCTTTTTCGCCGGTCAGTTCGCGTTGCGGTCCACCGCTGCGCTCTTCGCGCGGTGCAGGTGCAGCCACTTCGATCAGATCGCCATCAATCTGGATATCGGAAGCGGACACTTTGCCGCCGCGATCAACCAGAGAAAAACGCAAGGCCTGACCTTCGGCCAGTCCTTTTAGTCCTGCCCGTTCAACCTGGCTGATATGCACAAACACATCCTCGCCGCCGGTATCCTGCACAATGAAGCCAAAGCCTTTTTGAGCGTTGAAGAATTTTACTTTACCGCTGCTTTCACCGACAACCTGGTCCGGCATTCCGCCGCCCTGACCGCCACCGCGTTGTCCGCCATAATTTGTATCTGGTCGGGTGTATCTTTCTATTGGTGGGGAGCTATCACCTTGATATCCGTCAAAATTCTCATCACCAAAGCTGTCGCGCTTGTCCCGGCCTCTGCCACGCCGGTTTCTGTCAAAACCCATTCTAGAATCGTCTTTCACTCCGTCCGATAAATCATATCCAATGTTCTGGCGGACGATGGCCGGAGCATTTTCTTGCGCGAATCTTGATACCGCGCGCTGTAACTATATAGAAAAACCACGGCTTAAGCGAATAAAATCCTTCATAGGCTTAATTCAGGCTGAATCTTCTAATCCTGCGCAATATAAAACCAGCCAAGATCTTTAAAAAAGCCAGCTTTTCGGGTCAGCAATAGGCTCTTGTTTCTGGGCCTTGAGCAGCGCCAATATTGTCCGCACCAGAACCCAGACGGCTACGGCAATTAACAGCGGTATTCCAATCAGGATGATCGACAGGATTACACCGATGACACTGCCGATCAGACCAATTACAAAAGTCCGGATATGGAATTGCAAATGGCTTTCTTCCCATGTTCCGGCAACTTCGTCCTGCCAGACAAAGGCAAGGACGACTCCGACCAGCCCGGTGATCCCGACGAAGAATCCCGCAATATAGAGCAAGGATATGATCGTTGCTTTGTTCAAGTCAAAACCGCTCGATGATGGCTGTGGTGATTGGTTTGCCATGTCGCTATTTCCCTGGTTATCGCTTCGAATTCTGTGCTTTTATGGCAATCTAATTCTTGCTGTTTATCCCTTAGTGCGGCACATACCATAACTTATGCATAAATTATTTGAAGTCTTTTCGGATCCAGCAGTACGGAGCGAGGCGTAATGGCTATATTTTTTCACGAAGAAGATCTGCCCGAAGGTGTGTTGGCGGACGGGCCGGTTGCGGTGGACACCGAAACCATGGGTCTGCACACATTGCGCGATCGCTTGTGCCTGCTTCAAATATCGGATGGCAATGGTGATGAACATCTGGTGCGCTTCAACCCCGGAAGCGATTATGCCGCGCCCAATCTGAAACAGGTACTGGCCGATCCGGCGCGCGTGAAACTCTATCATTTCGCACGTTTCGATCTTGCGGCGATCGAATATTATCTGGGCGTCATGGCAGAGCCGGTTTTCTGCACGAAAATCGCGTCGCGGTTGATCCGCACCTATACCGACCGTCATGGATTGAAAGAATTGGTGCGTGAGCTTTTGGGACAGGATATTTCCAAACAGCAACAGTCGAGCGACTGGGGCGGCCCTGAATTGAGCGAAGCACAGCGCGATTATGCTGCATCCGATGTCCGCTATCTGCACCGTTTGAAGGCAGAGCTGGAGCTTCGTCTGGAGCGCGAAGGGCGCATGGAACTGGCGCAGGCCTGTTTCGATTTCCTGCCGCATCGTGCACGGCTCGATATTGCCGGATGGCCGGAAATAGATATTTTTGCTCATGCTTGAGCTACTCTACAAAGGGTAGTTCAGCGAACGATAAGAGGCGCTCTGGGTTCACAAAGAGATGACAACCACGGTTCAACATATCAAAAGCAAGCGCCAGCAATTCGCCTCGCCCGGTAGCAAGCATGATCGTAACATCCGCTTGCTGCGCGTATTGTTGCCCCTTGGTGTTGGCGCTCTGGGTGCGATACTGGCGCTGGCCCCGTTCACTACGGGCGGTGAGCTTAGCTTTGTTCTCGACAAGGACAGCGTGGATGTTGCGGGCGAGCGGATGCGCGTGACCGAGGCGCTTTACCGGGGCGAAGATAGCCAGGGCCGGCCATTTTCAATCAAGGCAGGATCGGCGGTCCAGAAAAGCTCACGCGAAGCAGTCGTTGATCTGAAAGAACTGTCGGCGCGGATATTGTTAAATGACGGACCGGCGCAGATCCGTGCGAACAGAGGGGTCTATGACATGGACCGCGAAGATGTGATTGTGCCGGGCACAGTGCAGCTTGAAAGTGCCGGTGGCTACCGGCTTACGACGAGCAATGTGACGGTGGATTTGCAAGACCGTACATTGAGCAGCGCTGCTCCCGTTGAAGGACGAACCAATATCGGCACCTTTCGCGCGGACAGCCTGAAGGCTGATATGTCCGAACGGACAATCACGCTGGAAGGAAACGCAAAGTTGCGTATCACCCAAAACGGTCTAAGAGGGCGATAGATGATTAAGCGTTCTTTCCTTGTAGCCTCTGCCGCAGTGTTTATCGCAACGGCGACGATGCTCACCTATGCCGGGCCAGCGCCAGCGCAGGTTTTTGGCGGACATAACAGCAATGCTCCGGTCAATTTTGATGCCGGGCGTATCGAAGTGCAGGACCGTGCCGATCGTGTCGTATTATCCGGCGCTGTCCGTGTTGAACAAGCAGGGCTGGTTTTGAATTCGGCCCGGATGACAGTCGCTTATAACAGCAGCAACGGGATTCAGGTTGACCGGATTGATGCTTCTGGCGGTGTCACGATCCGTAAGGGCGGCGACACGGCAAATGGCGATACGGCGATTTACGACCTTGACCGGCGGCTGATAACTTTGGTGGGCAATGTTACGCTGACACAAGGCAGCAACCGGCTGTCCGGTGGACGAGCGATTGTTGATCTGGCCTCCGGTCGTTCGACGATTGATGGCCGTTCCTCTGGCGGCGTGCCGGGAGCAACGCAAAGTTCGGGCGGCCGGGTTTCGGGGACGTTTACGGTTCCCCAGAGACCAGATCAGCAGTAACGGGATTAAACAATCCACACTGGCTTTGACGGTGTAACTGTATTTCACCTTATTATTTGCCGAAATGGTTGTTTTCGGTGTGGCATCGTCCCAGATTGTCGGTAGAATAGCATAGAGTTGCATGACCAATTGTGGCTGCGCCGGGCCGAAAAGAACCATTTCCGGTCAATCATGCATAAAGCTTGCCAATTTCGAGTAAATTGGGCCATGCTGTTAACCATTGAACAATCAAATCAGGTCCAAACAGGATATGGACCGAAGGACCAAAATGAACGACGCAACCTTGATTGATACACCGGCCATGCCCGCCCCCGGTTCTGCGCCCGCTTCCGCTATGGCGAGCGATGCTCTGGAACATGGTCTTGCCGTGGTTTCGATTGCGAAAAGCTATGACAAGCGCACGGTATTGTCGGACGTATCCCTCTCCGTCGCGCGCGGTGAAGTGGTCGGGCTGCTTGGTCCCAATGGCGCGGGTAAAACGACATGCTTTTATTCGGTGATGGGCCTTGTTCGCCCCGATGAAGGCCGGATCATGCTGGACGGGGAGGATATAACCCCGCTTCCCATGTATCGCCGGGCGATTTTGGGTCTGGGCTATCTGCCGCAGGAAACCTCTATTTTTCGCGGCATGACGGTGGAGCAGAATATCCTCGCCGTTCTGGAAATGGTCGAGAGTGATAAAGAAGTCCGGATGGAAACGCTCGACCGCTTGCTCGACGAATTCGGCCTGACCAAATTGCGTAATTCCCCGGCCATGGCGCTGTCGGGCGGTGAGCGCAGACGCTGCGAAATTGCCCGCGCATTGGCGGCTGACCCGTCGATCATATTGCTGGATGAGCCGTTTGCCGGGATCGACCCGATTTCCATTTCCGATATTCGCGATCTTGTCGTTCAGTTGAAAAATCGCGGCATCGGCGTATTGATTACCGACCATAATGTTCGTGAAACACTGGATATCGTGGACCGGGCCTGCATCATTTATGACGGGCATGTGCTGTTTGCCGGTAGCCCCGAAGCGCTGGTCAAAGATGAAAACGTGCGGCGACTTTATCTGGGCGAGGGTTTTTCCCTGTGATTAGGTGGCGGCCAGAATAATGGCTTTAGGCCCGCGACTCGACTTAAGGCAAAGCCAATCGCTGGTAATGACGCCGCAACTGCAGCAGGCGATCAAGCTTCTGGCTTTGTCAAATCTTGAACTTGAAACCTATATTGCCGACGAGATCGAGAAGAACCCCTTGCTCGACACCGGCGAGCTCAGCACCGAGGGGCCGGGCGACGAGCCGGGGGACGGAAGCAGTGAAAATGCTGACTTCTCACCGGAACCCGGCACACAGGGTAGTGACGAGATATTATCCTCTGGTCCGGGCGAAGCGGAATCCACCCTTGATATGGCGGGGGATGCCGACCAGTTTTCGAATAATAGCCTGAGCGAAAGCGACGGTGCGCTGGACGGAGGACTGGGCCTGAATGGCTCTTCTCCATCAAGCAGCGGTGCGATGGGCGGAGAAGCGCCGGATTTTGAAAATATGCTGGCCTCCGAGCCCACGCTGGCGGAATATCTGATGGAGCAGGCGGGCGCCATATTATCGGGCGTAGACCTGTTCATCGCCCTGCACCTGATCGACCAGATTGATGAATCCGGCTATTTGCAGGCAGATTTGCTGGAATTCTCTCACCGCCTGGGCGTGCAGCTTGATGATGTCTACCGTGTGTTGACCGAGATCCAGACTCTAGATCCGATTGGTGTCGGTGCACGCGATCTGGCGGAATGTCTGGCGCTTCAGGCAAAGGAAGCAGATCGTTATGACCCGGCAATGGCCCGGTTGATTGATAATCTCGACCTGCTGGCAAAGGGCGCTTTGCCTCAGCTCAAACGAATTTGCGGCGTTGATGACGAGGATCTGAGGGACATGATCGCGGAACTCCGCGACTATGATCCTAAACCCGGCCTGAGGATTGGCGGCGGCGATGTGCAGACGGTTGTGCCGGACATTTTCGTTGCCGAGCGCAGCGGGAAGTGGATCATCGAGATTAACAGCGCAACTCTGCCCAAGGTGCTGGTGAACCGCACTTATTTTACAGAATTAAAAAATGGAGCACAGGACAAGGCATCGAAAGACTGGCTGAATGATTGCCTTGCCGATGCGAGCTGGCTGGTGAAAGCACTCGACCAGCGGCAACGTACGATCATCAAGGTTGCGACCGAGATCGTGAAGCAGCAGGAAAAATTCTTTCGCGATGGCGTGACACATTTACGTCCGCTTACGCTGAAAAATGTTGCTGACAAGATCGACATGCATGAATCGACGGTCAGCCGGGTGACATCCAATAAATATCTCTCTTGTTCGCGCGGCACGTTCGAACTGAAATATTTCTTCACTAGCGGTATCCAGTCTTCCACCGGCGGGGAAGCAGCTTCGGCCGAAGCGGTTAAGAGCCACATCAAATCGCTGATTGATAACGAGGATCCCAAAAAGATTCTGTCCGACGACAAATTGGTGGTGCTGCTACGGGCCAAGGGCTTTGACATTGCCCGGCGGACAGTCGCGAAATATCGGGAGGCTTTAGGACTGGGCAGCTCCGTCCAGCGCAGAAGGCAAAAGGCGCTAGAGGGCAGGGCGGCTTGAAAGCCTAGACCCTGTTCAATTTTGATTGAATCAAAATTGGGCCTAGTTTATTATTTTACCGTGATTTCCGAGCCGTGAAATGTTCCATTTCACTCGAAATCACTCTAACCTATTTCTTTTCGCAACACCGCAAATTCCAGCTCCTGTGTTTTGGGCACACCAAAGCGCTCATCACCATGCGGAAAGGGCCGCCGCTCATCTGTCAGGACATAGCCGCGCCGCTCATAATAAGCGATCAGATCGCTGCGCTGCCGGATGACTGTCATTTCCATGACGCTGGATTGCCAGTTTGCCGCAACATATTGTTCCGCTTCACCGATCAATATTTTGCCAAGCCCGCCTGTCTGCCGTTCCGGATCGACGGTCAACATGCCAAGATAGGCGACAGCGTCATTGACCCGCACCAGCTGCACGCAACCGGCAAGGTTCACGCCATCCATGGCAAGCAATATTATCTGGTCCGGATTGTCGAGGATTTCCCGCAATGCCGCCACATCGGTTCTTTGCCCGTCCAGCAAATCGGCTTCATGTGTCCAGCCGCGCTTGGCACTGTCGCCGCGATAGGCACTTTCGATCAGCTTATGGAGGGCAGGGATGTCCTGCTCTTGGGCCTCGCGGATCATGATATCAGCAGTGCCAGGGTTCAGGTCTCTTTGCATAAGCGCACGCCGTCAGCCTCTATCTGGTCATCGCCGGTCAAATGCCCGGTAACGATGACCCGCTTTTCCACTTCGTCAATCGGTGTGCGTAGCATCGTCA
>JADMKQ010000086.1:4514-26194 GCA_015478735.1 Sphingorhabdus sp. | reverse complement strand
TCTTCAAAGAGTAGTTCTGCTACTTTCGGGTTCCGCGTTTCCATTGCCATGGCCAGCGCTTCAATTTCGTCACTTTCTGTGTCGATCATATGGATGATCGGACGATCAGCGTCTTGGTTCTTATCTTCATGTTCCATGCTACAGGTTCTTTTCATGCTGTTGGAAAGCACTGCGGTTCGCTTTGCTTATCTCTCAATATCTATTTTGAAAATCCCGGACCCCGTTTGCCGAGGCGATAGCGTAGGCCCGGGTCAGCTTCCTGCGGCGAGCTGTCCCGAAAGGTGGCGATATCGCCCGAGAGGAGTGGTCATAGCCATGCAGTGAACATGGTGCGAACAAGAATATAAGTCAAACGGTTCTTGGCAAACTCTATTACCCGTTCTGGAATAGCTGATGAAGCTGTGCAGTGTTTTGCTGACCTATGCGGTAGATTATGATATGTGACTTGTTACCAAATAAGGAGAAGGTCATGTTAAAAATAGCCTCTATCGCTGGTTTCATTACAACAGCGGCACTATTAACCGCTTGTTCTGATAATAATCCACCATCTGAAACCAACCAGAATGTTTCTGAAAATGCAGTGAGCACAGCTGTTCCGGATGCTTCTGTTCAGGAAGGGGCTCTTGGTTTGACCATGAAACAATTGGGCGATGCCGAAATTCTAAGCGCAAATGGTATCGAAATTGGTGAAGTTGAGCGCGTGATCACAGATAGTGCCGGTGCAGTCACGCATTTGCTGGTTGAAATCGAGGATTCTGATCCGGACCGGTATGTCGAGATTCCTCTCGAAGGGCTAACCCCAAAACAGGTAGAAGACGACTGGGAACTCGAATCCCAGCTGACAAAAGAGGATTTGTTAGCGCTCCCCGAGGTTAAATGATCCTCTGACGGTTAGAGGGGCCTTCCGGATTGACTGGTTTGGGCGGAGCCGTGTTTGCCAGCGATGAATATCCCTGCAAAAATCAGGGCAATGCCTGCGATGTGGAAGGCATAAAGACGTTCGCCGAGAAACAACATCGCGAGCCCCGCTCCCATTACGGGTAGGATATTCATAAATTGTCCTGTTGCGGCTGATCCAATCAGCTCGACACCGCGGTTGTAGAAAAGATAGGCAATGAACGAAGGAAAAATCGCGACATAGCCGATCGCAAGATAGGTTTCTGCAGACGGGATTATCAGGCGGCCGCTTGCGATTTCCACTACATAAAATGGTGCAATGAAGATTACACCGATGACCAGCGTTGCGGCCAGAAAGCTGAGCGGGTGAATAATCGGCCGGCGCCGTAACATAACCGCGTAAACGGACCAGAGCAGCACGGCAAAAGCGATAATGCCATCGCCTTCATTGAGGTTGAGGTTGAGCAGGGCGGTGACATTGCCTTGAGAAATAATCGCAAGGACGCCCGCTAAGGATATGACGAGCCCTGCGATCTGGCGCGCGGATACGCTGTCCCGCATCAAAATTACGCCCATGCTGAGAATAAGCGCAGGTTGCGCGGCTTGCAGCAGCAAGGAGTTAAGGGCGGTGGTCGTTTGCAAGCCTGTGTAGAGCAGCGTGTTAAATGCCCCGATGCCCAATATACCCAGCAATAGCATAATCCGCCAATTCGCCTTCAATTCCGGCCAATCGCGTTTGAGATGTGGCCATGCCAGCGGGAGCAGGAGGACAAGAGCCAGAAGCCAGCGCCAGAATGCCAGCGAAACGGGCGGAACCAGATCCCGCGCTGCTCGGCCTACAATGCTGTTACCTGCCCAGAATAAGGCTGTGAAGCACAATAGAATATAAGCATTCGCCCAAAGTGACGCGGCGCCTTTCTTCATGTGAGGGTTGGTCTTCATGCGGTTCATGGAAGCTCGGTAAAACGTTCACCCGCACTGCGACCTGCACCAAATCTGACGGACAGCCAGTTGCGAATTGTGGCAAGCTTGCGCCAGAGATGTGAATTGCCGGGCATGGCTCCTACTATAAAACCTGTTACGATTAGCAAGCCCCCGGTAATATCTGCAACGCCAAGTGCTTCTCCGGCAAGCCAGCCAGCCACACCGCCAAAGACAGGCTCGGTTGCGTAAATGAGGGAGGCTTTCGATGCATCCACACGCGCCTGCCCCCATCCCATGGCGAACTGGATATAGGCAGTTGAAACACCGAAGCCGATGATGATCCAGAACAGGATAGGATTGCTGAATTGCGGAGCCGCTTCACCAATCATGATGGAACAGATGGAGGCGACAAGCGCGGTAAATGCCAGGCTGGTCCACGCAAGGGACATTGTGCTTACACCCTTTGAGAATTCGCCAAGTAGTATGATCTGCATTGCAACAAATCCCGCGCTGGCAAGTGCAAACCCGTCTCCTGTGCTGAGTTCAGCCGACGTGCTGGCAATACCGGCCATCACAGCGACACCGCAAATGGCAAGCACCACGCCAGCCCAGATATTTCCACCCACCTTACGCTTGAACAGCGCCCAGTGAAGGATGGGGACAAGTGGCACATAAAGCGCAGCGATAAATACCACGCGCGCGCTGGGCTCGGTTTTCAGGGCATAAGCCACGCCGACAGATCCGAATGCACCGAACAGACCGACAAAAAAGCCGCCAACCAACTCCCGCCTGGTTAACCGCAAAAGCGGTATGCGTAGCAACACACCCAGAATCAAAGTAGCCGCACCAAATCGAAGCGCAACAAACGCGAAAGGACCACTATATGCCATTCCCATCTTTGTGACGAGAAAGCTGATACCCCATAAAGCTGCTGCGCTTAACAAGGCCAATTGTGGCAGAAAACTGCCGACAGAACTATTGGTACGCGGCACAACCATTTCCGATGCCTTCGCTAAATTATGGGTGATTTCGGATAGCTTTCACAGAATCAGTAATCGCTTCACGCCTTCATATAATGCTTGGTTGCTGACGGGGCTATGGGTTGTTGGATCGAGCGTGGCAAATCGCGCGCTAAAGAGTGCCCGAATCGCCATTTCAGGAGTGCTATAAATGAGTTTGGAGATGCGGAAAATGCAAGTTGGCGATGATTGAGTTGTTCAAAGAATTGCTCTGATATCTACGGAAATCTGCGAAAAATCAGACAATAAACGCGTCCGCTATGATTGCCATCTCTATATAGCCTTTATTGCTCATCCTATGGTTAGCCACTGGATGAAGTCACTTACATTGGCTTTCAAAGATAGCTATACAATCCGTACGACGGATCCACTGTGGTTCGCACATAAACCCCACTTGCGTCATGATTGTTTAGGAATAAAATGAAACGAACGGCTATATTTGCGTTTGCTCTGCTTTTGAGTCTTTCTGGTTGTGGCGGGTCTGAAAATCCACCTGCACCGCCGCCGGTAACGGTAGAGACTTATGTGGTTAAATCTGCCACGATTCCTAATATCGTAGAATTGCCTGGTCGTGTAGAAGCCGTCAGGGTGGCCGAAGTCAGGGCGCGGGTGAACGGCATTGTTCAAAGCAGACTATATCAAGAGGGCACAGATGTCGCTGAGGGACAGCCCTTGTTCCGTATTGATCCAAGTGAACTGCGGGCGACCCATGCCCAGGTGAATGCCAGCCTTCAACGTGCGCGGGCGACCGCTGCCAATGCGGCAGCCGTTGTAAACAGGTACAAGCCGCTTGTTGCGGAACAGGCTATTAGTCGTCAGGAATATGACGCGGCCGTCGCTGCCTCCCGCGAAGCTGCTGCAAGCGTGGCCCAGATCAAAGCGCAGTTAGACGCAGCAGAATTGCAGTTAGGATATACTACTGTGCGCGCTCCGATCCGCGGACGCGCAAGACGTGCAGAAGTTACAGAAGGCGCGCTGGTCAGTGCTGCCGAAGCGACTTTGATGACCCGTATCGAGCAGTTGAACCCGGTCTATGTCAGCTTTTCGCAATCATCGAGCGATGTAATGGCTTTAAGACGATCGGTTTCAGAAGGCAGGATTGATCTTGATGAAGGCGAGAATCCAAGAGTTAAACTGAGTTTTGAAGATGGCTCGGAATATCCGATCGAAGGCTATGTGGATTTTCTCGACTTTTCCGTTGATGAAAATACGGGAACCATGAGCTTGCGGGCTGAATTCGCAAATCCGGGGAACAACCTGTTGCCGGGCGAATTTGTGCGGGCCAGAATCTATCTGGGCGAAATCAAGAACGGAATAATGATTCCGCAACGGGCCGTCCAGTTGAGCGAGAGGGACGCAAGTGTTTACATCATTGATACCGAAGGGAAAGCGGCTGTTCGTCCTGTCGAGTTAGGCCCGTTGGATGGTCAGAACTGGATTATAAAGAGCGGGCTGAAAATTGGCGATCAGGTGATAATCAGTAATCTACAAAAAATTGGGCCCGGAGCGCCAGTGAAAGCAATCACGAAAAAACAGGCCGGCAACACAGCAAACCAAACTTCCAGAAAAAGTCAGAACTAATCCATGTCCCGTTTTTTTATTGATCGGCCGATCTTTGCATGGGTGATTGCTCTTGGTATTCTTTTAGTAGGGCTGCTTGCTTTACGGAGCCTCCCCATTGAGCAATATCCGGATATTGCACCTCCTTCGTTGACAATTTCCGTTACCTACCCCGGTGCGGATGCGGCGACCCTTGAGCAAAACGTAATCCAGATCATCGAGCAGCAGCTAAACGGTGTTGAGGGATTTTTGTATATGTCGTCGTCCAGCCAGTCGAATGGCACGGGTTCGATCACCCTCACATTCGATGCCGGTACGGATATTGATATTGCCCAGACGAATGTCCAAAACCGGTTGAGCACAGTAGAGGCGCGCCTACCCGAAGCTGTTCGGCAGCAAGGGGTTCAGGTCCGCCAGGCGATGACCGGATTCCTGCAAATCATTGCCCTGAGGTCAAAAAGCGGCACTTTAAATGAAACAGATCTCGGTAATATTGCATCAACCCAAATAGCAGATGAACTGCGCCGTGTGGAAGGCGTCGGTGACGTTACCCTGTTTGGCTCTGAATATGCGATGCGTATATGGCTAGATCCGGAGCGGCTGGCATCTTTCAAATTGTCACCGGCAGCCGTCCTTGGCGCTATCCGGGAACAGAACAGCCAATCGGGCGGAGGCGCGCTTGGGTCGTTGCCCATGCTGGATGATACGCAGATCAATGCGACAATCATAACCCAGAATAAATTTTCCACCGTTGAAGAGTTCGAGCAGATCATTTTAAGGGCGGATACCGGCGGTGCGACCATCCGGCTTAGCGATGTCGCAAGGGTCGAGCTTGGCGCAAAGAACTATGCGACCTCGGCTACACTGAACGGCAAGCCTATGGCTGGCATGGCAATTCAGCTGGCAACCGGAGCTAATGCTCTATCTACGGCTGACGGCGTACAGGAACGCATGGAAGAGCTTGGCCGCGGGCTTCCGGAAGATGTCGAGTGGGTTGTTCCTTATGACACTACTCCGTTTGTCCAATTATCGGTAAAACAGGTTGCTACAACATTGCTTGAGGCAATGGTGCTGGTCTTTCTGGTCATGTTTCTGTTTCTTCAAAGCTGGCGTTCGACACTTATTCCTACACTTGTCGTTCCTTTCGCTCTGGCTGGTGCATGTCTTGGCCTTTGGGTTTTCGGTTTCTCGATCAACGTGCTTTCGTTGTTCGCGATGGTTCTGGCCATCGGCATATTGGTCGATGATGCCATTATCGTCGTGGAAAATGTCGAGCGGATCATGCGCGAAGAGGGGCTATCCCCGGTTGAGGCATCGCGCAAGGCAATGGATCAGATTTCGGGCGCCATTGTAGGGATCACGCTCGTCCTTGTGGCTGTATTCCTGCCGATGGCATTTTTTCCCGGTTCTACGGGCGGGATTTACAGGCAGTTCTCGGTAACGCTCGCAATCTCTATCCTATTCTCGGCCCTGATGGCTTTGACACTTACCCCGGCTCTTTGTGCTACTTTGCTTAAACCGATCAAGAAGTCCGTCAAAACAGATGAAGCTGTTGAAGATGCTCAGGATGAAGGCAGTGAAACAAAGTTCGGTCGCGTTACCAAAGGCTTCACTCATGCCATTGAAAAATTCAATATATGGTTTGCAGAGCTTACGGAAAAATATGGCCGCACCACCGATAATATATTGTCGCGGCCTATGCGTGGTTTTGCTGTTTTTGTACTGTTGGTGGCAGTTGCGTTACTCTTGTTCTTGCGTTTGCCGACTGCTTTCCTGCCAACCGAAGATCAGGGCGTTCTGATTACCGCTATCCAATCGCCCCCTGGCGCGACTGTTGAGCGCACGGACGAGGCTATCAAACCCGTTTCGGATCACTGGATGGCCAAGGATGAAGTGAATAATCTGGTTGTCATCCGCGGCTTCAGCTTTTTTGGACAGGGACAGAGCAACGCTATGATGTTTGCTTCGCTCACTCCTTGGGAAGAACGGTCCGGTGAAGAAAGCGGAGCTTCGGCATTGCTCATGGAAGCGATGGGAAAGTTTTCGCAAATCGATAAAGGCAATGTATTTGTCATTCAGCCGCCTGCTATCCCTTCGCTTGGCACGGCAAGCGGCTTTACTGTTAAATTACAGGACCGCACCGGGGTAGGCCGTGTCGCTCTTACGAATGCACGTAACCAGCTTTTGGGCTTGATGGCGCAAAGCGAGATGCTCACGAATGTGCGTCCCGAAGACGAGCAGATAAGTCCGCAGCTCAAAGTAGATATTGACCGGGTTCTGGCGCGTTCTCTGGGTCTGGCCATTTCAGATGTGAACTCTGCGCTGGCGATCAACTTCGGTTCTGCTTTTGCCAATGAATTTGTTTATAACGGGCGCTCCCAGCAAGTTTATGTACAGGCGGATGCACGCTACCGGATGACGCCGGAAGACGTACTTGCTCTTCGTGTGCCTAATGATATGGGAGAGCTGGTCCCATTTAGCACCTTTGTGAAGGTGGAATGGACTGCCGGTCCACCGAGCCTTGGCCGCTATAATGGTTATCCGGCGATGACTATTTCTGGTGAGGCAGCAGAAGGGGAGTCCTCCGGTGCCGCGCTTGAAGAAGTCGAACGGCTGATCGAGCAATTGCCAGAAGGTATCGGATATGAATGGACCGGGCTTAGCTTTGAGGAAAAGCAGTCATCGGGTCAGATCGGGTTGCTGCTGGGGCTGTCTGTACTGGTCGTGTTCCTGCTTCTGGCGGCGCTATATGAAAGTTGGGCTGTTCCGCTTTCCGTCTTGCTCATCGTACCGGTCGGGGTGCTTGGAGCGGTGGTTTTCTCGATGCTTAGAGGGTTGCCTGCCGATGTCTATTTCAACGTCGGAATGATAACCATCATCGGTCTGGCCGCGAAGAACGCCATATTGATCGTTGAGTTCGCGATTGAGGAAGAAGAGTCCGGCAAGTCGATTGTCGAAGCGGTTAGTCAGGCTGCACGGCTTCGTTTACGGCCAATTATCATGACCTCCCTGGCGTTCATTCTGGCCATGGTGCCGTTGATCATCGCTTCTGGCGCGGCAGCGAATAGCCGTATCGCAGTGGGCACGGGTGTCATGGGCGGCATGATCGCGGCCACGGGTCTGGGTATTTTCATCATACCTTTGCTTTATATGCTGGTGCGTCAGAAGCTTAGCCGGAAAAAGCCTGTGGCTGTCGGTGTGCTGGAAGAAGGAGAGGCCCGGTGAAGCACTATATTGGGTTCTTGATGGCGGCTTCGGCCACTCTTGCAGGTTGTGTGAACATGGCGCCCGATCATGTTCAGCCTGAACTATCGACCGCTCCGGCTTATGATCCTGCTTCTCGTCCCGATGGATCTGTTGTGGCGGCGCAGTTGAGTTGGCGGGAATATTTCTATGATCCGCAGTTGAAGGCATATCTTGCCGCCGCGATCGAGAATAACCGGGACCTTGTGGCGGCAACGGCGCGGATTGCACAGGCGCAGGCGCAATACCGGATTCAGGATAGTCAGCGCCTGCCAACTATTATCGCCAGCGGTAATGCATCGCGTAGCCGGATGCCAGTTAATGGAGCGAATGGAGTCACCCCGGTAGAATCCGACCGCTATGATGTAGGAGTGGGGGTCAGCTCGTTCGAGCTCGATTTCTGGGGCAGAGTGGCGAATTTGAGCGAGGCGGCGCGCGCCGAATATCTGGCGACTGTGTCAGCGCAGCGGGCCTTCTACCTCTCGCTGATTGCTGACGTTGCTTCGACTTATCTTGAGCTTGAGGAAACGCAGGAGCAAATTAAGCTTTCTCAGGCGACGGCGGAAACAAGGCGGGAAGATTTACGCCTTGCCAAAATCCGGCTTGATGCAGGGGTGACTTCGGCGCTCGATTACCAACAGGCGCAGGTGCTGCTGACACAGGCGGAGCAGGCGCTGGCGGGGCAAAGGCTGGCACTGGCACAGGCGCAAAACCGGCTGACTGTTCTGGTTGGCGGAGAGATTCCAGCAGACTTGCCGGAAAGCAACTTTACCATCGGGGAGCAGATATTCGCCGGTCCTCTGGATGCCGGTCTGCCATCTGACCTGCTTTTGGTCCGGCCCGATATCATCGCGGCGGAGGAACGGCTGCGGGCAGCACGTGCCAATATCGGTGCAGCGCGGGCGGCTTTCTTCCCCAGCATTTCGCTCATCGGGTCAGCCGGATTTGCGTCAGATGATCTGGACGGACTGTTTAGCGACGACAGCTTTACATGGAGCTTTGGCCCGTCGATCAGCTTGCCGATATTCGATGCCGGAGCGCGCAATGCGCAGTTAAACCTGTCGAAAGCCCGCGAAACCGAGGCAGTCGCCAATTATGACAAAACCGTCCAGACGGCATTTCGCGAAGTATCCGATGCGCTGGCAGGGCGACGCTGGATTGGTGAACAGGTCGAAACCGCTCGTCAGGAGGTCGCGGCACAGGAACGCATCGCCCGTATAGCCAGCTTGCGCTATAATGAAGGTGTTTCCAACTATCTTGAAGTTCTGGATGCCGAGCGGAATCTGTTTTCGGCCAAGCAACGCTTGCTTGAGGTTCTGCGTCTCAGGGATCAAAATAACGTTTCGCTGTTCGTCGCATTGGGCGGCGGCTTTGAATGAGAGAAGCCTTTGACGATTTAAAATCAGTTTAGCTTAATAAACGCTGGGAAACTCGATTCATTTTTGGCAGGATGAACATGGAGCAGCCGCTTCGGTTGATGTGAGGGAAACTATGTCTGACCGGGATTCCCATTTACAGGATGTGCTTAACGCGCCTGAAGGCCCGCATATTGCTGCTCTGTTCGATTTTGATGGCACGATCATCGCCGGTTATTCTGCAACAGCGATGCTGTGGGAAAAAATCAAGCGCGGCGAATTAAGCGCCGAAGAGCTTGTCGAAACCGCCAATGTCATGGCCCAGTATAGCATGGGCAGCCTGGGCTTTTCCGGTCTGATGACAGCCGCGTCCAAGTTCATGAAGGGCGTGACCGAGGAAAGCTATTTCGAATTTGGCGAAGAGCTTTATGAACGGCACATCGCGCGCAAAGTCTACCCTGAATCGCGCGCTCTGATCGAAGCGCATATTGCAAAGGGGCACACGGTCGCGATTGTGTCCTCTGCGACAATTTATCAAATCGAGCCAACTGCGCGGGATTTGAATATCGAGCATGTTCTATGCTCGCAATATGAAGTCAAGAATGGCGAGTTTACCGGTAATATCATCCGCCCCTTATGCTTTGGTGAGGGCAAAGTCATTGCGGCGGAGAAACTGGCGAAGAAGCACCAGCTTGATCTGGACAACAGCTATTTCTATTCGGACAGTGATGACGACATCGAATTGCTGGAACGGGTCGGCAATCCGCGCCCGTTAAATCCCAATGGTAAACTGACGGAAATTGCAAAAGAGCGCGGGTGGCCGTTGCAGAAATTTGACAGCCGCGGGCAGGGCAAGCCCGTCGATTATTTACGGACCATCTATGCGACCGGCTCGCTGGTCACATCATTTGTGGCTGGCTTGCCGATCTGGGCGCTGACCGGATCGCAGCGGGAAGCCACGAACTTTTCGACGGGTTTGTTTGGCGATATTGCCGCTGCTCTCGCAGGTGTGAGGCTGGATGTCAGCGGCGAGGAAAATCTGTGGGCGCAGCGGCCCTGCATCTTCGTCTTTAATCACCAAAGCAAGGTCGACGTGATGATTATCGCGAAGCTGGTGCGTAAGGATATCGGCGCGATTGCCAAGAAAGAGATCAGGGACATGCCGATCATTGGCAAGGTCATGGAGCTTGCCGGCACTGTATTTGTAGACCGCGCCAATGGCAGAAACGCGATCAAGATGATGGAACCGCTGGTTGATGCGATAAAAGTAGACGGCAAGTCGATCTGCATCGCGCCAGAGGGCACACGAACCTTGTCTCCGAAAGTCGGGCCGTTCAAAAAAGGCGCGTTCCACCTCGCTTTGCAAGCGCGCGTTCCGATTGTGCCGATCGTCATTCATAATGCCGGTGATGTAGCGCCCAAGAATGAATTTGTGATGCGCCCCGCCACGGTCAAGGTGGACGTGTTGCCGCCCGTCGATACCAGCGACTGGAAGCGGTCGACGCTTAACAAGCATGTGGCGGATGTGCGGAATATGTTTTTGGCCGCATTGGGACAGGTTGAGGATGAACAATCTTTGAAAGCTCCAGCGAAAGCCCCCACCGCTAAATCTCCCGCCGCCAAAACAACCAAACCGAAACCGGCTGCTAACACCAATCGCAGGCCCGATGCAGGGAAAAAGCCAGAAGTTATAACGCCGGCTGCAAAGGTAGAAGCTAAGACATAACCCACGCTAAACAGTAGGAGCGACGATGAACGAATCAACGGCAATAGCCAAAGAAGGCGCCCTGATTGCTGAGGGGCCAAAGCTATTTGTCATTGATGCGCGCAACCGCGTGGAGCGTCGTTACCTGCTCGACTGGCTTCATTCTTATCTGGCCGAAAGCGGGATTGATCTGCCCGTAAACTGGGTCAGCCTTCCTATCTCTGATGAACGGGCCCGTTTGCGGTTAAAAGATCTGGCGCAAAAGCTGGACGATGGTCCGGAAGTTCTTGTCGTTCCCGTTCGCATTGCATGGCGTATTCCCGATTTCGAAGAGGGCAGGGGCATGAAGATGCGCCACGCCCTGTTTGGCGACCCGCGCACCCCCGGCAGTTTTCGCGCCCGCACGATCTTACTTAGGGACAAGCGCCGCGCACATTGCCTGACCGGCAGCCCCGCAACCATCGGTGAATTGAGGGAACGGTTCAACCGCCAGAACGGCCTTTCCGGTCAGGAGGACGATAGAAACGAATTTGCCGGTTTTGTTGTTCGTCAGGCCAGTCTGGTGCTCGACATAGAAGAACGTGGTCTTCGTGGACGCCGCTATAAAGTGCCGCGCTTTGTGGCGGATAGTTTGCGCGCCAGCCCTAAGTTTCGCTCCGAAATGACCAGGCTCGCAAAGGACCTCGATAAGCCAGAACAAGCGCTTTACGAAGAAGCGGGCAAATATATGAAGGAACTGGTTTCCCGGCCCAGTGCCTTGTTCATTGATATGAAGGCACGGCTGGACCGGTTCATGCTGTCGCAGGGCTATGAAGACGAAGTGGTGTTCGACAAGGATGAACTTCCCCGCCTTCGCCAGACGATGCGTGACCATCCGACCATATTTCTGTTCACCCATAAAACCTATATTGATGGCGTAACGCCAACTGATCTTGCGTATCAGAATGACCTGCCGATGCTGCATGTTTTCGGCGGTATCAATCTGGACTTTTTCGGGTTGGGATTTGTTCTTCGTCGCGCAGGTACGATTTTCATTCGCCGCAGCTTTGAAGGCAAGCCGGTCTATAAGCTCGTCCTGCGCCATTATGTCAGCTATTTGCTGGAAAAGCGCTTTCCGATGACATGGGCTTTTGAAGGTACGCGCTCACGGCTCGGTAAATTGATGCCGCCGCGTTACGGATTGCTGAAATATGTTCTGGATAGCGCCAATGCGAACGATATCCAGAATGTTCATATCATTCCAGTTGTAACCAGCTTTGACCTGATCCGCGATGTTGAAGAATATGCCAGGGAACAAACAGGCAGGGTGAAAAAGCCGGAATCCTTCTCCTGGTTTATTGGCTATTTGCGTAGTTTGCGCGAACCGATGGGCAAGGTTTATGTCGATTTTGGCAAACCGGTCATTGTCAAGAATGCACCTCAACCCAATGACCGTATCGGCCTTTCCAAAATTGCTTTTGAGGTGGCGGTGGAGGCCAATCGCGCCACCCCGTTGACCCTGACCTCGCTTATGTGTCTCTGCTTGCTGGGCACTGCTCCGCGCGGGATGCGGGCCGATGAACTGCTCGCAGTCATCAATATTCTTGTCGACTGGGCATCGGAGCGGAATATCCGGTTATCTGATGACCTTATCCAGCAAAATAGTCTGGAAGGGGTGCAGACTGTTATCGATACTCTGGTCAATAACGGGCTGTTCATGCGCTACGACGAGGGATCAAGAACCATTTACGCGATTCAGCCGGAAAAGCATCCTCTGGCCAGCTATTATCGCAATTCGATCATTCACCATTTTCTTGATAAAGCGATTATCGAGCTATCCCTGTTCAAGGCGCGGGAAGATCCCAGCAAGGTCGCCGCAGATGTATTCTGGGCAGAAACGGACCGTTTGCGGGATCTGTTCAAGTTTGAATTTTTCTATCCGCCCAAGGAGGAATATCACGAAAACCTGAAAGCTGAACTGACCCGGACATGCCCTGATTGGGAAATGAAGCTGGATAGGGGAGGGATCTTGCTCAAAAGCCTGACCAACCGTTTCCAGCCCCTTGTTGGTCATGCCGTGTTTCTGCCCTTTGTAGAGGCCTATACCGTGGTGCTGCATATATTGTCGCGGGTTCAGCCGGGTCAGTCTATCGACAAGAAAACCTGCGTGGAAATGGCGTTGAAAGAAGGGCGTCAGGCTTATTTGCTACGGCTGATTACCAGCGAGGCTTCGATCGGGAAAATCCTGTTTGAAAACGGCTTTAAAATGGCAGCCAGCCAAGGATTGACCAGAGAGACAACAGAAGAAACAATCGCTGCGCGACAGGCTTTGCTGCGCAAGTTCAAGGCTTTGTCGCGGCGAATGGAAAAATCCCGGCTTGAAGTTCTGGGCCTTGCCGACAAGATATTCGAGTGAGCCATGCAATATAAAGGAAGACTATATGCTGCATCAGCTTAGCGCCCAGGACGCCCAGTTCCTCTATATCCAGACGCCGGAAAACCTGACGCATATCATGGCTGTCTATGTCTATGATCCTTCTGTCAGTGGCGGGAAAACGGTGCGGTTCAAGGATATTATCGAGCATATCCGCGGGCGGCTGCATATCTCTCCGGTTTTCAAGCGGCGGCTCTATCGTTTGCCATTTGATATTGATCACCCCTATTGGGTGGAGGACGAGCATTTCGACATAGAGGCTCATATCTCCCACAGCAGGTTACCGGAACCAGCCGATTGGCGGCAATTTTGCATCCATGCCGCGCGGCATTTCAGCAAACCTATGGATATGAACAGGCCGCTCTGGGACATGTATGTGGTTGAGGGGCTCGACCGGATCGAAGGCTATGGCAAGGGCAGCTACGCCATTTTGACGCGGGTCCATCATGCTGCAATCGATGGCACTGCGGCGACCTATTTTTTCACAGCGCTCAGCGACATGGATACCAAGGGCACACCGATGATTGATGTGCCGGCTTCTGACTGGGATTATGGCGACATGCCGACACCCGCAGATGTGATGAACCGCGCGCTTTCCAGCAACCTGACATCGCCGGTGAAAATGGCCAACGCGCTGTTGAAATTGACCCCGACGTTAGTGGATGCTGCCCGCAAGAATATAGCGGGTGAGGGCGAGGGCGGCGGTCTGGATGTGCCCGAAACGCGCTTTAACGGCGCTGTCTCTCCGCATAAGATGTTCGATGCGATCACGTTTGACCTGGAAGAGCTCAAAGCGATACGGACAAAGGTCGAGGGAGCGACAATCAACGATGTCGTGCTGACCATTTGCGGCGGTGCGCTGCGTAAATATTTGATGAAGCACAAAGAGCTACCTGACGAAACACTGGTCGCTGTTGCTCCTGTAAATGCGCGGAAAAGGGATGGCGCGAATGAGGATTCCGGCAATAAAATTACCGCCATGACTGTCAAGCTGTGGACCAATATTGCGGGGCCATTGGAACGATTGGAGGCTATACGAAGGACGACGAAAGAAACGAAGGCCGCCAAGTCGGGTCTGAGCGCGCGGATCATGACGGATCTGACCCAGCATATCCCCGGCGCGACCATGGCCGGAGTGGCCAAAATCCTGACCAGTGAGCGGTTCGCGCCCAAGATGTGCAACGTGTTCATTTCCAACATTCCGGGTCCGCAGACGCCCATGTATATGAACGGCGCAAAGCTGATCCACCAATATGCGATGGCACCGCTGGGCAATGGCATGGGGCTATTCATCGCGACGCCAAGCTATAACGGCACGATGTCTTTTGCGATCACAACCGACAGAAATATCATGCCCGACATTGTATTTTTCCGCGAGTGCATCCAAAAGGCGTTTGAAGAATTGCGGAATGCAAAAGTAAAAACGGTAACCGCTGCGGCTAAAAAGCCTGCGAAGAAATCGGCTAAATCGAGCGATCGAGTAAAGAGTAGCAAATGATCCTGAACACCACTTTGAAAATGGAAAAGGCCATGGCGCAGGCGGAAAACTATTCCGACTGGTCCGATGCAGCGGCGGCTCATGACCGGGCGAGCGGCGTTGATAAGTGGAAAAAGTCCGACGAAAGCAAGCATTTCGACTATGTTTCCATTCGCAGACGTTTGAGGCGCCTGGTAAAGCTTTCCAAAGCCCAGGATAATGCTGGCCTGCTCTATGCCCTGAACGAGGGGATACACGGCAATATGGACGGGATGGGCAATGACCGCCTGCACCAGAAAGCAAAGTTCGGCACCAAGAAATTGATCGAGGATTATGTCGATGCGATCGTCAATGCGCTGGAATATCTGGCGAGTGACAAGGTTGACGATATTCCTTTTGAAGAAAAGCTGGATTTCTTTCGCCGCGCGCAACATTGCTATGGCCGCTCGGCCTTTTTGATGAGCGGTTCCGGCGCGTTTTTGTATTTTCACATGGGCGTTGTAAAAGCCCTGTGGCAAGAGGGCTTGCTGCCACAGATCATGTCTGGTTCCAGCGGAGGATCAATCGTCGGTGCCGTGATCAGCACGCATGTTGATAAGGATATTCCATCGTTTTTTGATCCGGAAAATCTGGTGGACGATCATGCCGAAGAGATTGTCGCATCAAGCGGCTTTGGCTTGTTCGGTAACGCGAAACGGCTGACCACCGATGAAATCCGCGGTCGTATCAACAATATGATCCCTGATCTTACGTTTCAGGAAGCCTATGAACTGACAGGCCGTCATTTGAACGTGTCTGTCGCGCCTGCGGAAAAGCATCAGACGGCGCGCCTGCTAAACGCCATCGCATCGCCCAATGTTTATATTCGGGAAGCCGTTATGGCGTCCTGCGCTGTGCCGGGGGTTTTCCCGCCTGTCACATTGGCAGCCAAGGACCATAACGGCGCGCGCAAGCCTTATCTTTCAAACCGTAAATGGGTCGATGGTTCGGTAACACACGACCTTCCTGCCAAGCGGCTTGCCAGGCTTTACGGGGTCAATCACCATATTGTCAGCCAGGCCAATCCGTTGGTCACGCCCTTTGCAACCGATGTCAAACAACTAAGGAACCCGATTTCTTCGATCCGGAATGCGACAACCTCGACCATGAAAGCCTGGCTGAACGCCAACGTGGAGATCATGCACAAACCGCTATCCTATTTTCCCCGATTGAACAGTCTGGCCAATATGACCCTGTCTGTGATCAATCAGGATTATACCGGCGACATCAATATCATCCGCCCCACGATGTTCTGGAGCCCGGCAAAGATACTCAGCGATCTGAAAGTGGACGAGATTGCCGAACTGATACAATTGGGTGAGCGCACGACATGGCCCAAAATTGAAATGGTGCGGACACAAACGAAAATCAGCCAGACTCTTGACCGGATATTGTTCGACTATGAAACCGAACTGGCGCACGATCACGCTGCGCTTATGACGCGGCAAATCGCATGAAGCACCAGGAAGGAGCCTTGAAACTGGTGGCTCCTTCAGTGGGAGCGGGGACAGTGCTCTATTTCCAGAGCTGGAGCCCGCAAGATGCTCCCAAGGCAGTCATATTCCTTGTTCATGGTTACGATGAACATAGTGGCCGCTATGAATATTTTGCTCAGCATTGCGTCAACCACGGAATGGCCGTCTATGCGCTCGATCATTGGGGTCATGGCAAATCGGAAGGAAAAAGGGGCTTTATTCCGGCCTTTTCGGTTTATTATGATGGTCTGGATGCGCTGATCGAAGAAATCCCGGACGAGCATATGGCATTGCCAATCATATTGGTAGGACATAGTCTGGGCGGGTTGATCGCAGCCACCTATTTGCTGGAAAATCAGGAATATTTTGCCGCCGCCGTGCTTTCCGGTCCGGCCATAAAAACCACCGAAGAACCGTCATCGTTTATGAAATGGATGAGCAGGTTTCTCTCCAATGTCGCGCCTGCAATGGGTGTTCTGGCACTGGATGCGAAGGGTGTCAGCCGGGATCCCGAAGTGGTTGCGGATTATCTTGCCGATCCGCTTGTCTCTGGCAGTAAAATAAGCGCACGGCTGGCTGCCGAAATGATGGTCAATATGGAATTGGTACAAAGATATGCGGCGAAAATTACCCTGCCAATATTATTGCTACACGGAGAGAAAGACGTTCTGACCGCCCCCGAAGGTTCAATGCTACTTTACGAGAGGATTGGCTCGCATGAAAAAATGCTGAAAATCTATCCCGAACTTTTTCACGAGATTTTTAACGAACCGGAAAAGGATATAGTTTTAGCGGATATGACCGAGTGGATTGAGCGAATAATAAAATAAAAGATGTTTACAGGGGAGGAGGGAGTTTCGCGATGACGATTATTTTATACATTATAGCGGCGCTGATATTGGCCGTTTTGATTGCCTATTTTGTTTTTCCTAAGACATTATACGGGTGGATGAAATCGCTGATCCGTTCGCGCGGCGGGATGCGGCAAAAATCCGTCAAGGTTGGCGGTGATGTCTGGCCATATCTTGAAGGGGGTAATGATAACGGCGTGCCGGTGGTTCTGCTTCACGGATTTGGCGGGGACAAGGATAACTGGTCCATCTACGCGCCGAACATCACGAAGCATCATCGGCTGATTGCACCTGATCTACCGGGATTTGGGGAGAATGACAGATCGTTTGACCGCGATTACGACATTCATACGCAAAGCCAGCGCGTGAAAGCCTTTCTGGATGCGATGGGTATTTCCAGATGCCACATCGGCGGCAACAGCATGGGTGGTTTTATCGCTTTGCAATTTGCGATGGATTATCCGGAAACAACGGCTTCATTGACCCTGTTCAATAATGCCGGTGTTGTCGGAACGGACAAAAGTGAATTGCAGATCGCGGCGGAAAAGGGTGAAAACTCGCTTGCTTTAAACAATGTTGCAGATGTGGATCGGCTGATGGCTTTTGTGTCCCACAAGCCGGTCCGGTTACCGGGCAATTTCAAGAAACTGTTTTTTGCGGAAGCCGATGAGCATCGCGAAGTGCTCGACAAGATATTCTGGCAAATTGTCGGTGCGTCTATTGATGAGCCGTTAAATGGACGTCTTGGCGATTTGGCGGCGCCAACCCTGATAATCTGGGGACGCCATGACAGGTTGATTGATGTGAGCTGCGCCGCTGTGCTGGATGAGGAGATCAGGGATAGCGAACTGGTCATCTTTGAAGAAACCGGGCATGTTCCCATGATCGAAAGGCCCAAAGAAGTTTCCGCTGTGCATAGAGCTTTTCTTGCAAAACATTGAATCTGTGGAGCAAGGCGCGAGTCAGGCAATCGCCGAGAGGCAGTTGGGGCAGGGGCAACCAGAAACATGAAGCAAGTGAGCTAATTATTGATGTTTGTCCGGAAATGACAAATGCCATATCCCCTATTGTTAAGGGCGGCTATGTAATGACGCAGTTTCTATGTCGCTTGTTAACCATTGAAAGCCGCTTAATATAGCGGTTTTTAGTGGGTCGTTTAGGGTAATAGTTAATATTTTGACTTTTACTTGCTTCTTTTTGGGTCGTCTCATAAAAATGTCTTCCAAGCACTTCATATTGGGTTACGTAAAATTGCCGACGCAATCCGATTATGTGAGGAGTTTTTATGGATTTAAGAAGCCAAGCCGTGAATAATATGGAAGCCGAGCTGATCGTTGATAGTGACGATCCGGTGATCGCGCCTTCTTACGGTTTCGGCCGGGACATATTGACCCATAAATTCAATGAAATCGACTTGCGGTTCGATAAATCTGACCAGATTTTCTGGTGCTACATGAACCAGAAGTCCCGACCCAGCTATACCTATGAACTGGGCAACGAGATCCAGATGGTGCAGGATTGGGTCCACGAGAACTACGCTATGGGCGAAGATCAGGTGGCCGATCCCCTGCGTTACTTTGTTTGCGCATCCCACACGCCGGGTATTTATAATCTTGGCGGTGATTTGATCCATTTTGCCGATTGTATCCGGCGGCGTGACCTTACTGCGTTAAAGAAATACGCACGGACCTGCGTTCACATGCAATATGCCAACAGCACAGGCTTTGGCGCTCCGATCATTACCATGGCTCTGGTTCAGGGCGATGCCTTGGGCGGCGGATTTGAACATGCTCTGGCCTTTGATATTCTGGCCGCGGAGAAAAGCGCGCGTCTCGGGCTACCGGAAATATTGTTCAATCTATTCCCCGGAATGGGTGCTTATAGCTATCTCAGGCAGCGTTTGAGCCGCCGGGAAACGGAACAGTTTATTCTGGAAGGAAAATTGTTCACCGCCGAGGAACTATATGACATGGGCGTCGTCGATATTCTTGCCGAAGATGGGAAGGGCGAAGAAGCGGTCGTAGAATATATCCGGCAGAACAAGAGGCGCTTCCATGCGGAACGCGCGGTTTACAAGGCGCGGCGAATGGCCAATCCCGTCACGCTGGATGAACTTCTTGAGATTACAGACATGTGGGCGGAAACTGCGCTTTACCTTGAAGAAGCGGATGTTCGCAAAATGGAACGTCTGGCCACGGCTCAGGAGCGGCGGATTACGCGGTCACTACAGGTTGTGTGATTTGGTTTAGATGGCTGCGCTATAGCCATCGCCGGTAGCCTTGTTCCGCAGCGCTTCCTTGCTGTTCAGGAAATTCGTAATCCGGGTTATTTCGCGCTCGACCTGAACGAAATAATCGGTGCGCCGGGCGGTGAAGTCGCCTTCGGTGATGACCTCAAGCTTGCCGCACATTTCGGCGAGTTTTTTGGCACCGACATTATTTGCGCCGCTCTTGAAGGCATGGGCCTGAAAACGGAAATCCTCCACGTCGCAATCGATGATGGACTTGTCGAAAGCGGTAAGAATATCGGACGTATCTTCCAGATAGGCGTCGATGATTGACTGGACAAAGCCCTCGTCGCCAATGGATCTCAGATAGTCGAGCTGCGCGATATCAACCGGCGGTTCCAGATCTTCGTCCGGAGTAGAGCCGATGACACGAACGATGTTGAATGGATCCTGGCTGATGGATGGTTTCGCTTCACCGGCTTTGATGACATTACCCGTTTGCTGCGCGACCGTATCCAGCAGAACGCCTGCCTCGATGGGCTTTGTCAGACGCAGGTCCATGCCCGCATCAAGGCACTTTTTCTCCGTTGCCTCGGTCGAGTCAGCGGTCAGCCCGATCATCGGTATATGCTGACGCGGGCCTTCTATCTGGCGCCATAATTTGCAACATTCTATGCCGCCGATATTGGGCATGTTCACGTCAAGGAAGACGATATCGAAGCTCTGGTTTTCCAGTTCGTCCAATGCTTGCTCGCCGTCGGAAACAACAACGACATGATGGCCCGCATTGACGAGGATTGTTTCCAGAACCATCTGGTTGGTGCGATTATCATCGGCCACCAGGATGTTGAGCGATACCGCAGCCCGGATGAGCTTGCCCGGCTTGTCGTCCGGGTTTTTGCTGGTGCGGTTGAAGGAGCAGCCAATCTGGACAACGCTGCGAACCGTGGCGAAATCAGGGGATGCCGGTAATACCGATGCAAAAGCCGCGCGCAGCTTTATCTCGTCCAGACTTTTGCTATCATTCCCGGATAGCAGGACAGGCGGCAGATTGGCCTTGCGAAAACTTTCCCACACACCGTCATCATCTTTATATCGCGCCGCGATTTCCTCATCCAGCAGAGCCAGATCATAAGAGTACAGCCTTTGTTTTTTGAGGAGTAATTCCAGACAATCAGACTCCGTACACTGCACATGGTCAATATGAACGTCTCTGGCCTTGTCCGCAGATATGTCGGGGCCAACACTGCCAGCACCCAGAGATAATATCCGGTAACTTTCCTCGTGTGGCAGTCGCTGATCGTCGGCAACTATATCGACCGGGCAAGTAAGGCTGAAAGTGCTGCCTTCGCCCAGCGTGCTCTCCAAAGCAATGTCTCCGCCGGCTTGCGCAGCGAGCTGCTTGCAAATGGCCAGTCCCAGTCCGGTGCCGCCGAAATTGTCGATGATCGTGTCGTCTGCCTGCTGGAAAACACCAAATATTTTCTCGTGCGCCTCCGCCGCTATTCCGGGTCCCGTATCGGTGACAGAGCACCAGATATGGGGGGCGTCGCTATCCTCATTTATTCCGCACTTCAGGGTGATAGTGCCGGTTTCGGTGAATTTTATCGCGTTGCTGGTGAGATTGATCAGAATGTTGCGGATATAATCAAGCTGGCCGGAAACGCGCTGGTCGCTCAGCACTTCGGCCTGAAGATGGATGCTCAAACCTTTGTCTGCCGCGTCAAGTTGCATGATATCGCGAACATCGGTCAGGACATCGACGATGGTGAACTCTTTCGGCTCTGGAAGTTCTTCCTGGCTATCGGTGCGCGCAAAGGTCAATAGCTGGTTGATAAGGTGAAGCAGGTGCTGACCGGCAGAAACGCTGGTTCCGATCATTTTGCGCTGCTCTTCCGGCAGCTTCGTGTCCAGCATGTGCGTGCCATAGCCGATAATAGCATTGAGCGGCGTCCGCAGTTCGTGGCTTATGCTGGCCAGAAAAAGGCTCTTAGCCTTGTTGGCGTCCTCGGCCTCTTGCGTGGCTTTGGAAATTTTGATGATCAATGTCGAGCAATAAGCAGGAATGACGATCAAGCCGATCAACAGCCCCAGAGCCAGCGAGAGATTTTCCTGCCAATAGGATACTGTATATACAGCCCAGCCGAATGAAGCGGCCCCCAATACCGAAGCAATAGCGAGCCATTTTATACCAAAGCGGAATCCGTAGCCCAAAATGATCCAGAGATATAAGGGGAAGATTGCCGCAACCGACCCGCCGCCGACGTTGAATAGATAAACCGCTGTACCAAAATCGACTGCCAGACCGCCAAGTCGCCTGACAGCGCTAGGTCTGCGGCTAACACAATAGGAGATCATGAGCATCAGACTGCCCATCAAGTGAAGCTTGAAACCCAGCATGATGTCAGCACGGGCTTCAAGAAAATAGGCGATGGGGATTGCAATGCTGATCAAAACCAGCCGGTTGACGATCATTTCACGTTCACGATCGCGAA
>JADMKQ010000086.1:0-4414 GCA_015478735.1 Sphingorhabdus sp. | reverse complement strand
TGCCGCTTTTTGCGATTGTCCTTGGCGGGGCGCATGCGTTTTAAAAGCGATAGCATGCCCTATGCTTTTGCCGAACTGGCAACCTGCTGCTGATGTGCTGGGAATAGCTTGTGCAGATCCTGCGGGCGTTGTGGCCGGGCAATTTTAAATCCTTGCATCTCGTCACAGCCGGAAGCTTGCAGCAATTCAAGCTGCGCGTCATTTTCAACGCCTTCTGCAATAACCCGCATATCCAGAGCATGTGCGAGATGCGAGATGGTGCCAATGATCGCCCGGTCAGCGGCAGAATGTTCAATCCGCGATATGAAAGTGCGGTCTATTTTCAGGCAATTGGCCGGTAGATCGCGCAAATACTGCAACGAAGAATAGCCGGTTCCGAAATCATCAATGGAAATACCAACGCCAGCATCGCGCAACCGTATCAATGACTTGCTGACATGATCGCTGTTATTGAGGAGCAATTCTTCGGTAATCTCGACAACGATCTTCGAAGGGCTGATTCCATTCAGGCTGATGTTCTTTAAGACTTCATCGCAGACATACTGGTTCTGGAACTGCCTTGGTGAGATGTTGATCGCGACGCGCGGCAGGTCGATGCCTTCATCCGCCGATTTCCGGATTTGGCGGCATACTTCGGCGATCACCCATTTGCCGAGCATATCCATGATGCCGGTATCCTCTGCTACACGAATGAACTGCAGAGGCAACAAACGGCCGCGGGTAGGGTGATCCCAGCGGATCAGCGCTTCCAATCCCACATAATTCAGCGTCTTTGCCTCGACGATAGGCTGATATTCCAGCTCGAACTGATTTTGGCTTAACGCATTACGCAGCTCGATTTCCAAGGCTGCATCTGCCTGGGCAATCTGGTTCATGCCTTCCGAGAAAAAGCGGTGACAGTTGCGGCCATTGGCTTTCGCATCATACATGGCAAGGTCTGCAAGCCGCAGTAATTCTTCATAATCATTGCCGTCAGAAGGGATCAAGCTGACGCCTATGCTGGCTCCGATAACCTGCGACACTCCGCTGACGGAATAGGGCTCGTTGATCGCTTTCAACAATTTGGTGCAGCGCGAGTTGATGTCATCCGGACCTTCAACTTTGCCGAATATAATTGCAAATTCATCGCCGCCAATGCGCGCGGCAAAATCATTCGGCCCGATAATATCAAGCAAGCGTTCAGCGACTTCACGCAGCAATGTATCGCCGCTATGGTGACCGCGTGTATCATTGATAACCTTGAACCGGTCGAGGTCGAGCAGCAACAGGGCCGCTTCGTGGCCGTCCTTTTTACAAAGGTGGATCGTATTACGGACTTTTTCAGCCAATAGCGCGCGGTTGGGCAATCCGGTCAGCATGTCATGCAGGGCCAGGTGGGTCCGATGTTCTTCGGCCAGCTTGCGGGCGGTAATATCAACTGCGGTTGTCAATACGCCTATTGTCTCGCCCTTATGGTTAAGCAGCGGCGATTTGTTGCAATGGAAGATTAGCTCGACACCATCGCTGGAGAATTTTTCTTCGTAATGGGGGATCGGCTGCTGTGATTTCAGCACCAGCTGGTCCCGTCGGTCGGAGTTTCTCGCTAGTTCAGGACTGACAAGATCAGTATAGACGCGGCCGACCATTTCGTCGGGAGTTTTATTAAAAAGCGCTGATTGATAAGCATTTGTGAACAGGCACAGACCCGCACGATCGGTTGCATTGATCATGATCGGTATCGTGTCGATAATCTGTTCCAGCATCGACTTGTTTGCTGGTGCGCTATCGAGGTCATCCGATGTGTCGTGAAGCGAGGCATGCTTGCGTTCGATTTCCGAAGCACGCTTCCTCAGATTATCGCTTTTCTGGCTCTTGTTCAGAAGAGACATCGCCCGCCGACAAAACTCTACATGCGAAACAGGGCTTTGTAAAAAGTCAGTTGCTCCGGCGTCCAGCGCAGAAAGGCGGCATTCCCGGTCCTGATGCGCGGTTATCACAATAGCCGGAACATCGCCGCCTTTTGACATTCTGCGCACGGATTTTATGAATTCGGCCCCGTTCATTTTAGGCATCCGGTAATCCACGACCAGCAATTCTGCCCCGTTATTTTGCAACCAATCCAGTGCTTCCACAGGATCGGTAAATGTCACGGAGGAGTAATTCTCCCCCATCATACTGACAAACTGGGCATAAATCCGAAGATTTGTTGGCCGGTCATCGACAATGAGAACGCGCATGGTCATAGTTTCGCAATAGGAGACGAAACTCAAAATAAGGTTAACGCGCCTCGTTATTGCTTCGCATGCTTATTTTTTTACATGCTGTTCTGGATCGACTGAAAATCAGTTGAGTGCCAGATAAACCCATTTTGGTTGTAATGCCGCTTGCCTCAATAAGCCTGATGAAGCAGCCGGTCTATTATGTAGAACAAGAACAATGATGTTCATCCGCAAGGAGGAATGTTCGCAAAGGGAAGCGCGTGGAATTTACCTATACCGAGATTTTGGACATATTATCCGCCAAACATAATATCATAAGCAGCAAGATGACCGCTTTTCGCGGGCGGCTGCAACATTTTCAGCGGCTAGGTTTTCCGGCTGGTGCAAATACCGGGAAGGGTCACGGGGTCGCTTATTCCTGGCGCGAACTGTTCCTGATCGGGCTGGCGCTGGATTGTCTGGAAATTGGCTCTACACCGGATCGCAGCGTAACCGAGATCATTAAATTCGAAGATGTCTTTCTGTCGGCGGTGGCGAGCGTCGCGTTGGGTCATCAGGACGAGGATGATGCGGAATTTAAATGTTTCCTCATCGTGGAGCTATCCAACCTGATGTCCTTAAAAAAGGAAGGGGACTGGAGCCAGATAGTAAACCTGCTCTCGCATCAGGATTTGATGAAGATATTATCCAGTGACGGCGTGGACGCGCATCGCTCTCCCTATGCGCTAATCGACTTGCGGCAATTTTTGGCGGCGATCCTTAACGGCGTCTTTGCCTGTGTTATGGATACTAAAGAAACGGTAGTCGGCGATTTGAAGACTTGGGCCGCTCGGCAAGCCTAAACCCGTTTGTCCTATGCTTCAGCGTCCAGACTTTTAAGTTTTGATAGCAAGCGGTCGTAAATATTAGCGGACAGGGGCTGGCTGAACTGGCATCCATAATCCTTAAAACCTTCCCACCTTATCGTGGCACTAAGCGATGGAATGCCCGGCAATCGTATGAAAATGGGCTGCAAGTGATCCAGATTGCGTTTGCTCGTCATTCTGAATCCGCTCTCGGAGATATTGGATAGCGTGACGCGGCATAATTTGTTTCCGGATTGCTGAATGAATATCTCGCTCTCAAGAGTTTCCCTTGGAGCTATTCTGTTCTCATTGGCAGGGGCGTCATTTTCGATGTGGCAGGCGTTGACAGCATTAACCATTTTGCGTTCCGATATTGTTAGACAAATGTCAGAACGGCATTTCGATCAGATTTTTAAATGGGGGATATAAATGCTGGTCGGGAAGAGAGGATTCGAACCTCCGGCCCCCTCGTCCCGAACGAGGTACTCTACCAGGCTGAGCTACTTCCCGAATGGCACAATCTGCTGTGCGTTGTTCGTCGTCAGTAAATGACTAATGCTGCCAGATCAAGCGTCTGCGATGCAAATTTATCAGCGCCGACAATGATTGTCCGGTTGAGCCGGGAAGAGGAGGCGTATAGCGTCATCTGCAATTGATATGGAGTAAATTGTGATTCCCGGCGCACATTATGAACAACAATATCTCGACCTCATGCGGCATATCTGGACGCAGGGCGATGAGCGGGTTGACCGCACAGGTGTGGGGACAAGGGCAGTTTTCGGTGCGACGATGCGCTTTAATCTGGCGGATAATGCAATCCCGCTGCTGACTACCAAGCGGGTGTTCTGGAAAACCGCGACCAGGGAGATGCTGTGGTTCCTCACCGGGGATACCAATATCCGGTCATTGGTGGAGCAGAAAGTCCATATCTGGACCGATTGGCCTTTGGAGAAATATCGCAACGAAACCGGTGAGAATATCGACCGTGATGCCTTTGAGCAGCGGATCATCGAGGATGAGGCTTTTGCCAGGCAATGGGGTGATCTGGGACCCGTCTATGGCAAACAGTGGGTTGATTGGCCGCGCTATACGCCAGCGGGAGAGGGGCTTTTCCGGCGCGAAGAGAAGGGCATCAACCAGATAGAATTGCTGATCGAGGGTCTGAAAAACAATCCGGGTTCGCGGCGTCATATATTTACGGGCTGGAACGTGGCCGAACTGGACCAGATGGCTTTGCCGCCTTGTCACAAGACTTACCAGTTTTACGTTGCGAACGGAAAATTGTCAGCGATTTTATATCAGCGGAGCTGCGATCTAGGGCTGGGCTTTGCTTTCAACGTCTATTCGGCGGCGCTGCTGATTTACATGATT
>JADMKQ010000085.1 GCA_015478735.1 Sphingorhabdus sp. | reverse complement strand
GCGGATCACAGCGTCTGACCCGCGCTGTCGGTAAAGCCAAATCGATGGAAATGTGCCTGACCGGCCGGATGATGAATGCCGATGAAGCGGAGCGTTCCGGTCTGGTCGCTCGCGTTGTGCCGCATGCCGAGCTGCTCGATGAAGCGCTGAAAACCGCTACTACCATTGCATCAATGCCGCCAATGGCGCTGCGCGTGAACAAGGAAATGGTCAACGCCGCCTTTGAAACCATGCTCGATCAGGGCTTGCTGCACGAACGCCGCCTGTTCCAGATTCTGACCGCGAGTGAAGACAAAGCCGAAGGCATGGCCGCATTTATCGAAAAGCGTGAAGGACAGTGGAAGGGGCGTTAATTCCCCGAATGTTCTTCGCCTCGCCCGGAACATGCATGGCAGCACGTAAATAATGGAATGGAAAAGCTTATGAAAATCGGATTTATCGGTCTTGGCAATATGGGCGGCGGCATGGCTGCTAATCTGGCGAAGGCCGGGCATGAGGTTTATGCCTTTGACCTGTCGGGTGAAGCGCTGGCAAGGGCCGGGGAGGCAGGCTGCAACCCGGTCAGCGATGCGGCCGATGCGATCCGGAATATGGAAGCGGTGGTCACGATGTTGCCCGCTGGTAAGCATGTGCGCTCGGTCTATGCCAATGACGTGATTATCAACGCTTCTCCGGGAACGCTGGTTCTGGATTGCTCGACCATTGACGTGGATAGCGCGCGCGATGTGGCAGAAATGGCAAAAGCCAAGAATATCCTCCCGGTAGATGCGCCTGTTTCCGGCGGCATTGCTGCGGCCAATGCCGGCACGTTGACCTTCATGGTGGGCGGCAGTGACGAGGCTTTCAAACGCGCTGAACCGATCCTGTCCGACATGGGCAAGACGGTGATCCATGCCGGTGACAACGGGGCCGGGCAGGCTGCGAAAATCTGTAACAACATGCTGCTCGGGGCCTCCATGGTTGCCACCTGCGAGACATTCAAGATGGCCGAAAAGCTCGGTCTGGATTTGCAGACATTCTATGACATCTCATCTAAAGCTTCGGGGCAGAACTGGTCAATGACCAGCTATTGCCCGGTTCCCGGTGTCGGCCCGCAAAGCCCTGCGGATAATGGCTATGAGGGCGGCTTTGCCGCTGCGCTGATGCTTAAGGATTTGCGCCTTGCCATGGAAGCGGCGGAAAGTGCCGGGGCCCAGATTCCAATGGGCGAGAAGGCCGCTGCGCTTTACACCCAATATGCTGAAAGTCAGGAACAGGGCGGCAAGGACTTTTCCGGCATCATCAACATGCTGGATAGCTAACCGGTTTTGAGCCAGCTTCCTGATCTGAGCGGTTGGGCCATTGCCGGCGGAGTGGCGGTTCTGATCGCAGCAACCGCCGCGATAGCTGAACGCCGCCGGAACAACCGCAAGAATATCGACAAGGTCGGTTTCATGCCCTGGCCATTCATCATGGTGATGGCCCTGCTATTCGCGGCTATCTCGATCGGACTGGCGCTGAAGGGATTCTAGGGATTAAAGACAAGCCTCAAGAAGCGGCTGTTCAAATCCATATTGCCGCGCCTTTTCAAGCGTGTAGGGACGCAGGCCGGCGGATTGATATTCGCCGATAATCTTGCCGTCTGCATCCTCGTCCAGATATTGATATTTGAACAGTTCCTGCGTCACGATCACATCGCCTTCCATCCCGATGACTTCGGTAATGTTGGTCGTCCGACGAGAACCGTCGCGCAGGCGTTTCACCTGAACGATCAGATCAACCGATTCTGCGATCTGCCGTGAAATCGCTTCTTTCGGAATCTTGATGTCGCCCATCAGGATCATGTTTTCCATCCGGCCAAGACATTCACGCGGGCTATTGGCGTGGAGCGTACACATCGAACCATCATGGCCCGTGTTCATCGCAGCGAGCAGGTCAAAACATTCCGCGCCGCGAATCTCACCCAGGATGATCCGGTCCGGCCGCATACGCAGGGCGTTCTTCACCAGATCGCCAATGGTAATCGCACCTTCGCCTTCCAGATTGGGCGGGCGGGTTTCGAGCGGTAGCCAGTGCGGCTGCTGTAAACGAAGCTCTGCGGCATCCTCAATCGTCAGCACGCGCTCACCCGGATCGATCATTTTCGACATGGCGTTGAGCATGGTCGTTTTACCCGAACCCGTACCTCCGGAAATAACCACGTTAAAACGGCAGGCTCCAGCGATTTTCAGCGCCGTGCACATCTGCGTCGACATGGAACCGAAGCCCTGCATCATATCAAGCGTGATAGGCTTTTCGGAGAATTTACGAATGGAGATCGCCGTGCCTTTAAGGCTGAGCGGCGGCACGATCACGTTAACACGCGAACCATCGGCAAGCCTGGCATCGGCAAGCGGTGTGGTCTGGTCAACGCGGCGGCCAACCTGGTTTACGATCCGCTGGGCAATCTGGAACAGATGCTCTTCATCGCGGAATTTGATCGGTGCGATTTCAAGCTTGCCCTTAATCTCGATATAAGTCTGGTCAGGGCCGTTGACCATGATATCCGAAATATCCGGATTTCCGAGCAATTCCTCTAACGGACCGAAACCAAGCAGTTCGTCGACCAGCACCTTTTCAAGCGCAAACTGCTCCCGCCGGTTCAGCGTTAATTTTAGCTCGGTCAGCACTTCCATGATGATCGGGCGGAATTCTTCGGTCAGCTCTTCCTTGTTGAGCGTCGCTGCGGCTTCCGGGTCAACCCGTTCCAGCAAACGTGGGAGAACCTGTTCTTTGATTTTGTGAACCGAAGCGCCAAAGCCTTCATCCTTGTCGCCGGTATCCGCAATCGCGTTGGAACGCTCGGCAAGGCGCGACATCGCGTCATCTTTATCCGGGGCACTCGTTGCTACGGGTTCGGGAATATCATGTCCGTGCTGCTCCCCTGGGAGCGGAACCGCGTCTATGGATGGAAATTGGCTGCCGCCCAACGCGTAAGGCTTGTCCCGGTCAGTGCCGGACCTTGATCCGCCACTGCCAGACATAGGCTTAGCGACGCCAAATGACGATCGTCCGCCACCCAATCCATTTTTTTTACCAAATGCGCTCATGTCTCTCCGCCGGAAATAATGCGTTCCCAATCGATTGGACATACTTCTGCTCGAAAATGGTTAATTATCGGATAATCAAGCCGGGCATATTGCGCTCATCTAATTTGTTATGGGCGAGAGATGATGGTTGTTTTATAGGCGGATAGCCTGCAATCACGAGCTGTAACCTCTAATGATCGGATGAGCTGTGCAAGCAGACAAGCATGAAGAAAAAGTACCGGATAGAGCAGGCGCCCAAAGTGGTTCTGGCAACGGGATCTTGCTTGCGCTGATTGCTTTTTCCGGCTTTCCGGTTGGTGATGCGATCATCAAATCCATGGCGGGAGACTGGCCCGCTCCCGCAGTAGCCGCGCTGCGTTTTTCCATGGGGGCGATTGCCCTAGCGGCTATTCTATTCTGGAAAGAGGGCAGGGCCGGTTTCGAGGTCAGCCGTCCAATGCTACACGCGGCCAGAGGATTGTCGCTTGCCGCCGTGACGTTAAGTTTCTTTTCCGCAATCTATATCATGCCGCTTGCCGATGCCGTGGCGATATCGTTCGTTAGTCCTATCCTGACCGCTTTGATTTCCGGCTGGTTTTTGAAAGAGAAGATGCGGCCTTCCACCTGGATCGCGACGATTGTAGCCTTTGGCGGTGTGCTGATCATGCTCCGCCCCAATGTCGCAGCTTTTGGCTGGGTGGCAGTGTTACCGCTTATCGCAGCGGGGGCGATGTCATCGATGCTCATTCTTAACCGGATGGTGTCCAGTCAGAGGTCCATTTTTGCAGCGCAATTCTATATTGCATTCTGGGCGGCTATATTTCTGACCGTTGCCGCTGTCGCAGGACATTTCCTCTTGCCGTCCATGCATGTTCCGGGCGTTCCGGACTGGGACGTTGTTCTGCGCTGCGCGATTGTTGTTATAACTGCGACGAGCTGCCATTTCCTGCTTTATATGGCGACCATGCGCACGACGGCTGCAGCCGTTGCACCGATTGTCTATGTACAGCTAATCGTGGCGTCGGCGATTAGCGTATTCATATTCGGTGATCCGATTGACCCGCTGGCCCTTGTCGGTGGCGGTTTGATCTTGTTGAGCGGGCTGTTCCTATGGCGCAGTGAACGCAAAGCCGCGACGGTGCTGGAAGCTTGATTGCTCCCAGCCGCAGGTTCTTGAATGTGTAGTAAGGATTTTCCGTTAACCCTGAGCTTGTCGAAGGGTATCTATAGTCTTGACGCGCTGATGGCCTGAAACGTCCTTCGACAGGCTTAGAGTGATTTCGAGTGAAATGGAACATTTCACGGCTCGGAAATCACGGTAAAA
>JADMKQ010000084.1 GCA_015478735.1 Sphingorhabdus sp. | reverse complement strand
GCTGCATCCCGTCACCACTATCGCCCGCAAAGCGGACAACTACATTTTCCGCTTTTACAGGTTGAATATCATTTTCGTTTTGCGTCAACGCCGTTGCCATAAATATTATCCGTAACAATCCTTATCGGGAGTAGCGATAAAGCACTTCTACCCTCCGCTTCAAACGATAAAAACTATTAGTGATAAAGTTTTTGTTTGAGCCCGACATTTTCCATCCAGATCAGGAGGAATATTCCTTGCCTAGTGAATATAAGCTGATCTAGTCGATAAGTAAGCATCGTAAAACAATATACAACGGTATGGAGAGATAAGTATGACATCGGCTTTTGTACGGCCCGACACGCAGGCCCTGTTAGCTATGCTGGAATCGGCAGGCACACCTCCCTTGGACCAGCTGGAACCTGCGGCTGCACGGGAAGCCTATGTCGCTATGCGCTTTCTGGTCGATGCGGAGCCGACTGATCTGGCGATTGTAAAAGACCTGACCTGTCCCGGACCGGCTGGCGACATCAAGCTGCGCTATTATGACAAGCGCGAAAGCCGCGAAAAGGGACCGGCGATCGTTTTCTATCATGGCGGCGGTTTCGTGATCGGTGATCTGGAAAGCCACCACCCTTTCTGCACCGAAATGGCCGCACAGATGGATTTGCCGCTGATCGCGGTGGATTACCGGATGGCGCCCGAAGCGCCCTTCCCCGCTGCCCCCGATGATTGCGAGGCGGCGACACGGTGGATTGCGGAAAATGCCGCCGATGCGCTCGGCTTTGAAATTGACGGAATAATCACTTGCGGCGATAGTGCTGGCGGTAACCTGGCGATTGTGGTGGCACAGGATCTGGCGAAAAAGCCTGCGGCTGTGCCAGTCATCGTTCAGGTTCCGCTTTATCCCGTTGTCGATAGCACAGCGAATAGCGGATCAATGGACGAGTTTGCAGAGGGTTTTCTGCTCACCAAGGCATCGATGGATTATTTCCACGGCCATTATGGCGGAAAATCGGGCGATGTGCGCTGTGATCCCATTCACGGCGACCTTGCGAGCAGCCCGCCAACCGTGCTAATTACCGCAGGGCTTGACCCGCTGCGTGACCAGGGGCGGGCTTATGGAGCAAAACTTGTAGAAGCGGGTGTGCCGTTGATCTTTCAGGAAGCAAAGGGCAATATTCATGGCCTGATCTGCTTGCGTAAAGGTATCCCTTCGTCACAGCAGGACGTGGACGGCATTTGTAACGCATTAAAGGCAATTTTATCAACATTATGAGCAACGATTTCAGCGCACTTCCCTATCGCCCCTGTGCCGGCATTATGCTGGTCAATTCTGTTGGACGGGCCTTTGTCGGAAAACGGATGGATGCCGCGCAGAGCAACTATCCCGATGCCTGGCAAATGCCGCAGGGCGGCATTGATGATGGCGAAGATAGTGAGCGCGCTGCATTTCGCGAGCTGGAGGAGGAAACCGGCATTACACCTGACTTTGTTCAGGTGATTGCGCGGAGCAAGGACCAGTATCTTTACGATTTGCCCGACGAGCTTTTGGGAAAAATCTGGAAAGGCAAATATCGCGGCCAGCGCCAGTCATGGTTCCTCATGCGGTTTACAGGTGAAGACAAGCATGTCAATATCGCCACAGAACATCCGGAGTTTTCGGATTGGAAGTGGGCTAACCCTGCAAATCTGCCGAATATGATTGTTCCCTTCAAGCGGGATCTCTACTGTGCGATTTTGGAAGAATTTAGACCACTGATCTAAAGTGACTTCTAAATAGTTACAGGATTACAGTATGTTGCGACGAACATTTCTGCCATTCTCACTCGTGGCCATTGGTGCTGTTTCACCAGCGCACGCTGCTTTGCCGGAACCGGTCAAGGCCATGATCGCGGCGGCTATTGAATCCGGTAATGATGCAGAAGTCAAATCGGTGGTCAAGTTTGCCAAGCTGACCCATCCCGATGACAGCGCCGAAATCGAAACCATGCTCGCCCCCTATAAAGAGGAGCAGGCACAGCTTGCCCAGGCGAAAAAGGAACAGGTAGAAGCGGAAAAGCTGGCCAAGATGGAAGCGCCTTTCTTTGAGCATTGGTCGGGGGAAGGTGAACTGGGCGGTTTTCGCAATACCGGCAATTCCGACAATGTCGGCATTAGTGCCGGTTTAAGGCTGGTGAAGGATGCGATAAAATGGCGGCTCAAGTTTCGCGCGCGCGCCGATTATCAGCGCAGCAACGGCCATACCAGCAAGGAACAGTTTTCTGCTGCTCTGGAGCCGGAATATAAATTGAATGACCGGCTGTTTTTCTTTGGATTGACGCAATTTGACCGCGACCGGCTCCAGGGCGTATCTTCCCGTTACACCCTGTCGGGCGGGGTCGGCTATACCGTCGTCAAGGAAAAGGACATAAAGCTGAATGTGAAAGCTGGTCCGGCGTGGCGATTGACCGAATATGTGGACGGCGGAACGGATAGCGGGCTAGCGGGACTGGTCGGCATGGATCTCGCGTGGCAGATTGCCAAGAAGTTCAAGCTGACCCAGGGCGCCGGTGCCACCCTCGCCTCCGACGCGAAAAGCCTGTCCAGCGCGACGGCTATTTTCTCATCCGGCACCAATACATTGACCGCCACGACTGCCCTGGATGCCAAAATCAGCGGGAAATTATCGGCTCGCTTATCCTATGCGATCGAGCATGAAACCAACCCGCCAGAGGGGCGCGACAAAACCGATACGCTTAGCCGCGCGACGCTAGTTTACGATTTTTAGACGTTAGCGATTTTTAACAGAAGCTTAGCCAAGATTATTCGGGCTGGCCCTCTTCGACCTTCTCATCACCGACATTTGGCTTTGCCGTATCGGCCTGAGCGGACAATATCGGGGTTTCTGCGGAATTCGCAATTACCGCAGAAAGCTGCGCCGTTTGCGGACAGCGGGTGCGGCAAAGCGTTTTAATCCGCGACAGGTTCAGCTTCGCTTTCTCAACCGCTCCTCGCTGGACCAGTGCCTCTCCCTCTCCGGCCAGGGCGTCGATATTATTGGGATCAAGGATCAAAGCCTCACGGTAAAGCTGGATAGCCTTGCCCGGCAAATCCTGCACCCGCGCGATCTGGGCCAAGGCGATGAAGGCCCCGCCATTTCGCGGATCAACCGCCAGAGCCGTCTCGTAGAGATCATACGCCAGGTCCAGTTGCCCAGCATTTTGCGCCGTTTCGCCCTTTTGCATATAGGCGATCGAGCGGGGATTGATTTCCACATCTGCTCTCTGGCCAAAGCTGACGCTGGACACCGTGGCGAAAACCAGGGAAAGTGCGATGGCTGCGGGGGAAAAACGCATAATTAGCTCCAATAAAGACTCGTGCTCTTTAGCCGGTTCATCTGCTCGTACCGTCGGAATGACGCGGCCTGTCATGATCTGCTATCACAATTTTTCGAGGCAGGTGAAATAAAAGCCATCCGTTCCGTCGTGATACGGGGTGAGAAGAGTTCCCTTACGATATGGACGTCCTATCGGCAAATCAACCTCTATATCTCGCCACTCCGGATGGCTCTGCAGGAAAGCATCGGCCTGTGCGCCGCCTTCCGCATCCAAAAGGGAACAAACCGCGTAAACCAGCCGTCCGCCCGGTGCGACCATCTGACTGGCCAGATCGAGCAATCTCGCCTGTAGCTGCACTGTCTGGTCCAGCCGCTTGGGCGTCATCCGCCAACGCAGTTCCGGGTTGCGCCGCCATGTGCCCGTGCCGCTGCACGGCGCATCGACCAGCACCAGATCGCACTGCCCGGCCAGCGAACCAAGCGCCTCTTCCTCTTTATTGGGAGACAATAATATAGTCTCGACATTCCGCACGCCTGATCGCTGCAAACGCGGCTCAATACGGCTTAACCGACCGCGATCGGTATCGGCGGCGATGATGCGCGTATCATCCGTGAGATACGCGGCAAGGCCCAGTGTTTTGCCGCCAGCGCCCGCACACATGTCCAGAACCTGTTTCGGATGCGCCCCGGATAGACAGGCTGCGATAATCGCCTGACTGCCCATGTCCTGAATTTCGATCTGGCCCATATTATAGGGCGCGCTATTTTCGACATCGGTCCCGGTAGGCAGCCGGTAAGCGCCGGATAATGGCAGCACTTCCGCCTCTGGCCAAGTCTCCGTTATCGCGCTTTCGTCCGCTTTTTTGGGATTGAGTCTGATATCGAGCGGTGCGCGATCAAACAGGGCAGCTTGTTCATTGTCGCCCACCAAGGCAGCGAACCTGCTTTGCAGCCACGCCGGTATTGCACCGCCGCTGGCCCCTGCATCGCTATCAGTTAAGGATGCTGGTCCATAAGCCGAACCATCAAACAAAGCCTGCAATTCCGGCTGCTCGGCTGCCAATCCGGCCATAGCC
>JADMKQ010000083.1 GCA_015478735.1 Sphingorhabdus sp. | reverse complement strand
AGCCCGGGCAGATGGCAAAGGCGAGAATGCCTTCATGGGCATAACCGCGTGCGATGGATTTGGTCATCGCAACCATGCCGCCTTTTGATGCGGCATAATGCCAATAGTCCGGCCCGTCACCGCGATAGGCAGCGCGGCTGGCGATATTGACGATCCGGCCGCCTCTGTCACCACCGTCATTATCGCCCCCGCGATTTTGGAAATGAAGCACCGCCAGCCGACAAAGCTGCGCCGATGCGGTAAGATTGATTTGCATCGTGCGGTTCCAGCTTTCCAGCCAGTCGTCGCCATTCTCGGCAATAGGATTGGGATCGAAAATCCCGGCATTATTGACAAGAACATCAATCCGGCCATCCATGTGTTCCAGAGCATTTTCCCACAGCAAAGCAATCTGGTCCGGCTGGGTAAAATCCGATTTCAGCAGGCCGTCTTCGCCTGACGTGCTTTGGCCAATGGCACGGACGCTTTCTGGATCAAAACTGTCCAAGGTCGCTCTGCCAATGCCGCGACTGGCTCCGGTGACGAGAATATGTGTTTTAGCGTGTGTCATCTTGCAGGTGGATAGAGATGAGAGATGAAAAGGTCCAATAGCAGATGGAAGATCGCTCATATTTTTAATAGCCGATAGCTGATTTTGGCGAGCGAACCGGCAATTTATCCGCTGAACCCGGCTGACGGAATAGAAAAAGCCTGCTATCCTATTTGCATGATGCGGGGATTTCGCTAAAGCACTGCTTCATTACATAGACTCCGGAGCCGGATCATATGGGCTCCACTCATCAGGGGACAAAAATTGGCTAAACCAACAAACCGGCCATTATCGCCGCATCTGGGAATTTACAGGTGGGAACCGCATATGCTGGTTTCTATCCTCCACCGCGCTACGGGTGACGCGCTTGCCATGCTGGGCGCGCCGATACTGGTGTGGTGGCTTTACAGTATTTCTGCCGGGCCAGAGGCATATGAAACCTTTGTCAGTGTCATGACGAGCATCCCCGGCTTTGTCGTGATGATCGGCATGAGCTTTGCCTTGTTCGAACATGCGTTTTCGGGATTGCGCCATCTGGTGCTTGATACCGGCGCTGGCTACGAGCTTAAACTGAACAGGAAATGGTCGTCTGCGGTGCCGGTACTGGCTCTGCTTTCAACCGCAGCATTCTGGTTTTTCATCTATACAAAGCTGATTGGATAAGACGATGGGATCAGGAACAGATATTGGTAAGGTTCGCGGCCTTGGCTCTGCCCAAAGCGGCGCGCATCACTGGATAATCCAGCGGGTTACAGCCGTTGGCAACCTTATGCTGGTTGCATGGCTTTTGGTCTCGTTGTTCAGACTGCCCAATTATGAACATGAATTGCTGGTCGGCTGGCTGTCTTCGCCGCTGGTCGCGGTTCCGATGATTTTGATGCTGGTCAGCATTTTCTGGCACTTGCGGCTTGGGCTGCAGGTCTTGATCGAGGATTATGTTCACGATCATGGCGTGAAATTCGGCCTCATCATCTTGCTTAACTTTTTCGCCATTGGCGGTGCAGCGCTGGGAATCTTCGCTGTTGCCAAGGTCGCCTTTACCGGAGTGGTCGCCTAATGACTGACACAAATTCACAGCCCGCTTATAAAATTATTGACCACATGTACGACACGGTCGTCGTGGGTGCCGGCGGGTCCGGCTTGCGGGCCACCATGGGTTCTGCTGAAGCCGGTCTGAAAACCGCTTGTATTACCAAGGTTTTTCCAACCCGTTCACATACGGTTGCGGCGCAGGGTGGTATTGCCGCTTCGCTGGGTAACAACACGCCGGACCATTGGACCTGGCACATGTATGACACGGTCAAGGGTTCAGACTGGCTGGGCGATCAGGACGCGATTGAATATCTTGTCCGTGAAGCGCCGCAAGCGGTTTACGAACTGGAACATGCCGGTGTGCCATTCTCTCGTAACGAAGATGGCACGATCTATCAGCGCCCGTTTGGCGGCCACATGCAGAATCTCGGCGCTGGCCCACCAGTGCAGCGCACCTGTGCAGCGGCGGACCGGACCGGCCACGCTATGCTTCATGCTTTGTATCAACAGAGCCTGAAATATGATGCGGATTTCTTCATCGAATATTTCGCCATCGACCTGATCATGGAAGACGGAGAATGCCGCGGCGTCATCGCAATCTGTATGGAAGACGGATCGATCCACCGTTTCCGCGCCCATGCGGTTGTGCTGGCAACGGGCGGATATGGCCGCTGCTTTTTCAGCGCGACCTCCGCACATGCCTGCACCGGTGACGGCGGCGGCATGGTGCTGCGTGCTGGTCTGCCTTTGCAGGATATGGAGTTTGTCCAGTTCCACCCGACCGGCATTTACGGCGCAGGCGTGCTGATCACCGAAGGCGCACGCGGCGAGGGCGGTTACCTGACCAACTCGGAAGGTGAGCGTTTCATGGAACGCTATGCGCCAAGCGCGAAAGACCTGGCCAGCCGTGACGTTGTTTCCCGCTGCATGGCCACAGAAATTCGTGAAGGGCGCGGTGTCGGGCCGGAGAAAGATCATATCTATCTCCATCTCGATCACATCGACCCGGCTGTTCTGGCGGAACGTCTGCCGGGCATTACCGAAACTGGCAAGATTTTTGCCAATGTCGATCTGACGCGTCAGGCTCTGCCAGTTGTGCCGACGGTCCATTATAATATGGGCGGCATACCCTGTAATTATCATGGCGAAGTTGTGAACCCGACCCAGGATAATCCGGACGCGATTGTGCCCGGACTTTACGCTGTCGGTGAAGCGGCCTGTGTTTCCGTGCACGGTGCAAACCGTCTTGGTTCCAACTCGCTGATCGATCTGGTGGTGTTTGGCCGTGCGACCGGACTGCGGCTTAAAGACAAGCTGACCCCGGGCGCGCCGCATAAGCCATTGCCAAAGGATTCTGCTGATCTGGCGCTCACCCGTCTGGATCACTTCCGCTATGCGAAAGGCGGGACACCAACCGCTGAACTGCGTACGGAAATGCAAAAAACGATGCAGAAAAACTGTGCCGTGTTCCGCGATGACGAATTGCTGGCTGAAGGCGTAACCGCGATGCAGGCAGTGAACCAGAAAATGGGCGACATTCATGTTACCGACCGTTCGCTTATCTGGAACACCGACCTTATCGAAACGCTGGAGCTTGATAACCTTATGGGCCAGGCTGTCGTGACGATGGAAAGTGCTGCCAACCGCAAAGAAAGTCGCGGCGCGCACATGCATGAAGATTATGAAGACCGGAACGACAAGGAATGGATGAAGCACACAGTTGCAACATTCAGCGGCTGGGGCGGCCCGGACGCGTCACGCGGCACCGGCAAGGTCGAGCTCAGCTATCGTCCTGTGCATGACTATACACTGACCGACGAAGCGGAATATGTAGAACCGAAGAAACGGGTTTACTAATCACTCGTTGATACCCACCCCAACCCTCCTTCTTAAGGAGCGGTTGGGGGCGGGGCGTTCAGGCTACAGGATCATGGATCAAGGCCGGGCAGGCGCTTTACATCCGCGCTCACGCCCGATGCCTTTCAGAAATCCCCTCCGAACCACACCGGCATAGACCGCAGCATTATATTTCCGCTCGTTGCCCGCTGCGCCCGATATTTCCCGCACAAGACCGCGAAACGGGATGATGCCGCCGATCACTCCGCCGGCAACACGGCTCGCGGTTTCTTCGCGCTTTTCGGCTCTGGTCTTATCAACTACCTCGTTCACATCGGCAGCCAGAACTTCATTCAGCTCCTCAACCTCTTTGATGATCGCGGCGCAGCGGCGAAGACCTTCAAGCGAATAGGGATCATCCTGAATGCTTATGAGTTTTTCAGGGATTTCGGTTTTACTCAGACCAACATCTCTGGCCGGCGTCACAACAGCCTTTTCTGCGTGTTTGGCCATGGATTCATCTGGGTCGGGTGTTTGGGCAAGAGCAGGTTGAGCCACGAAAAATGCTGCCAGAACGGAAGCTGCGGCTAATTTGGCGTATGGTGGCATATTGTTTTTCCCTGTTGGCCATTTAAGTCCGGTAGCGTAGATTCTCCCGGTTCAACTTATCAACGGATGTAACGCCCATTAGTTTCATGTCCCGCTCAATCTCCGCTTGCAATAAGCCAAGCGTGCGCTCCACCCCTGCCTGACCAGCCGCTGCTAGTGCATAGAGATAGAGCCGTCCGCCGGAACAGGCTTTTGCCCCGACACTTAGCGCCTTTAGAACGTGGCTACCGCGGGTAATGCCGCCATCACAGATGACATCTATCCTGTCCCCCACCGCGTCGCAAATCTCCGCAAGCTGGTCGAATGGCGCGCGGGATCCGTCCAGTTGCCGCCCCCCATGATTGGAAACCATGATCGCGGTTGCGCCTATATCCACGGCGCGTTTTGCGTCCTCGACCGACATGATGCCTTTCAGACAGAACTCGCCGCCCCAGTCTTTGCGAATATCTTCGGCCATGGCCCAATCAAGCGACTGGTCCAGCATGGTGGAAAAATAATCCGCCACCGAAAGCGCGACATTGGTGCCCTCTGCAACATGGTCTTTCAGGTTGGACAGCTCAAAATTTTCGCGGAACAGGTAGTTAAGCGCCCAGCCGGGTTTGGTGGCATAGCTCAGGAAACTGGCCGGGGTAATTTTTGGCGGGCTGGTAAAGCCGGAGCGCAGGCAGCGTTCACGGTTGCCGCCGACAATCGTATCTACCGTGAGGGTGATCGCGTCAAATTTCGCGGCCTTGCACCTCTCCACCATCGATTTGTTCAGACCTTTGTCCTTGTGCACGTAAAGCTGGAACATCTTGGGCGTGCTGATGCTTTCGCCGATTTCTTCGATACTGACAGTGGCGAGGGAGGAGATACCAAAGAATGTACCGAATTTCTCGGCTGCCCGCGCAACCCCGCGTTCACCCTGCCAGTGGAACAGGCGCTGCAATGCTGTGGGCGCGAGGAACAGAGGCATAGCAATTTTTTGCCCCATGACCGTCGTGCTCATGTCAATTGTCTCGACCCCCGCAAGAACATTGGGAACAAGATCGCAGCTTTCATAAGCCGCTGTATTGCGGCGACGCGTTACCTCGTCATCGGCAGCGCCGTCGATATAGTCAAAGATCGGAAAGGGCAGACGTTTCTTGGCGAGCGAACGAAAGTCGTTCACATTGTGGCAATTTTCTAATGTGTTAATTTGGCGCACGGAAATCTCGATTCATCGCTCAGGTAAGAGGAATGAAATCATGATTAGAGCAATGGCTTCAGCTTGCAAGAGCGGCAATTACCTGACAGCAGGGATTTATAGGGAGAATTTTAATGCGTGATCGTGCCGATAAATCGGAAGGCTCCGAACCAGAGGAGCGGACAGAACGCTCGCCAGGTTCTAAATTCCTGCTGGTGCTACTCACCGGATTTTTGCTCGCAATCCCGCTCTTTGTTAGCTGGTTGCTGATTTACGATCGCCAGAGCCAGAGCGAACGTGCCGAGCAATCTATTGTTACTGGTTGGGGCGGGCAGCAAGTGTTTGCCGGACCAAAAATTGTGCTGCCTTATAAAGCAAAGGTGCAGACCGCGGTGGAGCAGGACGGCAAAACCGTGACGCGCACGGATCTGGTTACGCAGGAACTTTTCATTTCGCCGGAAGTGATGACCTTCGATAGCGACATCCAGACCGAGGTGAAAAGCCGCTCCATCTATGAAGTCGTGATTTATAATACCAACGTGACCGGTTCGGCATCGTTCAAATTGCCGGATGATTTTAACCGCTCCGGGATTGATCTCGCTGATATCGATTTTGCACGGGCGGAAATCCGTTTCGGGCTTTCTGATGCACGCGGATTGGCAGCGAATAACAAGCTTTCCGCCGATGGCCAGCCGCTTGTTCTGCAACCCGGCAAGGGCTTAAGCGAAACCGGCAATACGGGCTTTTTTGCATGGATGGATGCGAGCGCTTTGGCTGATGGCACGATCAATGTTACCTATGATGTGAAGTTCCGCGGGACAGAAAGCCTGACAATGGCACCGGATGCGGGACAGACCAACTGGACCGTGACATCGGAATGGCCGCACCCAAGCTTCACAGGCGGGTTCCTACCTGAAAACGAGGTAACGACAGCGGGGTTTACCGCGAAATATGGCATATCCAATCTTGCGCTGGGCAGTTCGCTGACCTCCACGCAGGCGCGAGAGCAAATATTCCCGCAGACCGATGTCAGTGGATATAGCTATGCAGGTGCCGGCGCGGTTAAACCTTCCAGCGTAACGATCAACCTAATCCAGCCCGTCGATCTGTATGACCAGGTCAGCCGGGCGACCAAATATGGCTTTCTGTTCATCGGGTTTACCTTTGTTGCGCTGCTATTATTCGATCTGATTGGCGGCGTGCGCATTTCGTCTGTTCAATATATTCTGGTTGGCGCGGCATTGGTGCTGTTTTTTGTTCTGCTGCTCGCCTTTGCGGAGATTATTGGATTTGCCTTGGCCTATGTTGTGGCGTCGGTCGCAACGATCGGGCTGATAACCGCTTATGTGGCTTCGGTCCTATCCAGTTGGCGGCGGGCATCCCTGATCGGCGGGCTGTTGGCGGCGCTTTATGGCGTGATCTACATATTGTTGAGCCTTGAAGCTTATTCGCTGCTCATCGGGTCGCTGCTGATCTTTGCCGCTTTGGCCGGGGTGATGTTCGTCACCCGGCGGTTGGATTGGTCACGGACGTTGCAGAAGCGGGGTTAAACCAAATAGGAAAGATACCGTTAGCCCTGAACTTGTCAAAGGACGCTTTAAGACTTGATGCTATGCCTGACTTTGAAACGCCCTTCGACAAGCTCAGGACTAGCGGACATGGGTAAGCTCCAGTGAAGTAAGCACCAGTGAACTAGACCCCGTTCAATTTTGATTGAATCAAAATTGGGGCCTAGTTTATTGTTTTACCGTGATTTCCGAGCCGTGAAATGTTCCATTTCACTCGAAATCACTCTAGAGAACCGCGCCGCTTGCAAATGTGTTGCAGGCGGCCGGGTCGCCGGTTTGCAGACCTTTTTTCAGCCATGTCATGCGCTGTTCGGACGTTCCGTGAGTGAACATGCTTTCCACCGGTGTCTGTCCGGCCCCGCGCATTAGCGTATCGTCGCCAATCGAATGGGCTGCGGTCAGGCCTTCCTCAACGTCACCCGGCTCCATCCGGTCTGCATTTTGTGCAGCCCAGACTCCGGCATAGCAATCCGCCTGTAATTCCATCCGCACTTGCAGGGCATTGCCTTCGGCCTTGCTGGCGCGGCTTTGTTGCTGGCGCACCTGATCCGCCGTGCCGGTCAGGTTCTGGATATGATGGCCGACTTCATGGGCAATGACATAGGCTTTGGCAAAGTCGCCACCTGCGCCCAGCTTTGTTTCAAGTTCGTTGAAAAAAGAGGTGTCGAGATAAATGCCCTGATCCGCCGGGCAATAAAATGGCCCCGCCGCTGAAGTGGCTGAGCCACAGCCATTGGAGCTTACACCGCCCTGATAAAAGTTGATCGTCGTGGGTGTATATTGTGAACCGCCCGTTTGAAACAGCTTTGCCCATGTCTGTTCCGTAGAAGTCAGCACCTGACCGGCAAAGCGTTCCTCCGCTGTGTCATAGGCCACGGCACGATCAGACCCGCCAGCAGGCAAGCTGCCTTGACTGGCCATATCGCCGGTCAACATCCCGCCGCCGCCAAAATACATGAATGCCAGCGCAGCACCGCCGATTAGCAATATTGTGCCGCACCCCAATTTACGGCCCAGTAGCATCGGAAGAAAGCTGAGCAACATGCCAAGGCCGCCGCCTCCGCCGTTACCGCCAAAACCTCTGCCACCACCCTGACCATGGTCGCGAACATTCTTGCTGGGATCCAGATCATCTAAACGCATGGCTTCATCTCCTATGGCAAGTTAAATCGCCTGAAATGGGGAAAAGCGCAAGCGTGCAAACATTGTTTTACAAATGGCCAGCGAATTTCGGGCAATGATTTACAAAATTACATTGCAGTCGTTACCGAGAGTTTTAAGGTCGCGCAAAGGAGAAAATAGATGTTTCTGAAGGGTAAGACGGCATTGATTACAGGCTCGACTTCCGGAATTGGCGGAGGCTATGCCAAAGCCCTGGCTGCGGAAGGCGCTGCCGTAATGATTAACGGTTTTGGCGATCAGGCCGAAATTGAAACATTGCGTCAGGAGCTTGAAAGCCTGAGCGGTGCCAAGGCTGCCTATAGCAATGCCGATATGACAAAGCCCGAAGAAATCCGCCAGATGGCTGCCGATTGTGCCGGGAAACTCGGCCCAGTTGATATATTGATTAACAATGCAGGTATCCAGCATGTCGCTCCGGTGGACGAATTCCCCGAAGACAAGTGGAATGCCATCATGGACATTATTTGCAACAGCGCATTCCATACCACCAAAGCGGTCTTGCCGGCCATGAAAGAGCGCGGTTGGGGCCGGATCATCAACACAGGGTCGATGCACAGCAAAGTCGCCAGTCCCTATAAGTCGGCCTATAACGCCGCCAAACATGCGATTGCCGGTTTCAGCAAAACCGTCGCGCTGGAAGTGGCCCAGCAAGGCATTACAGTCAACACAATCTCTCCCGGCTATGTCTGGACGCCGTTGGTGGAGAACCAGATCCCCGATACCATGAAAGCGCGAAACATGACGCGCGAACAAGTGATGAATGATGTGCTGCTTGCCGGTCAACCGACGAAGAAGTTCGTCCAGATCGAACAGGTCGCGGCGCTGGCCCTGTTCCTGTGCAAAGAGGAAGCCAGCGCGATCACGGGCGCGAACCTGTCGGTGGATGGCGGGTGGACGGCGCAGTGACGATGGGGGCGGCCATCCTGTAAAATTATGCCTTGCAAGCGTCGCTTTTGCCTTTAGGCTCAGCGGAATAATTATCAAAATAACGGGCTAGGGGACAGTGATGCGCAGATTATCAAAAATAGCTTTAATGGCTGCAACAAGTGTCTTGTTTAGTACGCAGGCGCATGCTGACCCGTTGACGGACTCGATCAACGCGGATTTGCCATCGCTGATGGAAATCTATCGCGACCTGCATGCCAATCCCGAATTAAGTGGTGAAGAGGTCCAAACCGCCGCTAAACTGGCAGCAGAGGCGCGCCGACTGGGCTTTGATGTTACAGAAAAAGTAGGTGGCACTGGCGTGGTTGCCGTGATGAAAAATGGCGAGGGGCCGACGGTGATGATCCGGGCGGATATGGACGGCTTGCCGCTGGTTGAAAAAACCGGACTGCCATTTGCATCAAAGGTGATGGCAAAGACCCGTGAAGGAAATGATACCGGCGTGATGCACGCCTGCGGTCACGATACGCACATGACCGGATGGGTCGGCACGGCGCGTCAATTGTCCTCGCGCAAGGATGAATGGTCCGGAACGCTGGTCATGATCCTGCAACCGGCGGAAGAAACCGGCGAGGGCGCGAAGGCTATGCTGGAAGATGGTCTGTATACACGCTTTCCGAAGCCCGACTATGTCATCGCCTTTCACGATGCGGCGGGCGCACCGGCTGGTTATGTTGGCTATGCGCCGGGCTTTGCGCTGGCCAATGTCGATAGTGTAGACATAACGGTGCCGGGTGTGGGCGGTCACGGAGCTTATCCGCATACAACCAAAGACCCGATTGTGATCGCATCGCGTATTGTAGGGGCCTTGCAGACACTGGTGAGCCGCGAGACCGACCCGCAGGATTCCGCCGTAGTGACGGTCGGTAGCTTTCAAGCCGGTTTCAAGCATAATATTATCCCTGACGAGGCAAATCTATTGCTGACCGTGCGGAGCTATTCCGATGAAACACGCACCAGTCTGCTTGAGGGGATCAGGCGGATTGTCAAGGGAGAGGCGGTAACAGCCGGTCTTCCCGAAGATAAGATGCCCGTTGTTAAAATCCGCGAGGATGAATACACGCCCGCCACCTATAACAGCCCCGAATTTACTATGGAAATGGCGAAACTCTTTGAACAGCGCTTTGGCAAGGAACGGGTTGTGCAATCGCAGCCGGTCATGGGCGGGGAAGATTTTAGCCGTTATCGCAGGGCAGATGAAAGCATCAAGAGCATGATCATCTGGGTCGGCGGTGTCCCGATGGATGAATATCTGGCTGCGGAGAAAGAGGGCAAGAAACTGCCATCGCTCCACAGTCCCTTTTGGGCACCTGATGCAGAAAAAGTTGTGGCGACCGGTGCGGAAGCACTTACAGCGGCCGCGCTGGATATCATGAAACCGGGGGGCGCGTGAAATCGGTAAATCCAGTTATAGCTGCCGGGTTAGGGGCTTTTGCAACGCCATTAATCGCTGCAACGCCGGTATCGGCAAGCGATGAGACGGTAGAAACTTCATATTTCGAAGGGCGTTGGGCTTTTGCAGAGGAAACATGCGATCGCCCAACCAACTGGACATTTGATGCCGGGGGCAATTTCCAATCGCAAGATTTGACCGGTTCATGGCAATGGACGGAGGGGCGACTAGAGCTCAATCTCGTCGATCAGGCACTGGATGAGGAGACTGGTGAAGCGGGAGGCCGATTCCAGATGGAAGGTCCCGTCCAGATCGCCGGTGACGATCAGTTTTCCTTTATAATCGAACCGGATAGTTATATTCTGAAGCGGTGCTGAGATAAGTTGACTGATATAATCATTTATCGCTATTGCGAATAAGTCGCATGTTATTAATCGGTTTTTTCGATTGTAGCAGATCAAAAAATCAGATGGAGAGAAGCGCCAAATAAGAGTATGTATTTGGCCAACCCGATTTCAATAGTCGGCGTCACTCTAATCACACCCTTAAAGGAGAAGAACATGGGACTCGCAGGAACGAAAACTGAAGCAAACCTGAAAGAAGCGTTCGCCGGTGAAAGCCAGGCCAACCGCCGTTATCTTTATTTCGCCCAGAAAGCCGACGTAGAAGGTTATAACGATGTAGCTGCTGTATTCCGGTCAACTGCAGAAGGCGAAACCGGCCACGCACACGGTCACCTCGAATATCTTGAAGAAGTTGGCGATCCGGCAACGGGTGAGCCAATCGGCAACACCGAAGCCAACCTGAAATCGGCAATCGCTGGGGAAACTCACGAATATACCGATATGTATCCCGGAATGGCCAAGTCTGCCCGCGAAGAAGGCTTTGACGAAATTGCCGACTGGTTTGAAACGCTTGCCAAAGCAGAGAAAAGCCACGCTGGTAAATTCCAGAAAACTCTGGATACACTGGACGCTTAAGTCTTTTAGATAAAAGAAACATGTAAGTGCCGCGACTGATCCGTAAATTGGTCACTTCGCGGCACTTTCGCAACTATTGGCTCGTATCCCGCTGATACGGAGCCGCAAGTCTAGGTGCACGATTGGAGCATGTCATGAAGGAAGGCAGTTTAGACGCGCCCATGCGTCACCCCATAGCTTGGCAGGAAGAGTCCTTCTACGATGAAGAGGCGCTGGACAAGGAACTGCGCCGCGTTTTCGATATTTGCCATGGTTGCCGCCGCTGTTTCAACCTCTGTGATAGCTTCCCGCAACTATTCGACATGATCGACGAAAGCCCCAATGAAGAGGTCGATGACCTGAGCGCTGACGACATGAAGAAAGTCGTCGATGCCTGCACCCTCTGCGACATGTGTTTCATGGTCAAATGTCCCTATGTTCCCCCGCACGAATTTGATCTCGATTTCCCCCATCTGATGCTCCGCCACCGTGCTGTCGAAAATCGCAAGGGCAAGACGCCCTTTGCGGACAAGGAGCTGGCAAAGATCGACCGTAATGCCAAACTTGCCGGTATTGTTTCCGATGCTGCCAACTGGGCCACCAAGAAAGACAATAACCTCACTCGCGGCCTGCTTGAGTCCGTTGCGGGCATAGACAAACGCGCGCATCTGCCGCAATTTGAAGATGTACCGCTGACCCACAAACATCCCGGCGGCGGTCCTGTCCCTAATCCAGATGCTCCCGCATTTGGTAAAAAAGCTGCGATTTACGCGACATGCTACGGCAATTTCAACGACCAGACATCAGGCAAAGCTGCCTTGGAAGTTTTGTCGCATAACGGCGTAAAGACACTGGTCGAATATCCCGGTTGCTGCGGAATGCCGAAGCTGGAAAATGGCGATCTTCCGGCAGTGGCTTCTTCGGCAGAAGTGGTCGCTGCCCATTTTTCTTCGCTGATTGATGACGGTTATGACATTGTTGCTCTAACGCCAAGCTGCGCTTTGATGATGAAGTTCGAATGGCCATTGATCCTGCCCGAGAATGAAGACGTTAAAAAGCTTGCTCTCGCGACGCGCGACCTCAGCGAATATATCGTCGAGATTTCAAAAGAATGCGGTTTGATGCCGATTGAACCAATGGATGCACAGATCGGCGTTCACTTTGCCTGCCATAGCCGCGCCCAGAATATGGGGCCGAAAGCTATGGAAATGCTGAAGCTGATCCCGGAAGCCAAGCCCACCATTACAGAGCGTTGTTCCGGGCACGGCGGGAAATGGGGCATCTTCAAAGATAATTTCGACAAGGCCGTGAAGGTTGGTCGTCCTGCCGCACGTTCGGTTGCAAAGAATGACCCCGATTATATGGTCAGCGAATGCCCGCTGGCTGGCCCGCATCTTAAACAGGTCATGGAATCTGGCGGCCAAGCCAAAGTGCCCGAACGAATTGGGCATCCCATTGAACTGCTTGCAAAGGCGTATGGATTTTAAGGAACTAGCAATGCCCCGTGACAATCATGAAATAACCAGAGACGATATTCTTTCGCTGAGCGACTATGAAACGATCAGAGCAGAAAAACGTCAGGAAAATATCCTGCGTAAAAAATTTCGGCGGATGGCTATCGGTCCTTATGCGACAATCCACTTTGAAAGCTGGGAAAGCATGTGGCTGCAAATCCAGGAGATGCTGCGGATTGAAAAAGGCGGTGATGAACAGCTGGCCGACGAATTGGAAGCCTATAATCCAATGATTCCGAATGGATCGGAATTTACAGCGACTCTGATGTTTGAAATTGATGATGAAGTACGCCGGACAGCTTTTCTAAAAACCTTGGGCGGTGTGGATAAGCATATCCATTTGACCATTGGCGATCACAAAATCACGGCCGAACCGGAACAGGACATTGATCGCACACGCGCCGACGGAAAGGCGAGTGCAGTCCAGTTTCTGCATTTCCATTTAACTGCTGACCAGGTGGAAGCATGGAAAAGCGGTGAAGGACAGGCAATGATCCAGATCGATCATCCCAACTATGGCCATGCGGCAGTTATCGGGGATGACGCTCGCCGTGATATGGCGCGGGATCTGGATTAGTCCGAATTAGTTGAGGCGGATGGGGTTTTCGGCGCTACCTAGCTCGCCCGGTTTGGGGCTGCTGCTATGAATGGGGCGACTCTTTACCGTTCGGGAAAAGCTTTCCTGTGCCGAAACTGATGATCTGGGGGCAGTTTCGCTTGCGTCACCTGCTTCATCTTCGCCGTTACTGTCACTGGATTCGTCGGTATCTATTATCGGATCGGTGCTGACCATCGGTTCGCCAAAGACGAATTCCTGTTCCTCTTCACTTTCGTCACTGCCCCAATAATCTGTATCATCCGAGGGAGTGGATTTTGTCTTTTGCTCGGTTTTGGTTTCTTCTGGCAAAGGTTTCGGCTCTTCCTCGACCGGAGAAATGAAATAAGCCAGAAACGCTGCTGAAATGACAAAAAGACCTGCTTTTTTGATCATGATGCTCACCAAAAACTAATAATGTCCGGTGGAAAATAGGTAATCCGGGTTAAGATACTCTTACAGATGAGTATTGGATCTCGCGCCCGCATAAAAAAATCCGCCGGAGCGGCAAGGCTCCGACGGATAGCTTTTCCTCCCCAGGAAACTGTGTGAATCGACCATGCTATGACCGGGTTTAGTTTATTAAGGCCATTTTCGTGGCAGACGCAAAGCTAATTTACAAAATATATTGCAAATAAAGTGACTATTGTCATTTCTGATTGAAAACATGTAAATTTATTTACATAGAAGCGGGCATGGCAGACAGAAAACTTTTTGCAGGAGCGGCGATAAGGCGGCTCCGCCGGACGGCGAATATGACCCAAGTGGCATTAGCTGATGCACTGGATATTTCTCCCAGCTATTTGAATCTGGTCGAGCGGAACCAGCGGCCGTTAAGTGCGCGGCTCATGCTTTTGCTTGCTGACCGTTTCGACTTTGATCCACGCCAGTTGGTTGCGGATGAACCCGGCGGGGGCGTGGATGGTATTGGCAGGCGTCTGGCTGACCCGATATTCGATGATCTGGCAATAGACAGGGCGGAGCTAGAGGAATGGCTGGCCTCTGCACCTAACACTGCGGAAGCATTTGTAAGATTGTTCGATAACCGTTCCGTTGGTCAGGTTGGGAATATTCCTGAAATAACAGATCCGATGCAATTGGTGCGTAAGGAGGTTGAACGCTGGCGCAACTATTTTCCGGACCTTGATGCGAAAGCAGAGACCCTTGCAGATGATTTACGATTAGGGGCTGCAGATTTATACGGGGCGATAGCCGAGCGCCTTCGGGGTAAGCATCAGCTTACAATAAGGGTGCTGCCAGAGACGGTATTGCCCAAGGTTTTACGCCGGCTGGACCTGCATGCACGTCAATTGCAGCTTTCGGAAATGCTTGATCCTGCATCCCGCACTTTTCAAGCTGCGGCATTGCTTGGAGAAATTGAAGCGCAGGCAGAGATTGATAATCTTGTTTCCGGAGCCAAGTTTCAGGATAAAGTAGCGCAGCATTTTTATCGCCGCCATCTGTCGGGTTGCTTTGCTGCAAGCCTGATGATGCCTTACGCACGATTTTTAAGGGCTTGTGAGCAGACCGGATATCAAATCCAGGTTTTGCAAAGGCGCTTCGGAGCCAGTTTTGAACAGGTCGCGCATCGTTTAACTACACTGCAGAGAGTGGGTGCGCGGGGTTTGCCATTCTTCATGATAAGAATTGACAGAGCGGGCCTGGCCTCCAAACGCTTTGCCGGAGCAAGCCATGCTCCACTGATCGAAACTATGCATCGCTGCCCATTGTGGAATATTCATCAGGTTTTCGATCGGCCGGTAGAGGTCCATAGCCAGTTGTTGCAGCTTGAAGATGGATCGGCATGGTTTACGCTGTCGCGTGCCGTTGAGGGATTTGGTTCCGGTGCTGCTGGCTACACGCCTGAATTTGCTATTGGCCTTGGCTTGCCCGCAGATTTGGCTGCCACGCTCTATCATGCGCGTGGTGTGGATTTGTCTGCCGATAATGCAACACCTATCGGGCTTGGCTGCTCATCTTGCACCAGAGAACAATGCCCGCAAAGATCAATGCCACCGAAAAACCGCGCATTAAAACTTGATGAGCGGGAAAGTGGGCTAACGCCGTATAGCTTTATTCGCGATTGATATGGCACTGTCGGAATATTGAACATTTGTCACGTTGCCGTCCGGCTTACGGGAAAAACAGTGTAAAATTAACCGACAGCTAAACAATTCTATTTATCAGTTACGCGATCAACCCAGAGATTGCGCGCTGAATGTTCAGATTATTCAAACATTATATACCTTATCCTGTCTTTTTTCTGGGACTTCTGGATTTCTGCCTGCTTGTGTTCGCGGCTGAAACAAGCTGGGTATTTCGTGCCAGTCAAATCGGGATGGACGCGGGCTCGATCTATGACCGTCCGTTTCCGGTTCTTAGTTTCGCTCTGGCGCTCGAGGTCGCCCTTATCGCTGTGGGAAGCTATGGAGCCGAAGCGCTGCAATCGCTTAGATTTGCTGCTGCCCGCATATTGGTAGCGATTTCGTTGGGCATTATTTTTCTGTCCATCCTGGCATTCTTGCTTCCCGGCATCACCCTTTGGCGGTCGATTTCTTTATATGCCATGCTGTCATCCATATTCCTTCTGATGGCTGTCAGGATGTTACTAGGCGCGATGCTGGATATGAGCGTGTTCAAGCGCCATCTTCTGATCCTTGGTGCGGGGCCAAAGGCCAACCGCATTGCAGAACTTTCTGCAAAGCAGGAAAGCGGCTTCATCGTCAGCGGTTTTGTAAATATGAACGACGGGCCGGCGATTGTCGCGTCTGCTATTAATCGTTCTGAAATAGAAGATTTGCCGAAACATGTAATAAACTTGGGCGTTAGTGAAGTTGTACTAGCTCTGGAAGAACGTAGAAATTCATTGCCCGTAGCGGATTTGCTGACAATCAAAACGACCGGGGTTCATGTTAACGATATGTCCAGCTTCATGGAACGGGAAACCGGACGTGTTGATCTGGATAGCGTGAATCCTAGCTGGTTTATCTTTTCAGACGGATTTTCTTCGGGGCGTAGACTTTCAACGATTTTCAAGCGCAGCTTTGATATTGTTCTGAGCCTTCTGCTGCTGATTTTGACGGGTCCGATCGTCCTCTTCTTTGCCGCGCTGATAAAGCTGGAGAGCCGGGGGGACGCATTCTTTAAACAGGAACGTGTCGGTCTGTACGGGCAGAGATTCAATATTCTTAAACTCCGTTCGATGCGCGCTGATGCCGAAGTCGCAGGCAAGGCGATGTGGGCAGAAGAAAATGATCCTCGAATTACAAGGATTGGGAAATTCATCCGCAAGGTTCGTATCGATGAACTGCCGCAGTCATGGAGCGTGTTGAAAGGCGAGATGAGCTTTGTCGGTCCGCGTCCCGAACGTCCGCAATTTGTCGAAGAATTGCAAACCAGAATGCCATTTTATGCCGAGCGCCACATAGTTAAGCCGGGGATTACCGGCTGGGCCCAGATCAATTATCCTTATGGCGCATCGATAGAGGATAGCCGGCACAAGCTGGAATATGATCTGTATTACGCGAAAAATTACACGCCGTTTCTGGACATCCTGATTCTGCTGCAAACCATACGGGTCATAATCTGGCCTGACGGAGCAAGGTGAGGTGATGGCATGATGACCCAGGTCAGCACATTTGGCCATGGCCTGGCGGCTGCGCTTTTTGCAGCGCTTACTATCTGGCAATTCCAGCGTAAGACGGAGCGGAACAAAGCGCAGCTTGCTCTGGTTCTAGCACTGGCATTGACGAGCTTTTGGGCTTTGGCAACTGCTATCGAAGGGGCTTTGTCGCCTATTTCCAGTTTTGCCGAGTCTATTAGGAATATGGGCTGGTTAGTCTTCATGTTTATTTTAATGGGGACAGGAGCGGGACGCCGCCAACCCAAAACGGTCAAAATCATATATGCCGCATTGGCCGTAGTCCTGAGCGGTCAGCTAGTCGTAGATTCATTGATCCCCATTTTCGCTGGAAGTCCGCGTATCGGGGATATGACTATATTTACTTCTCTGGTGCTCCGCATGTTGTTTTCTGTGGGTGCCTTGGTTCTGGTGCACAATCTATACTCTATTTCAGCGCCTGAAACGCGATGGGGAATCAGGTTGCCGATGGCCTCGCTGGCTGCAATGTGGACCTATGACCTTAATCTATTCACAATCACATATCTGACGCAGCAAATCCCGACAGAGCTCACCACTATGCGAGGAGCGGCAATGGCATTTCTCGCGCCTGTCTTTGCATTGGGCTCTGTCCGTAACACCGAATGGAAGCTGAAACTGTCGCGCAGCATCGCGTTTCGTTCTTTGTCGCTTGTCGCCATTGCCGGGTATCTTTTGATGATGGTGATCATCGCAACGGCGTTGGAAATCATCGGCGGCGATTATGCCAGACTTGCGCAGATCAGCTTCATATTCGGAACGTCCATAGCCGCTTTGCTGCTATTACCATCCGGGAAATTTCGTGCCTGGCTCAAGGTCAAACTGGCAAAGCACTTCTTTCAGCATCGGTACGATTACCGAGCTGAGTGGATAAGATTCACTGACACTATCGGACGACCAGGCCCGGACAGTGCGCCATTTCATGAACGAGTTGTCAAAGCGATTGCCGACATAACCGAATCTCCTGCGGGTATATTATTGATGCCAGATGATTCCGGTCGTCTGGTTTTGCAATCACGTTGGAATTGGCAGAGCATAGAAGTGCCGACCCAAGCGTGCACACCGGGCACTGTCCCGTTTTTTGAGGAAACGGGGCATATAATCGAGTTTGATGCTTTGCAGACAGACGAAGTGGTTCGGGAAAATCCCGGCGCTATTCCGGAATGGATGACCAGTGATCCGCAAGCATGGGCTGCGGTTCCGCTCGTGCATTTTGACCGGCTGGCTGGCATAATTTTGCTCGCGCGGCCGCGGATAAACCGGACCCTGGATTGGGAAGATCTCGATATGCTGCGGGTCGTCGGACGGCAGGTGGCAAGCTACCTAGCCGAAGCACGCAGTCAGGAATCATTACTGGAAGCGCAGCGTTTTGATGAGTTTAACCGCCGAATGGCGTTTGTAATGCATGACATCAAAAATCTGGTCAGCCAGATCAGTTTACTGGCTCGCAACGCAAAACGGCATGCCGACAATCCTGAATTTCAAGCTGATATGATCGCCACCTTGCAGGATTCAGCCGACAAGATGAACGGTCTTCTGGAACGATTATCCCAGCATAACAAGGCGAGGCCAGAAGAGCCTAAGCCGATAAAGCTGGCTGGTTTGTTACAGTCTATCATCGACAAGAAACGACTGCTTCACGAGATTGAGAGTGTTGAGATAGATGACCTTACCGTCATGGCTGACCCCGCACGGGTAGAGCAGATATTGGGGCATCTGATCCAAAACGCAATTGATGCCAGTCCCGATGGGCAGCCAATCATGATCAATGCGCGAAGACGCAGTTTCAGTCTTGGCATAGAGGTTGTGGACCGCGGAACAGGCATGTCGAGCGAGTTCATCCGCAGCCAATTATTCAAGCCATTCGCATCGAGCAAAGCAGGTGGCTTTGGCATCGGTGCTTATGAAGCGCGTTCCTTGGCTAAAGCGATGAACGGTAGGATTGAAGTGGAAAGCAAAGAGGGCTCCGGAAGCCGTTTCACCCTGATATTGCCGTTGGCAAGCTGGCTCACGGATGAAGAAATAGAAAATGAAAGGGTCGCATGATATGTCTGGCAAGGACAAAAAGCCGCTGGAAAAGCTCCTGATCATTGAGGATGATACCGGGCTGCAAAGACAGCTTAAATGGGCTTATGAAGATTTTGAAGTTCTGGTTGCAGGCGATCGCGTAACTGCAATCAATATGCTTCGGGCTGAAGAACCCGCAGTGGTGACGCTTGATCTGGGCCTGCCACCAGATCCTGACGGTACAAGTGAAGGGTTCGCTACGATGGCGGCCATACTCAGCCTGAAACCGGACACCAAGATTATAGTTGCATCGGGGCATGGCGAGAAAGAGAGCGCGCTTGAGGCCATTGCCTCCGGTGCATGGGATTTCTACCAAAAGCCCTTGGATATTGACGAATTGGGCCTGATTGTGCGCCGGGCTTTTCATGTGCGTAAACTGGAGCTGGAAAATGCCAGCCTTGCGGGGAAATATGACAGCAGTCAAAAAGTGCTCGGTACAATTATTACCGGCGCACCTGAAATGCTCAAAGTCGCGCAAATGATTGAACGTGTTGCCAACACCAATGCCTCTGTCATGCTTTTGGGCGCCAGCGGCACTGGTAAAGAGTTACTGGCTCGCGGCCTACATGATGCCAGCGACCGCCGAGACAAGGCTTTTGTCGCGATAAACTGTGCCGCTATTCCCGAAAATTTGCTGGAATCCGAACTATTCGGTCACGAAAAAGGCGCCTTTACGGGAGCCGTCAAGATGACCGAGGGCAAGATTGAGCAAGCCAATGGTGGCACTTTATTTCTTGATGAAGTAGGCGATATCCCGCTTCCGTTACAGGTGAAACTGCTGCGCTTCATCCAGGAACGAGTGATCGAGAGGGTAGGTGGGCGCAAGGCCATTGCGGTAGACACCAGAATTGTTTGCGCCACACACCAGAATCTAGATGAAATGATTGCGAATAACAGCTTCCGCGAAGATCTATATTATCGCCTGGCTGAGATAGTAGTGAAAATACCGCCGCTGGCGGAAAGATCCGGTGATGCAAGCCTACTCGCTCGCCATTTCCAGAAGAAGTTTGCTGCAGAAATCAATCCGGATGTGAAGGGTATCGCACCTGATGCACTGGCTGCTTTAAACGCATGGAAATGGCCCGGTAATGTCAGGGAACTGGAAAACCGGATCAAACGCGCAGTGATCATGGCAGATGGTAAAATGATTGCTGCGAAAGATCTCGACCTTGAGGAGATCGAAGATAATGTCGCGGACTTCCTGAATCTGAAAGCCGCAAGAGAAGCGGCGGATCGTGCTGCTATCATTCGGGCAATCTCGCAAACCGATGGCAATATATCTAATGCTGCCAAGCTTTTGGGCATTAGCAGGCCGACATTATATGATCTGCTGAAACAATATCAGTTACAACAAGCCAGCTAAACTTATGCTGAGGCCGTTTCAGAATAATCCAATGAAAAGTTGCAGGTATTTGGCAAAATTTCTGTGTCTAATCATGTTGCTTGGATTAGTTTATGCGGCTCTACCCTCGGCAATTCAGGCAGCAAGCGATGGCAATGCAGTCGCACGCAGTGCATTTGCCAAGGCTAAGGAATATCAATCACACGGCGATATCCGGTCGGCGCGTATCGAAATGCTGAACGCGATCAAAGCCGATCCGGATTGGATTGACGCGCGCATTTTGCAGGCAGAGATATTGCTGAAACTATCTGATGGGGCTGGTGCAGAAACAGAGTTGAATCGCGCGTTTGAACTGGGGCTTGATGTGTCCCAAGTCAGACATATTTACGGGCACGCCTTACAGCTTCAGGGCAAATGGGACGAAGCCAAGAATCAGTTATTTGCAGAAGATATTCCGGTTCAGCATCAGACTTATGCCGATCAGATACTTGGCCGTGTCGCCATGCAAACTGGTGATGATGAGTTGGCAAGGGGAGCTTTTGATCGCGCTATTCGGCGTGATGGATCAAAAGCTGTTCTGTGGGTGGATGTAGCGAGATTTCGTGCCGGTTCAGGCGATCAAGCGGGTGCACTTGCCGCGGTGAAAGAAGCGGTTCGGCTGGAGCCCGATAATATCCGCGCTTTGCAATATCGCGGCGAACTGTTGCGATCTCAATTTGGTTTGGCGGCTGCGCTGCCGTGGTTTGAGCGGGCCTTGCAGATCGACCCCAATGATGTGCCGATACTGACAGAATATGCGGCAACTTTGGGAGATATGGGCCGGATGACTGATATGCTGGCCGTCGCGAGGAAAATTATTGCGCTTGATGGCGGGAACCCGCGTGCTTTTTATATGCAGGCTGTTCTGGCCGCTCGTGCAGGCAAATATGATCTGGCGCGCATGTTGATGCAAAAGACTGAGGGGCATTTGGATAATGTGCCTGCTGTCATGATGATGCAGGGAATAATCGAGTTTGAAGCCGCGAATTATAATATCGCGGTTGAAAGATTCCGGCAGTTGGTTTCACTGCAACCTAATAATTTGCAAGCTCAAAACCTGTTGGCACGTTCGCTTTATCTTTCCGGTGATCCGGTCGGTACGATTACGATTTTACAGCCACAAATCAATCATGAAGGCGCTTCTTATACGTTCTGGGTAGCTGGCCGCTCGTTAGAAGCCACTGATATGGGGCAAGACGCAGCGGAGCTATTCAACCGGGCTTCACGTCATGATGTGGGGCAAAGCGCAGCGTTTGTGCCGGAAGCACCCCTCGCTCTTTTGCGGAACGAGGCGGAGGCGCAGCCTGATAATGCCGTTAAAGTCATACCCTATATCCGGGCTCTCTATCATATCGGTGACTATGATGCTGCGTTCGCTCAGGCCAAGCATCTGCAACTAGGTAATCCCGGTGCCAGCGATGCCCATATATTGGTTGCGGATACGGCGATGGCGCTTGGTAATTTTGATGAAGCTTTGGCGGCGCTTTCACTTGCGCGGCATATCCGTTTTTCCGAATCTGTTATGCTGCGTCTGGTGGAGGTGTTTCGCGCAAAGGGTGATATGCAGGGGGCAGGGGATATGTTGGCTGAGTATTTGACTTATAATCCCAACAATCTTTTTGCTCTGCGCTGGATGGCTTATGGGCATTTGGAAGCCGAGAACTGGGACATTGCGCGGCGGATATTGGAAAACATCCGAATAAGGATAGGGGGTAATGATGCCCTGATTATGTCGGGGCTGGCACAAGCCTATACTGAATTGGGACAGACCGATAAGGCGGTCGCAGCAGCGCGGATTGCTTATAATTTGCAGCCATCAAGCCCGGTGGTTTCCCATATATACGGGCAGGCGCTTTTCGCGGAGGGAAAACGACCAAAGGATGCGCGTGAACTGTTTCGAAAGGCGGTTATGATCGCGCCTTTAAATGAAACATACCGGGCTAGTCTTGCCCTGACCCGTTAAAGGAAAAAACCTCTAAACTCAGGCTTCTTTTTCAAGCAATTCTTCTATCCGGATGTTCAGGCGCTTCATTTGGCGCTCAACTGGTGGCCAGACATTTTTTAAAAAATGGGTGCGCTGAGCATCCCGCAGCTTGGCTTTTGCACCTTCAGCAACAAACATGCCGACGCCGCGCTTTACTGTGACAAGGCCGTCTTCCTGAAAGCCCTGATATGCTTTTGCGACGGTCAGTGGGTTGGCCCCTTGTTCAACCGCAAAGGCGCGTACGGAGGGCAGCATGTCGCCCTCGGCATATTCACCATCAAGGATTGATTCTGAGATGATATCCCGCAATTTCAAATATACAGGCTTGCTTGATCTGTGCATACTGCATCACTGCCATAATACAGCGATGCAGGCAAGGGGAAAGTCCGCTTTTCTGCGGCTTAGTAAGATTTGAAACCAGTTACATTCAGGCGGGCGGATTCCATTTGGATAAAACGCTGTCCAGATCGGGACGCGGGCGTTCCTCAAGCTCGGCCCCTGCGGTTCCCGCAAATATGAAACCAGCAATGCGGTCCGGAGCTTTTCCGAACAGGTCGCGGACGTCATCGTTAAAAGTGGGCCATCCGGTTATCCAGCCGCCCACAAAGCCCTGAGCATGGATCGCGTGGAGGATGTTCATGCAAAATGAACCGCAGCTAAGCTCTTGCTCCCAAAGCGGGATCTTGGTTGACGCGACGGGGGAGGACAACACAACCAGCAGTGTCGGGGCCTGATGCGCCATGGTTTCCATTGATTCCAGTTCCAGCCGCCCCGCACCCGGTTTCTCGGCCCGGTAAGCTTTGGCCAATTCGGCCGCCAGTCTGGCGCGTTGATCATTGCCTATTTGAATAACCCGCCACGGTGCCAGCTTTCCGTGGTCCGGTGTGCGGAGCGCTGTGGTGACAAGTTTTTCCACCTGCACTTCGCTTGGTCCGGGAGCAATCATATCGCGTGGCCGGCAGGAACGGCGGGAGGATAAATAATTGTTCAGGCTGGAAAGATCATTAAACATGGCTATCATCTCGTGTGATACAGTGTTGATTGCAAGCCAATCTTTTGATTAAAAACTGGTCACAGGTGCAACAATCTACTTCACTTGCGATGATTTTTCACTAGGGTGCAAAGCAACTGGGCCGCGAGAGACGGCTTTGCAACAGCTAGGGAGGCCGAGTTAATGGCTAGTGCGTATCAAGAATCTGGAGATGCCAGAGGGACCTTTCTAGGGCATCCCAAAGGTCTGTTCGTCCTGTTTTTTGCCGAGATGTGGGAGCGTTTCTCCTATTATGGCATGCGGGCATTGCTTATTTTTTACCTTACCAAACACTGGCTTTTTTCGGATAGCGAGTCCGGTATCATATACGGCGCTTATACGGCGCTGGTTTATATTACGCCGGTGGTCGGCGGTTATCTGGCGGACCGCTATCTGGGGCAGCGAAAGGCGGTGCTTTTCGGGGCCGTACTGCTGACAGCGGGCCATTTCTTCATGGCCTTTGAAGGTGAAGCTGCGGTGGGGCATGTTGATAACCCTGCGATCAGTGTCTTTTGGCTGGCACTGGCTTTGATCATTGTGGGGTCTGGTTTCCTGAAAGCCAATATCTCCGTGATTGTCGGGCAGCTTTATCCCCGCACCGATGTCCGCCGTGATGGTGCCTATACGATCTTTTACATGGGCATTAACCTTGGTGCTGCGCTGGGTTCGTTGCTCTGCGGTTATATTGGTGAGACTTATGGCTGGGCTTATGGTTTCGGTCTGGCAGGTATCGGTATGCTCCTTGGCCTGATCGTGTTTATCTGGGGCAAACCTTTGCTTTTGGGCCGCGGTGAAGCTTCTGATCCGGAGCGGCTGAAGCAGCCGGTTGCCGGGCTTAAGCTTGAATGGTGGATGTATATTGCCGGTCTGGCGATGGTCGGTGTCTGCTGGCTGGCTATCCAGTATCAAGATATGGTTGGCTATGTGCTCGGCATCTTTGGTGGCGGTCTGGTGCTTTATGTCCTCTATACGGCTGTATCAAAACTGTCGTCTGAGGAACGCGACCGGATTTTTGCCGCGATGTTCCTGATTGTCACGTCGATCATTTTCTGGGCTCTGTTCGAGCAGGCGGGTTCTTCTCTTAACCTGTTTACCGACCGGCATGTTGATCGTGCGGGTGTTCCGGCTTCGACGTTCCAGTCTATCAATGCCATCTACATCATTCTTTTGGCTCCCGTATTTGCGACGATATGGACAGTGCTGGGGCGTAAGGGGTTGGAGCCTTCCGCACCATTCAAGTTCGGCATGGGCGTTGTGCAGGTCGGGCTGGGCTTCCTGGTTCTGGTCTGGGGCGCGCAGGCTGCTGGTCTGGAAAATGCAACGCCGGTTATCTTCATTTTCCTTGTTTACTTGCTGCATACGACCGGTGAACTTTGCCTGTCTCCGGTTGGTCTTTCGGCCATGAACCGGCTGGCACCAGCGCATATGGCAAGCCTGATCATGGGCACCTGGTTCTTTGCTTCGGCAACCGGTAACTTTGCCGCTGGCCTGATCGCTTCGGCGACTGGAGCAGAAGCTGTGGGCGAAGAGTCTGGTAAAGAGGTCGTGCTAGACGTTTACATGTCGGTTGGCTGGGTCGCCATTGCTGTGGGCATAGGTGTTTTGGTTGTATCTCCGCTCATCAAAAAGCTGATGCATCTGGATACGCTTCAGGATGACAATGTTTCTGACGATCTTGAAGGTCAGGGCGAGTTTGGCGAGCCGACTGCTGCGGGTATGCATCCGACCACGAAATCTTGAACAGACCGGTTAAAACTTAGAGGGTATTTATGAAATTGAGGGATTTGCTGGCGGTTGTTTCTGCCGGGGCATTGGTTGTGGGTTGTGCATCGACGGGGGCAGAGAGCAGCACGGCGAGCGCATCGACAACTTCTGCCGCCAGTCCGGACAAAGGTGATAAGGACGCGCCATATCCATCAACCTATAAAGCCTATCCGTCCAATGATGTCGCGATTACCGGCGTGACCATATTCGATGGCGAGGGACAGCGGATCGACAATGGCACGGTCTTCATGTCGGACGGCAAGATTGTCTCTGTCGGCGGACCAGAAACCACCATACCGGCGGAAAGCGTCGTCATTGACGGCACTGGCAAATATGCGACGCCGGGCATCATAGATGTGCATAGCCATTTGGGTGATTATCCCACGCCCAGCGTTTCGGCGCATAGCGATGGTAACGAGGCCACCGCTCCCGTCACTTCGGAAGTCTGGGCAGAGCATAGCGTCTGGCCGCAGGACCCCGGTTTTTCGCGCGCTCTTGCCAATGGCGGGATCACTTCGCTTCAGATCCTTCCCGGTTCGGCTAACCTGTTTGGCGGCCGGTCGGTGACACTGAAAAATGTTCCGGCCCGCACGGTTCAGGCGATGAAGTTTCCCGATGCGCCTTATGGCCTGAAAATGGCTTGCGGGGAGAATCCCAAGCGGGTCTATGGCAGCCGCAGCCGAAAGCCTTCCACCCGGATGGGTAGCCTGTCGCTAACCCGCCAGACGTGGATCAATGCACAGGATTACCAGAAGAAGCGAAAAGCCGCGAAACCGCCAAAGCGCGATCTGGCGATGGAAACCCTGGCTGATGTGCTGGACGGCGAAATATTGGTTCACAACCATTGCTACCGCGCCGACGAACTGAACCAGATTATCGATATGTCCAAGGAGTTCGGTTATAAAGTGACCGCGTTCCACCATGCTGTCGAAGCCTATAAGATCGCCGATATTCTTGCGAAAGAAGAGATATGTTCTGCGGTCTGGGCAGACTGGTGGGGTTTCAAGATGGAAGCCTATGACGCGATCCCGGAAAATGCCGCTCTGCTGCAACAGGCCGGGGCTTGCGTGATCATCCATTCCGACGATGAAAACCAGATTCAGCGGCTCAATCAGGAAGCGGCCAAGGCGCTGTCCGACGGGCGGGCAATGGGCCTTGAGATCAGCGATGCACAGGCGATCCGGTGGATTACCTATAATCCGGCCAAAGCGATGGGCATTGCCGATCAGACGGGCAGTTTGAAGCCCGGTAAAATGGCCGATGTCGTGCTGTGGAATGATAACCCGCTCAGCGTTTATGCCCGTCCGGAAAAGGTCTGGGTTGACGGGGCGTTGTTATACGATGCGAATGATCCGGCGCGTCGTCCGGTCAGTGATTTCGAGCTGGGCCAGCCGGGTGAAGGAGATGTGAAATGAAG
>JADMKQ010000082.1 GCA_015478735.1 Sphingorhabdus sp. | reverse complement strand
GAATCCTATCCTGTCCACCATTTCCGCAGATCATAGAGCTGCTAGACACTTAGCTTTTTCATAACTTCCTCTGCGATCCGGACTTGGTCGGCTGCGGCGGTGTACAACGCGACCTCATCATCTTTACTATGGCCGGTCATTGCCTTAATCTGTTGGTTCGTCGCTCCCGCTTCTGCCATGCGCCTGGCAGCGGCTTTTCTGAGACCATGTGCGGTGCAATTGGGCAAGCCGGCTTCATCGCACTGTGTGCGGAACCAGTTGCCTATTCCGTTGTCTGAAAACTTCATTCCCCGCTCGGTTTCAAGGAAGTAGGTTTTGCCAAGTTCGGTGGCGAGAAGAGTTTCAGCTAGTTTGGGGTGGATAGGTAAAAGCAGCTTCTTATTGGTTTTCTTCTGCTGCACGGCAATTCGGCCATCAATAATATCACTGTGCTACATCTTGACCATGTCTGATCGGCGCTGCGCGGTGTAGAGCATCAGGTGCATGGCCAGCCTGGCTTTCGTGCCAGGGGCGTGTCTTGCCTCAAACTGATCAATCTCCTCTTCGGTCCAAGTGTGACGACCTACAACCTTAACTTTATACTTATCAGTGCGGAGAGCGGGATTTGTTTCCACCCAATCCAGCTTCACAGCATAGTCATAAAGGTTGATGAGGAGTTTTCTCATCCGGTTACGCGGAGTGGGAGCATCGGAAAAGTGTTGAAGGACAAAGTCAAGGTCATTGACGTTACGCCCGTAATACTGAAAGCTATAGGCGTCCGAGCAATTCGATCTGGTGACCGTCTGGATCGGCCAGCACAGCGATACGCATTCCGGAATAATCTACCGGTCCCAGTAACGTGCTGGCACCACGGTTGACCATCTGGCCTGAGACACTGTCGACGTCTGCGACGAAATATCCTGTCGGCCCCTGAGCGTCGCTCTGCACGATCTCGCGTCCGTCCTTCCATTGGCACAAGATGAGGCTGGCGCCTTGTCTGGATGGCTCCAGTACGACCTCGTCAAACTTGCCCGCATCAATCCGACGCTTCTCACGAAATCCAAGGCAGGAGCTATAGAAATCAATGGATCGCTCCAGCTCCTTGACGAATATTTTATAGAAGGCTGGTGCTGTCTCGACCATCTTTCGCTACTCCTGTTGTGCCGCAGTCTTGTTCATAGCGGCACCCATATCTCCGCCAGATCAAAAGAGGGGGGTGGGCGGCTACGTCTTGCGCCGCCGCCCACCAGGGAAGATTTAGACGGCCGCCAATGCAGCGTCGGACTGATAATTCATCATCATATCATAGTTGGTGCGATAGAATTTGTCCTTGACCGCTTCCTCGACGCCATCGAGTGTTTTCTCGAACTTGCCGACGGGATCTTTGGTCCCTTCGGGGTGCGGATAGTCGCTTGAGAACATGAAGAGATCGGCGCCTGCCTCGCTTATCATATGACCGACATCCTCGCCGGGGAAGGGCGTGAACTTGACAGCCCGCCGGATATATTCGGACGGTGTCATGTCGAGCGACTGCAAATATTTATCCGTCCGAGAGAAGGATTTATAGGCATAGTCTATCCGTCGCAGGAAATCGGGAACCCAGCCCGCTCCCGATTCGATCACGCCGCCACGTAGCTTGGGGAATCGCTGGAAGATACCGTCATAGACCATCGCGGTCAGAAACTCCTGCGGCGCAAAGCAGAGCGCTGTAAAATCGTCAAAGCGGAGATTTTCACCGCCGCCATGCAGGTCGGCCGAACGCGGGCGGCCATTATTATGATAGCCCTTGGGCTGCGTTTTCGTGCCCGTTCCGATATGAATCATGAACGGAATGCTACGATCCGACAGCATCTCCCAGAAGCGGTCATTATCGGGATGACCGGGCGATCGGTCGCCGCTGGGCATCGGGGCAATACCAATCGCTCCGGCACCGGCATCAATCGCGCGTTTCGCTTCCGCAAAGGCCATTTCGGGATCATCCAGAGGGACATAGGCAACATTCACCAGTCGCTTGTCGCCATCGCAGAATTTCTGCTGAGCCATATTTGCGGCGCGTACGATTTCATATTTGTCTTCGACACTATCCGCACGGGCCATACCGGCAAGGCAGGCAGTGGTGAAGACGAGCTGGCTGACAAAGCCATATTGATCGAGCATCTGCGTACGTTCGCTACTGTCGAAAGCGCCATAGGCTAGCCAGCCTTTCTCACCGGCAATCGGGTTTTCGGCGGCGGCGCTACTGGCCGCTTCATCTGTCGCCCGCTCCTTCGCCTTGTCAATCATGGCGACGACGCGGCCCGATTTGTCTGCTTTGTAGAGTTTCCCGAACTTGTCATGCAGACGTTCGTCAAGAAATTCATAGATCCAGTCGTCGGTTTCCATGGTGTGGCTGTCAGCGTCGTTGATGACGCGCCCATAAGCTAAAGCCATTGTTAAATCTCCTCAATCTCGTTTTGGTTATTAAAAAATACCATTTAACCGGTGTTTCTGTCAATGATTCTATATGTAATTTAGCGAAAAACATTTAGTTTACGATTACTAAATAGAGTATGTGTCAGTTATCTGGTGTAGGTCAGTTGCCAAGGCGTACGCGCATCGTCACTCCGAATTGGCGATCAGAATAACGTGAGAGATATTGTGCGTAGCCGCCCGATGTATCGGCCGAGTTCGGCGCAAGCAGTGTCACATAATCCTTGTCGAGCAGGTTGCGGACGAAAGCCCGAAGCTCCCATTTTCCGTCATCCAGCGACAGGCCGATTGAGCCGTTCCATATGCCATAAGCAGGCTGAACGGTTAGCGGATCACCATTGGCGGAGAATTGCTCGGAACTGCGCCACGAATAATCGGTAGCAAGTAGCAGGTCAGCATCTTGCGACAATGCGACCTCGTAATTGGCGGCCAGATTGAATTTGAATTTTGGCGCGTTTGACAACCGGTTACCCGAAGCGTCGATCACCGGTCGGCCATCAACGAGACGACAACCATTTGTAAGGGCCGGCACCGTCCAGGCATAGGGGCAGGACAAGCCGTCTAGATCCTGATATTCGGCGTCAACATAAATCCCGTTGGCGCTCAGGTTCAGGCCGGGCGCGGGACGAAACGATAGTTGCGCCTGAACCCCTTTGGTTTTCAGCCCGCCCGCATTGGTTGTCCGGAAACCCGGTGGGTTGGTGCTTGTGTCGTATATCTGCGTCTGGAAGTCGGTGAAATCCTCGTAGAAGAGCGCGGCATTGAAGGTCGCGCGATTGTCGAGAAAGCTTGCCTTCACACCAAGATCATAGGCCCAGACCTTTTCGGGGCGGATGAGCGGGTCCACACCGGGAGTTATGATGCCGCTCGAAGCGAGGCCGGGACCTTTGTAGCCACGCGCGACATTGGCATAAACCATAACGCCGGGCGTAACGTCATATTCACCCGTCACTTTCCATGAAAAATTAGTCGTTTCGCCCTTTTCGGTTGTGTCGCCCGCGACGCTGCCGATGATCGCAGATGAGCCGGGCAGTGCGCCGGGCAGGTCATAAGCGACGCGGCGTGCGCGCAGTTCATCGCGGGTCAGGCGTCCACCGGCCCGCAGCCGCAGCGCGTAGGTTGCGTTCCATGTGACCGATCCGAACCCGGCATAGCTTTTCGACAGAAAGTCGGTTTCTATCACCGCGACGACAGGCGGTAATGCCGGGCCTAGCAACCGGCCTCCGGCACGATAGTCGACGACGTTGGTGCTGCGGAAATAATAGAGTCCCGCCAGCCACTCGATCGTCTGTCCTGCGGGGGAGGCGAGACGAAACTCCTGGCTGAATTGCCTGTAATCATAGTCGCCACCATTATAATCGAAGCGCTCGGTCGGTGTTTGGTCGCCATCGAAGTCGAGAATATAATGATTTTTGCGATATCCGGTGATCGAGGTGAGCTCGATACCGTCAAGGTCAACGTCGAGCTGCGCGCTTATCCCCTTGTAAACGCGCAGCGGCGCGCCGGGATAGCTTCCGAAAGGCTTCCCCAGGACGACTTCCCGATTGTCGGGTCCGGCAACGATGTCGTAAGCGTCAAAGAAATTCGCGAGATTTGCGTTGGTGCCGAGCGTCCGCGCGGTAGAGAAGCAACATATAGAAGTGTCTTTGGAATAGTCGGCCGAAACGAGCAGGCTGACATTGTCGGACGGCTCGAACAGCAGCTTGCCACGAAAGCCATAATTTTTTTCGCCATTATAGGATTCGTTCAGAAATTTGTTGTGGATATAGCCATCGGTGCGGTTGCGATAGCCGACAAGGCGCACAGCGAGCTTGTCACCAAGAGGCACGTTGAGAATCCCGGTATTGCGGAATTCACCATCGGTCCCGGCGGTTACCGACATCTCGGCACCAAGCTGTCCGAGGCGCGGCGAATTGGTGACGATATTGACGAGCCCGGCTGAAGCATTCTTACCGAACAGCAGGCCTTGTGGGCCTTCGAGAACTTCGACACGGCTTATATCGATCAGCGAAGCGACCGACTGAGGCTGGCCCAGCACTATGCCATCGACAACGGTTGATACGCTCTGCTCTACCGTCGATGAGAATGACGAGGTGCCGATACCGCGGACCGCGAAGCCGGACGAGGTCGGAATCGGGTTATCGCGAAAGGTGAGCGCAGGTGCAATTCGTGTAAGATCGCTAGGTTGGACGATCTGAAGGGTTTCGATAGCCTCACCAGTTGCGACAGTGATGGACTCAGAAACATCCTGGACATTCTCCACTCGCTTGCGTGCGGTCACCAGGATTTCTACCGACCCGGTTTGCACTTCGCTGCGCGCCCCGGCATTGTCCGCAGGCTGCGCCCATGCCATCGCCGGTAAGCTGATTCCTGTTACCAGTGCCAGTCCAAGCGAATTAGCAATTAATGTCTTCTGCATCTCTCTCTTCTCCCATGTATCCCAGTTTCGGGACTTGACGTAAACCTGATAGTAAATTGAGTTTGTGTCAATAGAACTTATTCAGGTTATGGTGATAACTGGAGATTAATGGCATATTTCTGGTGTGTGAGTTACAGTTCTTCCATGGTCTGGGAATGAGCAGAGCAGGATCGATCCTTAGTATATCGAGCCGGGCTAATATGCAGAAGTCAGCCTTGACCGGCGATTCGCATTCCCCCATGCATGCTAGTGCCGCTGCAGACACGCCGTTCACAACTTTGCCATCGTTCTCGCGCAAAGTCTGAGAGCGGTTTAGTGAGCAAGGCTACGGTGCGAATATTGTTGACAAGCACACCATAAGCATCTTTGTCTCTCCTCCAATAGATAGCTGTCTGCATGAACTGGCAGCATTTTCGAAGAGAGAGAGGGAGGCCCGATGGCACGTGGCGCGGACGATACACAGAATGTGAGCCAGAGCAGCGAAGGCGTGGAGGACACGGAGCCGAAAATGCCGTTTATGGCCCGCTTCTCTTTTGGTTTCGGAGCAGTTTCGACAGCAGTCAAAAATGCCGCGTTCGGTTATTTGCTGCTCTACTATAATCAGGTAGTGGGTATTCCCGCAGTCATCGTATCAAGTGCGATTGCAGCGACTCTGATTATCGATGCCCTTGTCGATCCTGTCATCGGGCGCTGGTCCGACATCACCCGTTCGCGGCTGGGTCGGCGTCATCCTTTCATTCTCGGTTCGGCTATACCGACGGGACTTTTCTTCATCCTTTTGTGGTTTCCTCCCGGCGGACTTACGGATCTTCAGACGGGCATATGGATATTCGTCGTGGCATCGCTCACGCGCGTCGCGGTCAGCGCCTATGATATTCCCTCTACCGCGATGGTGCCGGAACTGACCCGCGATTATGCCGAACGGACGAAGCTGTTCTCTCTGCGTTTCTGGTTTGGCTATGTCGGCACCTTCGCCTTTGTCGCTTTCAGCCTGTCCTTTTTCTTTGTTGAGACGCCCGAATTTCCGGTCGGGCAACTCAATCCTGACGGTTATGTGAAATTTGCCTTTGCTGGTGGTTTTGCGATGATGTTCGCGATACTCGCCTGCGGCTTCGGCACGCTTGGACAGGTCAAACGGATGCGTCAGGCCGACGCACCAGCCGAGTCCCCGATGGGGCTGGCAGGACATCTGAGTGAGGTTTTTCTCGCCTTTGGTCACCGTAGCTTTCTCGCAATTTTCGGTTTTGGTGTGCTGAAGTTCACCGCTATCGGTATGGCGGGCGCGATGGCGATCTATTTTAATACCTATATTTTCGGTTTGTCGGCGCAGCAGATCGCGTTGCTCGCGTTCGAGGCGGTTACGGCAGCGACGCTGGCGGCTCCGCTCGCTCCGATTTTTTCCCGCAAATTCGGCAAGCGTCCAACCGCGATGCTGGCAGCGATGATCGGGGTCTTGATTAACGCCCTGCCACTCGTGCTCGTATATTTCGATCTGTTCTTTCCGAAAGGCGATCCGATGCTGGTCCCGACGCTTCTTGCTCTGGGGACTGTGAGCGGTGCTTTCATCGCAATCTCTCTCATCAACACCAGTTCGATGCTGGCCGATGTGGTCGAGGATTATGCCGCCAAGTCTGGCAAGCATCTGTCCGGTGTCTTTTTCTCGGCGTCGAGTTTCATGCAGCAGTGCTCCGCGGCGCTCGGTATGCTTGCGGCGGGTCTGATCCTCACCTGGTCGAGCTTTCCCGAAAAGGCGAACCCGGCAAATGTAACCCGTGACATGGAGCTTTCGCTGCTCGTCCATTATGTCCCGACAATATTGACACTTTGGCTGTTCGGTTGTCTGTTTCTGCTTTTCTATGACATCGACCAGGCGAAGCACCGTTCCAATATCGGAAAGCTGCGCGCACTCGAAGCCGAAGATAATGCCCGCCAGTTGCAGGACGCGGGTATCCCGCCTTCAACTTTTTGATGGAGCGAATTGCAATGCGCTACGTTCATGATAGGAACCGGACATGGCACTGATCCACAAAAACGAGGGGCAACCGCGCTTGCGAGCGGCTGATCGTGCCGCGATGATGGTCGAGGAGGCGGACCGCCAAATCAATCTTCGCCGCAGCGCCCGTATCTCGCCAGCCGACATTGCCAGTGATCTTGGCACTAGCCGCTCGCTCGTTTATTCCTATTTCCCTGATCCGAATGCGTTGCTGATCGCTGTTCTGGACCGGCATGCGGAACTGCTCGTCCGGTCGGGGATAGAAAAAGCCGTTGCGGAGACAGGATTTACTGCATCCATGATCGGCTGTTCATTGATCTATCTTGACCATGTTGTCGAGCATGGCGCCGCGATCGAACTGTGTTTTCGTGACAAATGGCTTGCCCGCAATCTTGACGGAACGATGCGGACGCTTGGCAATGGCATATATCGCCGTCTCGCGCGTAAAGCGCAGCGGGAGCTTGACTATTCCTCACGCGACGCGCTTGGCGTCGTTCAGATATTACAGGCCGTTCCGGAAGAGGGCGCACGCCTCGTGCGGAATGGGGAAATATCGCTCGATGTCGCCCACCGCCTGTGTCACCGGCTCATCAATGCCTCTATCGAGGAATTGCGTCCACTCGTTTAGGGTCAGATCCGGTTCTTCGCCTGGGCATGACTGCGAATGCTGCCCATGACCATTGGCAGGCAAAGACGAAGGGCATTTTCTGTTGGCAGTAGACCGGAAGAAACCAGGCTTCCGGCGCGCAGGCTGATAGCCGTGACCAGCCAGTTGCTTCCATAGGCCTCTTCCTCGCTCATCCCGTAAGTTGACGCCATTGCCTGGACGATAGGCTTGGAAACCGCCGTGCGGGTGCGCTCGAAATCCCCGCTCATAATCTCGCGCACTTCAGGCTCCAGCAACAAGGCCTGCAGCAGGGCACCGCGGCGACCGGCTTCGATCAGGTAGTTGACCGTAGACATAACAATCTGGGTCATTCGGTCTCGTCCGCGCAGCACAATGGCCCTGCGCGACGTTTCATATTCCTCGACTTCACGGCGGGCCAGGGCAGAGAGCATATCGATCCGGCGGGCGTAGCAATTATGTGCCTGAGCCTCGGAAATCCCGGCCTCGCGTGCCACGCGGTTAAGGGTAACCTCATCAATGCCTTCGGAGAGGCAGAGGCGACCGGCAATATCGAGCATCTGTGCTCTGCGCGCCTTTAAAGGTAACCGCTTGCGCCTGGTCTGATTGGAGCCGGATGATGCCGACCCGTTCTTGCCGGTATCGCTATCCATAGCAGGCAGTGTCTCTGGCCTTGCCTTGCGGCGTTCCGAAGCGGATAAACGCCAGTAGCTCCGGGTAGGACGAGGAACCTGCAACCGGTCGCAAAGCTTGGCAACGCCGCCAGCCGTCATTCCCAGAGTCCGCGCGACCTCGTGAAGCGGAACATCCCATACCTCGCGAAACAGTTCCTCACGCTCGATCCGGTTTCGCATCCTGTTTATTATCCCTCTGGTCAGCCCATTGCACTGCCGAATGCACCATTCTGACAAAAACGCGCCATTGCTATCCGCCTTCTAACAAAGGTTGAAAATAAATTCCAGCAGAGGTCACTGACTTTAGGATAAGCGCTGCAATTTTTGGTCGCGGTGCATATTCCTGAACCGATATTGCGGGTATCTATTTATTCCGATGACACGGCGCTGGCTGTTGCGGATGAAGACATGTATTGCTCCTATTGGCCCGAGATATCTATATGAGTGTCAGCTTAAGACCCAATGTTTTACTTCGCCGGAGATCATCAATGCGTCTATTCTTTCTAGTGGTCTTGCTTCCGCTTGTTGTGACAGGGTGCGTTACCGCGCCAGCCAAGCAAACAGTCAGGAATATCGATGGCACAGCCGAAAGTTCCAAACCGCGCGCTGATTCCGGCGGAGCAGGCGAAGGGTTTGCATTTGCCCAAGCACGCTGCGCCAGTTGCCACAACGTAACGGGTGGGCAAGTTTCGCCTAACCCAATCGCACCACTTTTCGAAGCAATAGCCAATACCCGGGGGCTGACTTACGACACTCTAAAGGCTTGGCTTCGCGAGTCTCACAATTATCCTGAGCAAATGGACTTTGAGATTGATGCGAAGCAGATTGAGAATCTCACGGATTATATGCTGACACTCAAAAGTCAGGATTACCACCCTCCGATTCAATGAGTCAGCTATTCGCAACAGCGACAGCGTTGATATAGTTTCTCGTCCGTGCGGGGGACTATCCGATATATCGACCGCAACTGCGCTCCCTATGTGGTGACCAGTTATAACCACCCAATAATAGTTCCGGTTTTTGATCTCGATCAATGTTGCGGGCTTTGCAGGCTGGCACAGCATGTTCTGTACTAGCAGCTTCGCCTCTCATATTATGGGGATGACATATGCAGGATCAGGTCGAGGTTCGTTCCGGTCAGCGGCACAGAGCGCTGGGGATGAGCACGGCAGGCTTTGCGATATGCTTTGCGATCTGGACGATATTTTCGATCATCGGCATCCAGATAAAGGATGACTTGGGGCTGAGCGATGCCGAGTTCGGATTGCTGGTCGGCACTCCGATTTTAACCGGATCATTGTCGCGTATTTTCCTTGGTATCTGGGCCGATCAATATGGCGGTCGGCTGGTATTTACGGGGATCATGCTCGTTGCGGCGGCAGCGACATTCCTGTTGTCCCTGGCGACCAGCTATCCGGTGATGATGATTGCTGCGCTAGGTATTGGCCTCGTCGGTGGTAATTTTGCGGTCGGTATTTCCTATGTTTCCAAATGGTTTGCGCGCGATCAACAGGGCACTGCGCTTGGGGTTTTCGGTACGGGGAATGTCGGGGCGGCGCTGACCACGCTTATCGCGCCGATGGTGCTGGTGGCTTATGGCTGGACGATGGTGGCTCAGGTCTGGGCGGCGGTTCTGGCGGTGGCCGCTATCATATTCTGGCTAGCGACCGAGGATGACCCGGGCATAAAGGCCCGCCGGCAAAGCGGTGAAAAACCGCGTTCGACCTTGCAGCAACTGGAGCCATTGAAAAATCAGCAGGTCTGGCGGTTTGCGCTCTATTATTTCTTTGTTTTCGGTGCTTTTGTCGCGCTTGTCCTGTGGCTGCCCAAATATCTGATTGATGTTTACGGGCTGGATATAAAAACGGCTGGCTTGCTGGCAGCAGGTTTCTCCATCCCGGCCAGCCTGTTTCGCGCTTATGGGGGGCATCTGGCGGACCGCTATGGCGCGCGCAAGGTCATGTATGTGACGTTCAGCGTTTCGCTCGTCTGCCTGTTCATGCTGAGCTATCCGCAAACCGACTATGTCATTCACGGCACCAAAGGCCCGATTGCCTTTTCGACCTCCATGGGTCTGGTGCCGTTTGTTGTCACGACCTTCATTCTCGGTTTCTTCATGTCGCTGGGTTCGGCGGCGGTTTATAAGCATATTCCGGTTTATTATCCTGATAATGTCGGCTCGGTCGGCGGTCTTGTCGGTATGATCGGCGGACTGGGCGGGTTCATCCTGCCCATTGCTTTTGGCGCGATGCTGGATGTTACCGGCATCTGGACGAGCTGTTTCATATTGCTCTTTGCGCTGGTCGGTGTCGCGTTTGTGTGGATGCACGTTGCAGTGCGGCAGATGGAGCAGAAGGCGGTCGGCAAAGAGCTTTCCCAACTGCCAGCATTCCCCGAAATGCTCCATGTCCAGAAGCCGGAGGTGGACCGTGAGACGCGGGGCAGCGTTCTGAAAATCTGGGATCCGGAGGATGAACGCTTCTGGGCAGAACAGGGTGAAAAAATTGCGCGGCGCAACTTATGGATTTCGATTCCATGCCTGTTACTTGCTTTCGCTGTATGGATGGTGTGGTCGGTCGTAATCGCAAAACTGCCGTTAATCGGGTTTGATTATTCGACTGACCAGCTTTTCTGGCTCGCGGCCTTGCCGGGATTGTCGGGCGCAACACTGCGGATATTCTATAGCTTCATGGTTCCCATTTTCGGGGGGCGCCTATGGACCACGCTAACCACTCTCTCGCTGCTCATTCCGGCATTCGGCATTGGCTATGCGGTGCAGAATCCGGACACGCCATATTTCATCTTTCTGGTCCTGTCGCTGCTTTGCGGCCTGGGGGGCGGTAACTTTGCTTCGTCCATGGCAAATATCAGCTTCTTTTACCCCAAAAGCCAAAAAGGTAATGCACTTGGCCTGAATGCAGGGCTTGGTAATCTTGGCGTTTCGGTCATGCAGTTTCTTATCCCGGTGGTTATCACGGTGGGAGTGTTCGGCGTGCTGGGCGGTGGACCCCAGACTTCCCAGACCGGCGAAGAGCTTTGGATACAGAATGCGGGCTTTGTCTGGGTGCCGTTCATTTTGCTCAGTTCCGTGCTGGCCTGGTTCGGCATGAACGACATTGCGTCTGCGAAGGCGAGTTTCGCCGAGCAAGCGGTCATTTTCCAGCGCAAACATAACTGGATCATGTGTTTCCTTTATACCGGCACGTTCGGTTCGTTCATTGGCTATTCCGCTGGCTTTCCGCTGCTGTCCAAAATCGCCTTTCCCGAAGTGGACTCGCTGAAATATGTATTTCTGGGGCCATTGATCGGTGCAGCATCGCGCGCTGCTACCGGCTGGATTGCGGATAAATGGGGCGGCGGAAGAGTAACGTTCTGGACCTTCCTGTTAATGGTCGTAGCCGTCTTCGGTGTGCTTTATTTCCTAGGCATAAAGGATCAGCCCGGCGCATTTTGGGGCTTCTTTGCAATGTTCATGCTGTTGTTCCTTGCCACCGGTATCGGCAACGCTTCTACTTTCCAGATGATCCCTGTCATCATGCGTAAGGAAGTGGCTCGCCTGATGCCCGGCCTGCCCGCCAATGAACAGCTTCGTAACGCCGAAAAGGAATCGGCAGCGATTATCGGATTCACGTCCGCAATTGCTGCTTACGGGGCGTTCTTCATTCCCAAAGCCTATGGCAGTTCTATCGATATGACAGGCACGCCGGATGCTGCGCTTTGGGGTTTTATGATCTTTTATGTTATCTGCGCTGTGGTGACCTGGTTTTATTATACCCGGCGCGGAAGTCTGCTCCACGATATAGAACGGGGCGGAAAAGATGCCGCGCCCGTCCAAGTTACTGTTTGAAAGAGGACCTGAAAAATGAGCCATCTTCTCGACCGACTGAATTTTTTCAGCAAGACCAAGGCTCCTTATGCCAATGGTCACGGTATCACCACCAGCGAGGACCGCAGATGGGAAGACGGCTATCGCAAGCGGTGGCAGCATGACAAGATTGTCCGCTCTACCCACGGTGTGAACTGCACCGGTAGTTGCTCTTGGAAAGTCTATGTAAAGGGCGGGATTGTAACATGGGAAACGCAGCAAACAGACTATCCGCGCACCCGGCCTGACCTGCCCAACCATGAGCCGCGCGGTTGTTCTCGCGGAGCAAGCTATAGCTGGTATATCTATTCTGCCAACCGGGTGAAGCATCCGCTCATCAGATCACGCCTGGTGCGATTGTGGCGTGAGGCAAGGCAGACCATGGAGCCAGTTGCGGCATGGACCTCCATTGTCGAGGATCAAAGAAAGCGCGACAGCTACACCAAAATCCGTGGCCATGGCGGCTTTATCCGCGCGAAATGGGATGAAGTGACGGAAATTATTGCCGCCGCCAACGCTTATACGGCGAAAAAATACGGGCCTGACCGGGTGATCGGTTTCTCACCCATTCCGGCGATGTCGATGGTGTCCTATGCGGCAGGCTCGCGCTATCTTTCGCTCCTTGGCGGGACATGCATGTCTTTCTATGACTGGTATTGCGATTTGCCGCCGGCTTCGCCCATGACATGGGGTGAGCAAACCGACGTGGCGGAAAGCGCCGACTGGTATAATGCGGGGTTCCTGATGCTCTGGGGCTCCAACGTCCCGCAAACCCGCACGCCCGACGCCCATTTCTATACAGAAGCACGTTACAAGGGCGCAAAATCGGTTGTCGTGTCGCCGGATTATTCCGAAGCCTCGAAATTCTCCGACATGTGGCTGCATCCTAAACAGGGCACGGATTCCGCTCTCGCGATGGCAATGGGCCATGTCATTTTGCGGGAATATCATCTCGACCGGCAGGCAGAATATTTTGAAGAATATGCCCGGAAATATTCCGACATGCCGATGCTTGTCCGGCTGGTGGAAAAAGACGGCCATTTCATTCCCGAACGCATGCTTCGTGCCTCCGAATTCGAGAATGCGTTGGGCGAAAAAGAGAATAGTGATTGGAAAACCGTCGGCTTTGACGAGCTGAGCCAGAAAATTGTTGTTCCCAATGGCTCGATTGGCTCCCGCTGGGAGGGCAAGGGCAAATGGAATCTTGAAGAAAAAGATACCAACGGAAATGACATCAAGCTCAAGCTGACCAACATTCTGGAACAGGACCATGACACAGTCGTGGATGTCGCTTTCCCGTATTTCGGTAATCGCGATCATGATTATTTTAAAGGAACAGACCATCCGGATAAGCTCATCCGCAGGGTTCCCGTAAAACGGGTGAAGCTGGCCAAGGGGGCTGCTCTGGTCGCTTCGGTTTATGACCTGTTCATGGCAAATTACGGCCTCGACCGCGGACTGGGCGGCGAAAATCTGGCCAAGAGCTATGACGAGAATGAACCTTATACGCCTGCGTGGGCCGAAAAAATAACCGGTGTACCGGCTGATAGCATCATCACCGTCGCGCGTGAATTTGCGACCAATGCGGAAAAGACCAAAGGCCGGTCGATGGTCATCCTCGGCGCCGGGGTCAATCACTGGTATCATATGGACATGACCTATCGGGGGATCATCAATCTCCTCGTCATGTGCGGCTGTATCGGCAAGTCGGGGGGCGGCTGGTCGCATTATGTGGGGCAAGAGAAACTGCGTCCGCAAACCGGCTGGCAACCCTTGGCATTCGGGCTGGATTGGAACCGCCCGCCGCGGCAGATGAATGCGACGAGCTATTTCTACGCACAAAGTGACCAGTGGCGCTACGAAACGCTGAACGTCGATGAACTATTGTCGCCGACAGCACCGGACGGCGCATTTAGCGGCTCGCTGATCGACTTTAACGTCCGCGCAGAGCGTATGGGCTGGCTGCCATCGTCACCGCAGATCAAAAGCAATCCGCTGGAAGTGACAAAGGCAGCGCGGAACGCGAATAAGGATCCGAAGGATTATGTCGTTGATGCGCTGAAATCGGGTGATCTGGAACTGGCCTGTCACGATCCTGATGATCCGGCCAACTGGCCGCGCAACATGTTTGTCTGGCGCTCCAATATTCTCGGCTCTTCCGGCAAGGGACACGAATATTTCCTGAAGCACCTGCTGGGTACACAACATGGTGTGCAGGGCAAGGATCTGGGCGAGATGGGGCATAGCAAGCCGGAAGATGTCGTCTGGCACGATGATGCGCCAACCGGGAAGCTTGACCTGCTGGTGACACTGGATTTCCGGATGTCCACGACCTGCGTCTATTCCGATATCGTTCTGCCGACCGCCACCTGGTACGAAAAGAACGACCTTAATACATCGGATATGCACCCTTTCATCCACCCTCTGTCGGCGGCTGTCGATCCGGTATGGGAATCCAAGTCGGACTGGGAAATTTACAAGGCGATTGCCAAGAAATTTTCCGAAGTGGCTCCCGAAGTTCTGGGTGAGGAAGAGGATCTGGTGATGACGCCAATCCTTCATGATACTCCGGGTGAAATGGGTCAGCCGCTGGACGTGCAGGACTGGACCAAGGGCGAGGTCGACGCGATACCGGGCAAAACCATGCCGCAAATTGCGGTCGTGAAGCGCGACTATCCCAACCTTTACAAGCAGTTCACGTCATTGGGGCCGTTGATGGATAATATCGGCAATGGCGGCAAGGGCATTGCGTGGAAAACCGGTCTGGAAGTCGAGCATCTGAAAGCCCTGAACGGTGTAGTTACCGAGGAAGGGGTGAGCAAAGGTCTGGCGCGGATCAACAGCGATATTGATGCGACCGAGGTTATCCTCATGCTTGCGCCCGAAACCAATGGCGAGGTTGCGGTCAGGGCGTGGAAGGCCTTGGGCGAGGTTACGGGCCGCGAGCATGAACATCTTGCGATGCCGAAAGAGGACGAGAAAATCCGCTTCCGCGATATCGTCGCCCAGCCGCGCAAAATCATCTCGTCGCCCACATGGTCGGGTATCGAGAGCGAAGAGGTTTGCTATAATGCCGGCTATACCAACGTCCATGAGCTTATTCCGTGGCGCACGTTGTCAGGGCGGCAACAGCTTTACCAGGACCATCTGTGGATGCGAGCCTTTGGTGAGGGTTTTTGCGCCTATCGTCCGCCGATTGATACCAAGGCGGTAAAACCGATGTTAGATCGCGCCGACGGTCAAAAGCATGTCGTGCTCAACTTCATCACGCCGCACCAGAAATGGGGTATCCATTCGACCTATACCGACAATCTGTTGATGCTGACGCTATCGCGCGGCGGTCCGATTGTCTGGATGTCGGAAATTGACGCGGCGAAAGCAGGTCTGGTCGATAATGACTGGATCGAGGCGTTTAACAGCAACGGTGCCCTTGTCGCCCGCGTGGTTGTGTCGCAGCGGATGAAAGAAGGCACGCTGTTCATGTACCACGCACAGGAAAAGACCGTGAACGTGCCAGGCTCACAGATTACCGGACAGCGCGGCGGTATCCATAACAGCGTTACCCGAACGGTTTTAAAACCGACCCACATGATCGGCGGCTATGCGCAGTTGAGCTATGGCTTCAATTATTACGGCACGGTTGGTTCCAACCGTGACGAGTTTGTAATCGTCCGCAAGATGGTGGATGTGGACTGGCTGGATGGTGAAGAAAGCCGCTTGCCCTATGAAAGAACGGAGGCAGCGGAATGAAAGTACGTGCACAAATAGGCAAGGTCCTGAACCTCGACAAATGTATCGGTTGCCACACCTGTTCCGTCACCTGCAAGAACGTGTGGACCAGCCGCGAAGGCATGGAATATGCCTGGTTCAACAATGTGGAGACAAAACCCGGCATCGGCTATCCCAAGGACTGGGAAAACCAGAAGCAATGGAATGGCGGCTGGGAACGGATACGCAATGGTCGTATCCGCCCTAAAATGGGCGGGAAATGGCGGATATTGGCCAAGATTTTCGCCAATCCCGATATGCCGCAAATCGACGATTATTACGAGCCTTTCACCTTTGATTACGAGCATCTGAAAACAGCGCCGGAAATGAAGGCTGCCCCAACGGCTCGCCCGCGTTCGCTGATTTCCGGTGAGCGGATGGAGAAAATTGAATGGGGACCAAACTGGGAAGAAATCCTGGGCGGTGAGTTCTCCAAACGCTCCAAGGACTATAATTTCGAAGGCGTCGAAAAGGAAATGTACGGCGAATTCGAAAATACCTTCATGATGTATCTGCCGCGCCTGTGCGAGCATTGCCTGAACCCCACCTGCGTTGCGGCCTGCCCGTCCGGTTCCATCTACAAGCGCGAGGAAGACGGCATTGTCCTGATCGATCAGGAAAAATGCCGGGGCTGGCGGATGTGTGTTTCCGGCTGCCCTTACAAGAAAATCTACTACAACTGGAGCAGCGGAAAATCTGAGAAATGCACCTTCTGCTATCCTCGGATAGAGGCCGGGCAACCGACCGTATGTTCCGAAACCTGCGTGGGACGTATCCGCTATCTGGGCGTGATGCTCTATGATGCCGACCGTATCGAGGAAGCCGCTTCAACCGAGGATGTGCAGGACCTTTACCAGGCGCAGCTTGATATTTTCCTTGATCCCAATGATCCGGAAGTCATCGAGCAGGCGCGTAAAGACGGCGTTCCCGAAGCATGGCTGGAAGCTGCACGCAAATCGCCGGTTTATAAAATGGCGATGGAATGGAAGGTCGCTTTTCCGCTGCACCCCGAATATCGCACTTTGCCGATGGTCTGGTACGTGCCGCCATTGTCACCGATTAACGCGGCTGCAAGTGCCGGAAAAATGGCGTTCAAGGATGATATGCCGGATGTCAGATCTTTGCGGATTCCGCTGCGCTATCTCGCCAACCTGCTAACGGCGGGCAAGGAAGAGCCGGTTGCGCTGTGTCTGGAACGGATGCTCGGAATGCGCAGTTACATGCGCGCCAAGACGATTGACGGCGTCATCGCGACCGATGTTGCCGAGCGCGTCGGGCTGACTCCTGCGCAAATTGACGAGATGTATCACATCATGGCGATCGCCAATTATGAAGATCGCTTCGTCATCCCAACCAGCCACCGCGAAGAAGTGGAAGATGCATTTGACGAGCGCGGCTCGTGCGGTTTTTCCTTTGGCAATGGTTGTTCCGGCGGGTCGAGCGAAACCAACCTGTTCGGCTCTCCCAAGCGCAAGAAAATCCCGATGCCTGCAGAAGGGATGCGGACATGACAAAGACGTTCAAAATCCTTGCTGCCTTGCTGACTTACCCGACCACGGAGATACAGGAAGTAGTGTCGGACTTTCTGCCGCTGCTGAAAGACGAGGGTTTGTTGTCCGCCTCCAGTATCAAGCAGTTAAAGCCGCTGATCACCGAATATCGGGAGCTCGACCTGCTGGATTTGCAGGAACGCTATGTCTTGTTGTTTGACCGGACGCGCTCTTTGTCCTTGCACCTTTTTGAGCATGTCCACGGTGAAAGCCGTGATCGCGGGCAGGCGATGGTCGACCTGAAATCGATGTATGAGGCAAAGGGGCTGGAGATAAATTCCATAGAAATGCCGGATTTTCTGCCGCTATTTCTTGAGTATCTGTCGATTTTGCCGTGTGAAGAAGCACTGGAGCTGCTTCAGGATCCGGCACATGTGATCGCCGCTGTAGGCGAGAGGCTGGGCAAGCGTGATAGCAGCTATGCTGCTGTTATGGGGGCGCTTGGCCAGCTAACGGGGCCTGCTGATGCAAAGGTGCTGGCAGCATTGCGCAAGGAACCGGATGATAACCCGGATGATCTGGAAGCTCTGGACGAAATCTGGGAAGCGGAGCAAGTGACCTTTGGCCCCGGATCGCCCGAAGATGGCTGCCCCAAAGTTTCCGATATGATTGCCAATTTACAAGCCGAAATACCGGCCAAACTGTCCACTATGGCTGACGGGGCAAAATCAGACGGAGGAGCGAATAATGGCTGAGTTTATCAACAGTTACCTGTTTGGTATCTATCCCTATATTGCGTTGACCGTACTCGTGATCGGGTCGATTATCCGCTATGACCGCGAACCTTATAGTTGGCGCTCCAGTTCAAGCCAGATCCTGCGCAGAGGCCAGTTAATGGCTGGATCGGTTCTGTTCCACGTTGGTGTTCTTATCGTTTTTGGCGGTCATCTCGTCGGGCTGCTGACCCCGATCGAGTTTTTCGACTGGGTGGGTATCAGCCATCCGTTCAAACAGATTACGGCAATCGCAGTGGGTGGTGTGGCCGGTGCCATCTCATTCGTAGGGGCGACCCTGCTCGCGCATCGCCGATTGTTTGACCCGCGGATACGCGCCAATTCCAATTTTGCCGACACGGCGATCATATTGCTTCTGTGGCTCCAGCTCGCTCTTGGCCTGTCGACGATTGTGATTTCCATGGAGCATCTTGACGGGGCGGAAATGGTCCGGTTCATGGCATGGGCGCAAGGGATTTTCACATTTGACGCCTTGGCCGCAAGCTATATTTTGAGCGCGCACTGGATCTACAAGCTGCACATATTCCTGGGCCTTACCTTGTTCCTGATTTTTCCGTTCACCCGGTTGGTGCACATGTTCTCGGCACCGATCCGCTATGTCTGGCGGTCCGGATATCAGATTACCCGATCCAAAAAGGCGGCGCTATGACACCAGATCAAGAACAGGTTTTGACCGTCAACGGTGTAGAGATCCCGGCAGCGGCGATTGCCGAAGAAGCGCAGAATCATCCGTCGGATAATCCGGATGCCGCATGGTCGGAAGCGGCGCGCGCGCTGGCGATCAAGACGGTGCTGCTGGCCGAGGCTGACCGATTGGCTATCGAAGCGCCGCTTATCGAGGATGAAAAAGGCCGGACCCTGCTACCGGACGATGCGCGTATTGAGGCTCTGCTCGAACAGCAAGTGACAACGCCGCATGCTGACGATGCGGTCTGCCGCCGCTATTATGAACAGAATCTCGACCAGTTCCAGAGCCCCGCACTGGTGGAAGCATCGCACATATTGTTTTCCGCGCCGCAGGACGAACCGGCTCGCTATACCAAGGCAGAATTGAGCGCTATCGATACGATTGCGGAGTTAAAGGCGCATCCGGAACGCTTTGCGGCTCTCGCAGAAACCCTGTCGGCCTGTCCGTCGGGAAAGCAGGGCGGCAATCTGGGGCAGATCGGGCCGGGCCAGACGGTAGACGAGTTCGAGACATTTTTGTTCAATCTGGAAGCGGATCAAATGTGCCCTGTCCCGGTCAAGACGCGATTCGGCGTGCATGTAATCAGGGCAGGACGCAAGATTCCGGGTGAGACGGTCCCGTTTGAAGCCGTCCGGTCAAAAATCGCGGATTATCTTGAAGAATCAAGCTGGCGCCGCGCTGTTTCGCAATATCTCAAGATATTGATCGGAAAAGCCGAGATTTCGGGACTGGAAATAGAGGGCAGCGAAGGCCTTTTGGTTCAATAAGTTAACCCGAAGTTCTCGGGCTTAACTTTATCGGCCTATACAGCCCCCATAATTCCAACTATGGCGGAGTCATGAGCGCTTGCGGTGACTGCCCAGTTCGAAATCATGCAATTTGTTCAGCTTTGGAAGATTCCGAGTTGGCGATTCTGCGCCGCATTGGGCGCGTGCAGGACATTCCTGCGGGCCAGACCCTTATGTGGGAAGGGGATGAAGCCTCTGTGGTCGCCAATGTTGTGGAAGGCGTAATGAAGCTTTCGACATCGCTGGGCGACGGGCGCGAACAGATTGTCGGCGTTGCCTATCCTGCTGATTTCATTGGACGACCTTTTGGCGAGCGGGTTCCCTATACGGTCACGGCGATCACCGATGTCCGGGTCCGGTCGTTCCAGCGCGCCGGATTTGAAAAATTCGCACAGGAACATCCCAAGCTAGAGCATAAAATGCTGGAGCGGACGCTGGCGGAACTGGACCGGGCGCGGGAATGGATGTTGCTGCTTGGCCGTAAAACGGCGCAGGAAAAGCTGGTAACCTTGCTGCTCAACATGCCGAACCGTTTGTCCGAAACCCAATGCGGAACGCCTGAGGCTCCACTGGACCATTTCGAATTGCCCTTTGGCAGGCAGCAAATGGCAGACCTGTTGGGACTAACCATCGAAACCGTCAGCCGCCAGCTTGGCGAATTGACAAAATCCGGGTTAATTACCCTGAAAAACCAACGCGAAGTCACCATTCAGGACCGCGAAAAACTGGCAGATCTGGCCGGGCAGTAAACCGGCTCTGATGCGGCGGCGGAACGGCAATTTCAGCGTCATAGACTGTATAAATCCGATAGACCCCTTGATTTTAGAGGCTCGCATCCGCATTGATTGACGCTCCATAGCCAACAATAAAGCCAACAATCAAAGGGCCCTTATGTCATCTGAGCGACCAGCACGTTCCACTTCCGATTCTGCGCTGCGGAAATTTCTGAATAGCGAAGCGTCAGGCGGTATTTTGCTGATGGTAGCTGCGGCGCTGGCGATGATCGTCGCGAACAGCCCGCTTTATGACATGTATCATCATTTCTTTCATGAACTGGAAGGGCCGGTCTTATCGCAAAAGCTGGGGCCGATGACCCCGCATTTGTGGATCAACGACGGGTTGATGGCGATATTCTTTTTACTGGTCGGGCTTGAGATCAAACGTGAATTTGTCGACGGACGACTGAATACGTGGGAGCGGCGCAGGTTGCCCGTTCTGGCTGCCGGTGTCGGGATGCTGGTTCCCGCTCTGGTCTTTCTGTTCGTCGTGCGCGATGTTCCCGAAGTTTATAATGGCTGGGCGATCCCGGCGGCAACCGATATTGCCTTTGCCATCGGTGTGCTGGCACTGCTTGGCCCGCGTGCGCCGACATCGCTTAAACTGTTTCTGGTTACGGTCGCTATCGTCGATGATATGGGCGCGGTGGCGATTATCGCTCTGGTTTATACCGCCGAAATCAATGGCGCGGCACTGCTTGCATCGGCCGTTATCCTTGGCATCATGTACACGATGAACAAAACCGGTGTGCGGTCTGTTCTCGCTTATCTCCTGCTGGCTGCAATGCTGTGGTACGCGGTGTTGCTGTCCGGTGTTCACGCGACGATTGCCGGTGTGCTGGCGGCGATGGTTATCCCGATTGTTATAACGCCCGGCGCTCCGGATTCCGAAGTGTCTACGCTACACCGGCTAGAACATGCCATCGCGCCGTGGAGCGCCTTTTTCATCGTGCCGATATTCGGCTTTGCCAATGCCGGCGTGTCGCTGGAAGGCATTGGTATGGAACAGATTCTGGCACCATTGCCGATCGGCATTGCGCTTGGTCTGTTCCTCGGCAAGCAAATCGGGATTTTTGCGGCAGTGTGGCTGGCTGTGAAGACCGGCTTTGCCGAACGGCTGGGCGGAGCGAGCTGGTTGCAGGTTTATGGCGTGGCGATGCTGTGCGGAATCGGTTTCACGATGAGCCTGTTCATCGGCGCGCTCGCTTTCCCCGGCAACATGCTGTTGATCGAGGAAGCAAAGATTGGCGTCCTTGGCGGATCGCTTTTGTCGGCCGTTATCGGTTTCCTTATATTGCGCTTTGCTCCGCAGCATAAGCATCTGGAATCGCTCGATGAGGTTGAAGAGCAGGAACTAAAGGCTGCGGTGTGAAACCGGTCTTAACCTTTGCTGCGGCGCTGCTGCTGTCAGGCGGTTCTCCCGTCGCAGCCGATACTGCGCCGGTAAACGCTCCCGTAAAAGAAGCAAAGTCGCAGCTCAGTAAGATTGCCGACGATTATATCATGCTGACTCTTGCCATGGGCGAGAAAGAGCCGGGATATGTCGATGCTTATTACGGCCCCGAAACATGGGTCAAGCTTGCCAAGACGCAGGAACGAAGCCTGACCCAGCTGGACGAAGAAGTTGTTCGCCTGAAAGACCGCATCCACGCGCTTCCCAAAGACGCAGAGCCCGCCCGCCAACGCTTTCTTCAGGCACAGCTCGAAGCGGCGCGCACCCGCATAAGCATGCTGTCCGGTGAGACTTTGCCCTTTGCCCAGGAAGCCAAAGGGCTGTTCGGCGTCACTCCCGAAATCCGCCCGCTGTCAGAATATGATAGCGTGCTGCAACAAATTGACAGACTTGTCCCCGGAAGCGGACCGCTGGCCGCGCGAGTGGAAGCGTTTGAGGACCAGTATATCATCCCGCAAGACCGGCTGAAAACCGTGTTCGACACCGCGATTGCGGAATGCAAGCGGCGCACGCAAATCTATTTTGATCTGCCTTCAGACGAAAATTTCCGCATGGAGTTTGTCACCGGCAAAAGCTGGAGCGGGTATAATTATTATCAGGGCGGTTACCAAAGCCTGATCCAGATAAATACCGACCTGCCGATCCGCATCTCGCGCGCCGTCGATCTGGGCTGCCATGAAGGTTATCCGGGGCATCATGTCTATAACATGCTGCTGGAGAAGAATCTGGTCAACGGCCTGGGATGGCAGGAATATTCAATCTATCCGCTCTATTCACCCCAATCGCTTATTGCCGAAGGATCAGCAAATTATGGCATAAAGCTGGCCTTTCCGGGCAAGGAGCGGCTGGAATATGAGCGCGATGTGCTTTATCCGCTGGCCGGGCTGAACCCCGACAGCGCGGAGGCTTATTGGGCGCTGCAAAATGCGAAAGATGCTTTGTCCGGTGCCCGTATCACCATCGCACAGCAATATCTGGACGGAGAGATTCCGCGCGAACAGGCGATAGAACTCACCCGTAAATATCAGCTTGTCGGTGCAGAACGTGCAAGCCAATTGCTCGACTTCAACGACCAGTATCGCAGCTATGTCATCAACTATGGCCTTGGTCAGGACATGGTGCAGCACTGGATTGAGGCGCAGGGCACGGCCCCCGTCTGGCGCTGGAAAGCAATGGAACGATTATTGAGCGAACCCATCTTGCCGGAGGATTTGATAGTTGGCGATTGATCCTTAGCAGCAACAGCCCCCAACCTATCTTTCGGGGGTGTGCCATTCCTCTGGCCCGCCGTTGCGGTCACGCAATTTGATGGCAAGGCCCATGGCAACCCCCACACCGATTGCGACTGTCAAGTCAACCAGAACCGTCAGTATCAATGTCGTGACCAGCAGCATCTTGTCTGACCCGGGCAAGGATAAATAGCTTTTCCATTTATGCGGTTCGCTCATATTCCAGGCGGTGATGACCAGTAAAGCTGCAAGCGCGGGCATAGCAAGATAACCGGCCAGCGGCGCCGCGACGACCATTACGATCAGAATGACAAACGCATGAACGATGCCCGCGACAGGGGTTTTACCCCCGGCTTTGATATTGGTTGCGGTGCGGGCAATAGCCCCGGTTGCAGGCAGGCCACCGAATAAGGAGGAAGCGATATTGGCAACGCCCTGCGCCGTAACTTCGGCATTGGGGCGGTGCTTCCCTTCGATCATCCGGTCTGCAACAATGGCGGACAGCAAGGATTCCACCCCGGCCAGGAAGGCAATCACCAATGCGGACGGGAAAAGCTCAATCAGGCGTGCGGTGGTAATTTCCGGCAGCTTCATAGCGGGCAGATGGTTGGGTAAATCCCCGAAACGCGAATGGATCGTGTCTACGGGCATGACCATATATACCGCAAGAAAAGAACCGAAAGCCACGGCAACGATCAAACCCGGCAAGCGCGGAAACAACTTGCGGAGGCCAACGATTAAAACAAGCGTAATGATGGCAATCAGCAGGGCCGAGCCGTTAAAACTTTCCCGCGCTTCCCAGAGAACAGGGATTTTCTCAAGGAAATCCGCCGGAAGATTCTCAACCGTCAGGCCGGTAAAGTCACTAAGCTGGCTGGTCGCGATAATGATGGCTATGCCGATGGTAAACCCGCTCACCACCGCTTCGGGGACATAAGAAATCAGGCTTCCTAACCTGAAATAACCGCCGATTATCAGGAATATACCCGCCATCATGGTCGCCAGCACCAGCCCGTCATAGCCATGTTCGGCAATGACACTGAACACAACGACGATGAAAGCGCCCGTCGGCCCGCCAATTTGCACCCGGCTACCGCCAAGCGCGGAGATGAAGAAACCGCCGATGATGGCAGTGATAATGCCGGTGGACGGATCCGCACCGGAAGCAATGGCAATGGCAATGCTCAGCGGCAAGGCAACCATCGCAACGGTTATTCCGGCCATAAGGTCGGCAAGGAACAGAGATACGGAATAATCCCGTAACGTCGTGATTATCTTCGGCTGTCGCATGGGCGCATTTACCAACATATAGCGGTCAGGAGCAACTAAAATAAGCCACTATTTCCGTTCCTTAACTATCCGCTAACCAATTTCGTTCATGCCCTATTCTGAAAAAGGACCGGCCATATTCAAGTGTCCTGATCTTGAATGGCCATTTGAACGGGGGCAAATTTTATGGCGGAAGCGGGCAAACTTGTAGATGTGGCTATTATCGGCGCAGGTCCGGCGGGTCTGACCGCCGCTTATTTGCTCAGCAAAAAAGGCTATTCTGTCACGGTTATCGAGAAAGACCCTGTCTATGTCGGCGGGATTAGCCGGACCGTTGAATATGAAGGCTTTCGCTTCGACATCGGCGGACACCGGTTTTTCTCGAAATCAAAAGAAGTGGTCGATCTGTGGAATGAAATCCTTCCCGATGATTTTATCCAGCGACCCCGGATGAGCCGGATCTATTATGAAGGCAAGTTTTACAGCTACCCGCTACGCGCTTTTGAAGCCTTGTGGAATCTGGGCGTCTGGCGCTCGACCTTGTGCATGGCAAGCTATGCCAAGGCTAAAGTCTTCCCGAACAAGAATGTGAAAAGTTTTGAAGACTGGACAGTCAACCAGTTTGGCTGGAAGCTTTATTCCATCTTTTTCAAAACCTATACCGAGAAAGTCTGGGGCATGCCGTGCGACGAGATGTCAGCCGACTGGGCCGCGCAGCGGATCAAGGGGCTTAGCCTTTGGGGCGCGGTTGTGGACGGGTTGAAACGTTCGCTTGGCCTTAACAAAAAACCTAATGACGGCATGGCGACAAAAACCTTGCTCGAGACATTCCGCTATCCTCGCCTTGGCCCTGGCATGATGTGGGACGCGGCGCGCGATTTCGTTCGTTCCAAAGGGAATGACGTCATGATGGGGCACAGCCTCAAACAACTGGCGCAGGATGCAGACGGTAACTGGCGAGTATCTGCTTCTACACAAACGGGTGAAACCGTAATCAACGCCAAACATGTCATCAGTTCCGCTCCGATGCGGGAGCTGGCCAGCCGTATTCATCCGCTGCCCAGTTCTCTACCAGAAGCGCAGGACCTGAATTACCGCGATTTCCTGACCGTGGCATTGATGGTTAAATCCGAAGATCTGTTTCCCGATAACTGGATCTATATCCATGATGACCGGGTTCAGGTGGGCCGCGTGCAGAACTTCCGCAGCTGGTCGCCGGAAATGGTTCCCGATGCGTCGATTGCATGTGTTGGTCTGGAATATTTCTGTTTTGAAAATGATGGCTTGTGGTCGTCAAGCGACGATAATCTGATCGAACTGGCCAAAAAGGAAATGGCAATCCTTGGCCTTTGTAAACCGGAAGACGTGGTCGGCGGCGCGGTTGTGCGCCAGGAAAAAGCCTATCCGGTCTATGATGACAGCTATGAAATGAATGTGGCGTCTATGCGCGATGATCTGGAAACCCGTTTCCCGACCCTGCACATGGTGGGCCGCAACGGCATGCACCGCTATAATAATCAGGACCACGCGATGATGACGGCGATGCTGACAGTGGAAAATATCGAGGCCGGTTCGCGCAAGTGGAATGTGTGGAATGTCAACGAAGACGCCGAATATCACGAAGCGGGTGACGAGGGCGCGCAAAGCGTAATCGCATCCACAATCAGCGAAGACCGTGCCGCCGCGCTGAACAGCATGCGCGATGTGCCGGTGCGGGTCGATACGGACGCGCCGGAAGATGCGCCGGTCGATCGGCCGTCCAAGGCGGCGTAACAGCTACATGGAGCGCAGCGGTCAGGACAGGCGGTCGGCCACCGGAGTCTGGGCAGGAAATCTGCCCGGCCCGCTGGCGGTGCTGAACCGTTTTTCAATCACGCGCTATTTGTTGGCCAGCATCGTCAGCCTGGCTTTCGATGTTGCTTTATTCATGGTGCTGGTCGCCTTTGCATTCGACCCCGGTTGGTCCTCTGCTGCTGGCTATAGCGCAGGAATCATCGTGCACTGGCTCATCTCCTCAAGCTTCGTCTTCCCCGGCAAAGCCAGACAGGGCGTAGCGCTCCACCTGCAACGCATAGGATTTATTGCGACCGCCATATTGGGGCTTGGGATTACGGTAAGTATTGTGAGCTGGATGACCGCTTTGGGTATATTGCCGGTTGTTGGAAAAGGAGTGGCAGTGTTTGTCAGCTTTTTCGTAGTTTACGCGACGCGCAAATTGGGCGTGTTTAGGTGACGGGCAACAAAGTTAGCATGAAATGGATTGCATAATTTCTAGTCAAATGACTGCCAGCGGCCTGCCAAAGAAGGACGCCTAAATCGCAATATTAGTAATGATGCGGATATCACCATGATAGCAAAGCAATATTCCAAAAGTAGGTTTCGTTTGAACCTACCCTCTATCATCTGGATCATTATATGGTTGCTTTGGTCTGTGGGG
>JADMKQ010000081.1 GCA_015478735.1 Sphingorhabdus sp. | reverse complement strand
TGCTCATAATGCTTACTCATTTTGCTAGAGGAATCACCTACCCGCATATAGAAGCACGCCATGGCAGAGCAATTACTTTTGGACCCTGCGAGGAAACCGACTTTGGCGGGCGTCGAACGCGCGGCGGAAAAAATCGCCGGTATTTTACCCCGAACGCCTTTGTTGCCGCTTACTATCGACGGAAAGACTATATGGTGCAAAGCGGAATGTCTTCAACCCATAGGCGCTTTCAAGATACGCGGTGGGTGGCATCGTTTAACCGATCTGGATGAAAATCAACGCAAACGCGGTGTGGTGGCCTTTTCCAGCGGTAATCACGCACAGGGCGTTGCGTGGGCAGCGCGGCAGCTTGGGATCAAGGCGACCATAATCATGCCGGGCGATGCACCAGCGGCCAAACTGGAAAATACCAAGAAGCTGGGCGCCGAGGTCATTACCTATGACCGGATGAAAGAATCGCGCGAAAAACTGGCTGCTGAAGTGGCCGGGAAAAATGGCGGTGTGGTTGTGCCAAGTTTTGATGATCCGTGGATTGTCGAGGGGCAGGGCAGCGCCGGCATCGAAATCCGGGACCAGATGATCGCCCTGACAGGTTCTCCGCCAGATCAACTGATTGTCTGTTGCGGCGGCGGCGGGCTGGCATCGGGCATAGCTTTGGCCAATCCGCAGGCGGATATTATAGTCGTGGAGCCGGAAGGGTGGGACGATATGAAGCGCTCGCTGGAAAGCGGTGCGATCACTCCGGTTCAGGATAATCCGCCCGCTACCGATTGTGATGCCCTGCAGACGCTTATCGTCTCTCCGCTGACCTTCGACATTTTGAAAGCGCGACATGCAAAGGGTGTGGCAGTGTCGGCAGCACAGGTTCATGATGCGATGCGCGTCGCGTTTGAGCGGTTGCATGTGGTGGTTGAACCGGGCGGAGCGGTCGCGCTGGCGGCCGTGCTGGCGGGCTATGTGCCTGTCACAGACCGGACGGCCATTACACTTTCGGGCGGGAATATTGACCGCAAACGCTTTGCGGAAATAATCGGTGCGTAAAATCTAAAGTTCACAAAGTTCACACCAAGGAACCGCGCATTTCCGCCAAATCCTGTTCTGGAGCTATGTTGGACAATTTCCAACAAATCGCCCCATGCACCGAAAAGCCGGACACAGATGATATTCAGGATTGAGACAGAGCCGGACAAGGCGTTAGCATAGCCGGCACCATGTAGGACAGGCGAAAAATTAGGAGGCTATCAGTCTGTAGTTATCAGGCTGCGAGTTGCAGTTCCATCCGGCTCCATATTTCAACCAGCGCCTTGGTAAGGTCAGCCATCATCTGCTCGCTATGAACAGGCCCCGGCGTGAAGCGCAAACGCTCCAGACCGCGCGGGACGGTCGGATAGTTGATCGGCTGCACATAGACGCCATATTCGGCCAGCAATATGTCGCTGATCTTCTTGGCCTTCACGGGATCACCAACCAGCAGCGGAACGATGTGGGTGGTGGAGTCCATGACGGGCAAGCCAGCGTCAGAGAACATATCTTTCAGCAACTGGGCTGCTGCCTGCTGACCATCGCGTTCTACGTTGGATTTTTTCAGGTGACGCACACTGGCCAAGGCTCCGGCAACAAGAACGGGAGACAGGCTAGTGGTAAAAATGAACCCGGGTGCATAGGAGCGGATCACGTCGATGATTTTCTGGTCCGCGGTAATATAGCCGCCCATGACGCCGATGGCTTTTGCCAAAGTGCCTTCGATGATGGTGATACGGCTTGCCGCTTCATCACGCTCCGAAATACCGCCGCCGCGATTGCCATACATGCCAACCGCGTGGACTTCGTCACAATAGGTCAGGGCATTATATTTATCGGCAAGGTCACAAATGGCGTGAAGCGGAGCCACATCGCCGTCCATGGAGTAAATACTCTCGAAAGCGATCAGCTTTGGTAAATCGGGATCAGCAGCGGCCAGTAATTCTTCAAGATGCTCCAGATCATTATGCCGGAAAACACGTTTTTCGCAGCCGCTATTCTTGATGCCTGCAATCATCGAGGCATGGTTCAGCTCGTCCGAGAAAATAATGCAGCCGGGCAAGATTTTCGTCAGCGTGGAAAGCGTCGCTTCGTTGGAAACATAGCCGGAAGTGAACAGCAATGCGCCGGATTTACCGTGCAGATCGGCCAGTTCGCTTTCCAGCTGGATATGATAATGCGTGTTGCCGCCAATATTGCGGGTTCCGCCTGAACCGGCGCCCACGTCGTGCAGAGCTTCTTCCATCGCCGCGATCACATCGGGATGCTGGCCCATGGCGAGATAGTCATTGGAACACCAGACCGTGACAGGCTTTGGCCCGTTATGATGGGCAAAACAGCGTGCGTTAGGGAAGCTTCCCTTGTTCCGCAATATATCGATGAAAACCCGATATCGCCCTTCGCTGTGAAGACGGTCAATCGCTTGAGAAAAAGCCTTATCGTAATCCACTTTTCACCAATTCCTGTTTATTCATATTCGAAGCCTAGGTCGCGTAAATGGCCAATAACGACCTTTTTGCCTAATATCCAGCGAGAACCATTCTCAATAAGAACCGGACCAGAAAGCGCGCTACAGAGCTTCGAACTTTTCCAGCCCGAATTCCTGAAATGCCTTGCGGTAAGGCGCAAGCGCATCCAGCGAACCCGTGGTCACAAAAATACCGGAACGCACTGTTTCCGGCCATATAATATCATTGGTCAGATATGCAATACGCCTTGCGATCCCTTGTGCGCCGTCGATAAACTGGACGGGCCGGGGGAATGATTTCTGCAACTCCGCTTGCACCAAAGGAAAATGCGTGCAGGCGAGGATGACCGTATCAATCTCGTCGCCATGCTCCTGATCGGTCAAGCCTTTTACGGCCGCGGTAATGGCTTCTGGGTCAGGCTCTTCTCCGCGCAACTTGGCTTCTGCTGCGTGGACCAGTTCAGGGGCACCAAAGCGCAGCAGTTTCTTGTCGGCGGCAAATTCACCCGCCAGACGATCGACATAAGGCTGGCGAATAGTGGCCGTTGTGCCGAGCAGGCCGACAACGCCGGTTTTGGTCATCAGGCTGGCTGGCTTGACCGCGGGAACCGTGCCGACGACCGGAATATCCAATACCGAGCGGACGACATCAAGCGCGATGGTGGACGCCGTATTGCACGCTATTGTCACCAGTTGCGGTTTGTAACGCTCCACAAGTCGTCCCAGCAATAAGGGGATGCGGGTGGAAAGCTCGGCTTCTGTTTTTGTGCCATAAGGCATGCCAGCATAATCGGCGGCGTAAACAACGGGGGCTGTGGGCAATAATCGCTGGGCTTCGCGCAAGATGGACAATCCACCAACGCCAGTGTCAAAGAATAAAAGCGGGCCGGTTGTGTCTGGGTAATTGCCTGTCATCACTGGTTCTTTAGTTAAGCGATACGGGTTCATCAAGCGCCTTGGCGGAACCGGACATGTGTTGGCCGCGTTTGATTTTATAACCAAAAGCCTTGCCCAAAGAGGAAGTTAGGGATAGCCCCCACCATATCCAACGCCATATCCAACGCCATATCCAACAGGGGAACCTGCATGATGCAATCCACATGGATTGAACCAATTCTGGCTATTTTCTTCGGCTATATGCTGGGGTCAATACCGTTCGGCCTAGTGTTGACGCGGCTTACCGGCGGCGGTGATCTGCGCGAAATCGGGTCGGGAAATATCGGCGCTACCAATGTTCTGCGGACCGGGAACAAAAAGATCGCCGCTCTCACTTTGTTGCTGGATGTCGGCAAAGGGGCCGTAGCCGTCCTGATCGCGTCGAGCATTGATGAAAGGCTGGGCGTTATAGCGGGGATGGGCGCGTTTCTGGGGCATCTCTATCCGGTCTGGCTAAAGTTCAAGGGCGGCAAAGGCGTCGCGACCTTGCTTGGCATCGTGGTTGCGCTGGCCCCGCTGCTTGGCCTTATATTCGCGGTCACCTGGCTCATCGTTCTGGCATTATTTCGCTATTCTTCGGTTGCGGGGATGTTGGCTTCTATATCCGTGCCGGTCGCTGCGGCCATATTGGGCGGCTATCCATCGATCCTGATGCTTGCCGGTTTTGCCTTGCTTGTAATCTGGAAACATCGCGCTAATCTCTCGCGGCTGATGGCAGGTGAGGAACCCAAAGTCGGCGCATCCTGATTAACCGTTAAACGGCCCGAAACATGAATGAAAAGTTTAACCGGCTGAGATTGATACGATCCGCGAATGTCGGCCCGGTCAGCTATGTGCAGCTTGTCCGCCGCTATGGCTCCGCCGGAAAAGCCCTGGAGATGCTCCCCGAACTGGCTGCGCGAGGCGGCGGCAGGGCGCCAAAGATAGCAAGCGCGGATGCTGTACAGCGGGAGATGGAGCAGACCGCAAAGCTCGGAGCGCAATATCTGTTTCTCGGTGATCCGGATTATCCCTATCTGCTGGCCGAATTGAGCAACGCTCCGCCTGCGATGATCTAT
>JADMKQ010000080.1 GCA_015478735.1 Sphingorhabdus sp. | reverse complement strand
CGTGATGCCGGTGGCCGCTCTTTTCGCGATTCTCAGCAAGGTCGGTATCTATATCGTCCTTCGCCTGACCAGCCTGCTTTTCGGCGACGAGTCCGGAACTGCGGCCCACTTTGCCGATGACTGGCTCTATGCCGGGGGCATTGCGACGCTTGTCTATGGCATCGTCGGCGTGCTTGCGGCGCGGCGCCTGACGATATTTGCCGGCTATTCGATCATCATGTCCACCGGCACGTTGCTGGCCGCGATCGGCATGGCGAATATCCCGGTATTGACCGGCGCACTATTCTATCTGGTCAGCTCGACACTGGGGATCGCCGCGCTCTACCTGTTGATCGAGCCTATCGAGCGCCACCACGATTTTGACGAGCCTGCCCCCGCGCCGGAGCCGGTGTTCGAGGATGAATATCTCGCCTATTATGAAGACGGACAGGAAGATGAAATTGGCGTCGTCATCCCCGCGACAATAGCCATTTTGGGCGTAGGTCTGGCATTTTGCGCGTTGCTGATCGCCGGATTGCCGCCGCTATCGGGCTTCATTGCCAAGTTCGCGATCATCAGCGGCCTGCTGGGCGAAGGACAAGCCATTACCGCGGCCAGCTGGGTCTTTATTTCCCTCATCATCATTTCCGGACTGGCCGTGCTGATCGCAACCACCCGCGCCGGGATCGAGCTTATCTGGAGCCCGACCGAGAACTCCCCCAGCCTGAGCATTGTCGAGGCGGCACCTATTGCCTTTCTGCTTTCGGTCTGTCTTGGCCTGATGATCTTTGCCGGCCCGACGATGCGCTATATGGAGGATGCGGTCAGAGCGATTGGCCAGAAAAACCTGTATATCGAGGCGACGATGAAAACTCCGTCGAGCACGCAGCCATGAAGCGGATCTTCCCTTATCCGCTCATGTGGTGCGCCTTGCTGATCATGTGGCTGCTGCTTAACCAGTCGTTTTCTCTCGGCCATATCCTGCTGGGCGGTGTCGTTTCCTTTCTGGCCTTACAAGGGCTTTCCGCGCTTCAGCCAGAGCCGGTCAAGATCCGCTTCTCGCCCGCGATATTCAAACTGGCGGGGGTGGTGTTTTACGATATTTTCCGCTCAAACCTTGCAGTGGGGAAAATCATCACGTCACCCGGACGCTCCCGGATAGGGTCAGGGTTTATCACCTTACCGCTGGATATGACGAGCCGATACGGCTTGTCCGTGCTCGCCACGATCATCACCGCCACTCCAGGCACCTTGTGGATGCAATATGATCCGGGCCGCAACACCCTAATGGTCCACGTTCTTGATCTTGTTGACGAAGGATATTGGGTAAACCTGATCAAGGGGCGCTATGAAATATTGCTGATGGACATATTCGAATGACGACACTCCTCCTCGCCTGGGCCATTACCACCGCGCAGATTTTGCTCGGCCTGGCTATGCTATGCGCGATGTGGCGGCTGCTATACGGCCCGCGCGCGCAGGACCGCGTGCTTGGCCTCGATACGCTCTATGTAAACGCGATGCTCATTTTGCTGACCTATGGCATACAGACGGGGCGGACGCTCTATTTCGAATCCTCCCTGGTCATCGGCATATTGGGCTTCACCAGCACGGTCGCCCTATCCAAATTCCTTATGCGCGGAGAGGTGATAGAATGATCGACGCTCCCGAACTTCCAGCCTGGGCGGCCTTGATCACAGCATTTCTGGTTCTTGCCGGGGCGATCATCACGCTTATCGGCTCAATCGGCATGATCAGGCTCAATAATTTTTACCAGCGCGTTCACGCTCCGACATTGGGCGCGACTTTGGGCGCCGGTTGTATCCTCATCGCGTCAATTGTCTGTTTCTCGGTTTTGCAATCCCGTCCCGTCCTGCACGAGATATTGATTGCCGTGTTCCTGACGATTACAACGCCGGTGGGTCTAATGTTGCTTGGCCGCGCAGCACTTTACCGTGACCGCGATGCCGCGCGCAAGGATGTCCCGCCGGAATCGCGCACTGCTGGCAATGAGAACGATGCCGGTTAAATTGGTTATGGGATAGGCTGCCCTTCCTTTCCGCTCATCCCCGCTGCACCAGTCCGTAGAAGATTTGGAGAGTCGCAGCACTTGCTATAAGCTCCCTCGGGGGTGCGGAGCGTTAGGCGGCGAGTCTGTTTGACGGTTTCAACGCGGGACGAACGATGGATTAGGAAAGGATTTAGATATGAAAATCGCTGTCATAGCCGGAAGCCTTCGCGCCGAATCATATAACAAGGCCCTTGCCAAGGCCCTAACCAAACTGGCGCCCGACGACATAGATTTCAACTTTCTCGAAATAGGCGACCTGCCGCTTTATAATCAGGATGACGACGATAATCAGGCAGAATCTGTGAAACGCTTAAAGTCGGAAATCTCTGCCGCGGACGGCGTCATGTTTGTCACCCCTGAATATAACCGCTCGATTCCGGGCGTGTTGAAAAATGCTATCGACCACGCATCGCGCCCTTATGGCGAAAGCGCATGGGCCGGGAAGCCTGCGGGTGTCATCGGCGTTTCAATCGGAGCCATTGGCACCGCCATTGCACAGCAGAATCTTCGCAATATCCTCGCCTATCTCGATATGCCAACGCTCGGACAGCCGGAAGCTTTCATACAGGTGAAACCTGGCCTGTTTGATGACGACGGCAATATCGGCCCCGACAGCCGCAAATTCCTGCAAGGCTGGGTTGACCGTTTCGTTGATTGGGTGAAGCGGCACAGCTAGGCGGATTGACGGTGTTGAACCCGATATTTGTCTCTCACGGCGCACCCACATTGCCGTTCGAGGACGTTCCTGCACGGGATTTTCTTGAGCAGCTTTCCGATATGATGCCGCGCCCACGAGCGATTGTAATTATATCGGCGCATTGGGAAACCCGGATACCCACGGTCAATTCAGTCGAACGGAATGATACAATCCACGATTTTCGTGGTTTTCCGCCGGAGCTATATGAGCTAACCTATCCCGCACCGGGAAATCCGGAACTTGCGAAGCGGGTCACCGGGCTTTTGGATGAGGCGGGAATAGCATCCACCACTGATAATCAGCGCGGCCTTGACCATGGCGCATGGGTTCCCTTGATGCTGGCCTGGCCGGATGCTGATATTCCGGTGGTTCAGCTCTCGGTGCAAACGGACCTGGGGCCGCAGCATCATGTAGACCTCGGCCGCGCGCTTCACCCGCTCACCAAGGAAGACATACTGATCATCGCCAGCGGTAGTTTCACGCATGATCTGTCAAGCTGGCGAAACTATGCCGGGCAGGAGGAACCCGACTGGGTCAGCCAATTTGCCAGATGGTTTGACAAGACTCTAGTCGAGGGAAATCTTGAGGACCTGATTTCTTACCGCGATTTAGCCCCGCACGCACAGCGCAATCATCCGACCGAGGAACATTTGTTACCCTTGTTCGTAGCCCTCGGCGCAGCTGGCCCCGACCCGCAAGTCAAACGGCTGCACACCAGCTCAACTTACGGAGTATTACGTATGGATGCCTATTCTTTTGGAAGCGCAGAGGCGTGATTTGCTTCGGACAATATGGGTGTTCCGGCGAGATAGCTTCACGCTGCGCAGGCTAACTCGGAAATCCGACCGAACAATATTCAAAACGAAACATCTGCAGATACAAAAAAAGCCGCCAACCCATTGGGCTAGCGGCATTATTTTGGTTGCGGGAGTAGGATTTGAACCTACGACCTTCAGGTTATGAGCCTGACGAGCTACCGGACTGCTCCATCCCGCGCTACCGAAGGAAACTGCATTTCAGCAGTGCCTAAAAATAAAAAAGCGGCCGGCCCATACAGGGACAGGCCGCTTTTTGAAAAAGTGAATGGGTTATTTCTCGTAACTACATCTTCATGCGCCTGCTGCAATGCCTGGCGACGACCTACTCTTCCGTGCCTTGAGACAAAGTACCATCGGCGCAGTCTGGTTTCACGGCCGAGTTCGAGATGGGATCGGGTGGGGCACAGACGCTATGGCCACCAAGCAATGAAGCAAGCGCATAAGCTGTAATTACGGGTCTTTTAATCGATATATCGTTGGTAAGATATGCATGATGTTTAAAATCCATGCACATATTACCGTGGGCTGAGCTTATAATGTCCAGCATCTACGACAAGTTGAAAATGATCCAACATTGTTGTTGATGGCGGGATTCTACAAGCGCGAATTGAGTAATTAGGACTGGTTAGCTTCATGCATTACTGCACTTCCACACCCAGCCTATCAACGTGGTGGTCTTCCACGACTCTATGATAACTTATCTTAAGGGAGGCTTCCCGCTTAGATGCTTTCAGCGGTTATCCCGTCCATACATAGCTACCCAGCAGCACGCCTGGCGGCATGACTGGTACACCAGAGGTATGTTCAACCCGGTCCTCTCGTACTAGGGTCAACTCCTTTCAATTATCGACGCCCACGGCAGATAGGGACCAAACTGTCTCGCGACGTTCTGAACCCAGCTCACGTACCACTTTAATTGGCGAACAGCCAAACCCTTGGGACCTGCTCCAGCCCCAGGATGTGATGAGCCGACATCGAGGTGCCA
>JADMKQ010000079.1 GCA_015478735.1 Sphingorhabdus sp. | reverse complement strand
GCAGCGGTCAGCATCAACCGGCGGCCCGTGGCATAGCCGAGCTTCTGAATCACAAAGGGAGAGATTTGCGCCGGAGTCACGCCGATCGCGGTTTCCGTCATGGCAAAGCGCGCACCGGATTCGCAGATGACGACATCGGCGCAGCAAGACAGGCCAAAGCCGCCCGCCATTGCCGCTCCCTCGATCAGGACGATCACGACTTGGGGGGCGGTATTGACCAGGTCGAATATCTCGGCGGCGCCTATCGACATTGTAATCGTGGCCTCACGATTGCCGCTCCCTGCATTGGCGCCCTGAAAATTTTCTTTGAAATTTTTCAGATCGGCACCGGCACAAAACACACCGCCGCGCCCGCGCAGGGTGATGCCGCGAACCGTGCGATCGTCACGAACGCCTTTTAACACAGCGGCCAGATCTGCCACCAATGCGTCGCTCAAGGCGTTGCGATTATCCGGCTGGTTGAGCCAGATGGTGAGCCAGCCCTGATGTAGATCAAGCTCCAGTGTCTTGGTGTCGGGGAGATTTGTCATATCCGCGCTACTCCGAAAGCATTGGGGTGAAGGGTGCGGTTCTTCGCTTCGAAAATGGTTTCCAGTGCAAAGCCCAGCACCTTTCGCGTGTCGCGCGGGTCAATCACACCATGGTCAAGCACACGGCCGGATGTGAAGAATGCACTTTCCTGATACTCGAAAATATCCCGGATGCGCTGGTTCTGCTTCGTAATGGCTTCTTCGTCGGGTTCCTCACCTTTGCGCTGCGCCTGCACCCGCGCAACATGGCTCATTGTATTGGCAGCAGAGGCTCCCGCCATCACGCCGGTTTTTGCATTGGGCCATGAAAATAGAAAATCCGGTTCAAAGGCGACACCGCTCATCCCGTAATTGCCTGCGCCAAAACTTGCCCCGATATAGAGCGCCAGTTTCGGCACGCGGACATTGGACACCGCCTGAATCATTTTGCTGCCGAGTTTGATCATCCCCTTATGCTCGGACTCGGTGCCGACAATATAGCCGGTGGTGTTGTTCAGGAAGATGATCGGCAGTTCGGACTGGTCACATAGCTGAAAAAAATGGGTGGCCTTGGCCGCCGCTTCCGGATCGAACGGGCCGTTATTGCCGATCAGGCCGACCGAATGGCCCATGATGCTGGCCTGCATACAGACGGTTCCGGGGCCATAGCGGCTTTTGAACTCCTCAAAATCCGAACCATCGACAATCCGCGCGGCAATTTCGCGCACGTCATAGGGGATGGTGTAATCGATGGGCACGATCCCGGCGATTTCGTCTATATCATAGAGCGGTTCTTCATAATCATTGCGCCGGATGGGCGTGGTATTCTTGTTCCAGTCCAGCCGCCCCATAGTGTCGCGCGCAATTTCAATGCCGTGTGCATCGTCATCGGCGAGATATTCGATGGTTCCGGTCGTGCTGGCGTGCATTTCGGTGCCGCCCAGTTCGCGGTCATCCGCAACTTCGCCGGTTGCGGCATGGACTAGCGCCGCTCCGCCTAGTGCCGCCATGCCGTTATCGCGCACGCCGATCACATAATCGGACATGCCCGGCATATACGCACCGCCCGCCGTTGATGGGCCGTGCAGCACCACCATTGTCGGGATGCCCGCCGCGCTGAGCCACGCAAGGTTGCGGAACAGCATTCCGCCATGGGCCCAAAGCTCAACCTTATATTCCATCAGGTTCGCCCCTGCGCTTTCGACCAGATGGATGAAGGGGAGCTTTAACTCCTGCGCCATTTTTTGTGCGCCCTTGCTGGCGTCCCAGCCCCCGGCGGTTGCCGCGCCGGCGCGGATTCCGCTATCATCGACCCAGATCATGCAGCGCACGCCCTTGATAAATCCTATGCCCAGAATGACGCTGCCGCCGGGGATGCTAGTTTCGGGATTGTCATCCTCCAGCAGATAATTGGCCATGTTATAGAGCCGCAAAAACGGCATGCCGGGGTCCAGCAGCCGCATCAACCGTTCATGCGGGGTAAGCTGCCCGCGCTTTTCAAATGTCGGGCGGCGTTTCTCCGATGCGGCAATTGCGCGTTGTTCCAAATTGCGTAGCTGCTCGATCAGCGCCAGCATATCCTGACGGTTCTGGGCAAAGCTTTCGGTGCCGGTGGAGATTTTCGATTTAAACTGGGGCATGATCAGAGCGCCTTGGGTTCAGGGTGTAAGGTCAAAAGCGATTGCGGGATGGAAACAGGAGCGGCGAGCAGGATCTGGGCATAGCTCTTACCCTGTGGGTCATTACGCATCGAAGCAACCCCGCCGCCGCCCAATATGTCATGGAGCAGAAAGTTAATCGCGCCGGTGCCGGGCAGATAGAAACGCTCGATGCTGGCAGGGTCATCGGGGCGGGCAAGAAAATGGGCAAAGCGTTCGCGCACCATGTCTTCGCTTAGCGCATCCCAGATCCACGGCGCAAAATCCTTGTGGCGGGGTAATATGCCGATATTGGACTTGTCGCCCTTGTCCCCCGACCGGCCCCAGGCAAGCTGGACCAGCGGGACTTCTGTCATGGCGTCATCGTTTTCAGGCAAAACGGGCGGGGCAGGGCGTCGGAGGGAAGCTGAATCAAAAGCTGTTCCGGGCGCTTCGGAAAAGGGCTGGATTTCATCGTCCACTGCTACCGAAACCGATATTTGTGATTTCGGGACCAGCAACGAAAATAGCCGCACCACGGGCGAAGGCTTTGGTCGCCCGCCAGCAAACAGCGCCAGTCCGGGCGGGCTGGCCAGCCCCATTCCGGTCGCTTCTTTCAGAAGCAGCATGGCCGCCTTCGGATCACGGTGTTTGACTCCGATTTTAAGGACGACTTCGCGGGTATCTAAACTTTGCGAAAAGGCACCATAATGGCTGTCATCGCCCAAAGTCTCGATCAAGACATCGTCAAAATCACCGGCATTGGAAGCCCGCAATTTAGCGCGCGTGCGTTTCAGGGCATTGGCCGCAAAGCTCTCCGCCTTTTTCCGGGCATCCATTCCGACGAAGAAAAAGGGCGCGACCAGTTTCCAGCCATCCGAATAAGTCGCGCTGGCCTTGTAACTATCAGGAGCAGCCTGACCGGTGGCACCGGAAACCGCCACGCGGTTTTCGCCGACCTGCTGCAATTCCACTGCGCTGAAATCACAGATCACATCAGGCAATATATAGGCCTGCGGGTCACCGATCTCGTAGAGCATCTGCTCCCCGACCGTGCCGATATTGACGATGCCGCCCGTGCCCTCTGGCTTGGTAACTATGAAGCTGCCGTCGCTCGCAATCCCGGCAATCGGATAGCCAACATTGTCCATCCCGTCCGCGATGTTTTCCCAGTCAGTGAAATTGCCGCCGGTTGCTTGCGGCCCGCATTCCAATATGTGCCCGGCAAGGCTGCCCCCGGCAAGGCGGTCCAGGTCATCGCCGCTCCAGCCAAATTCATGGATGCACGCGCCCAATGTCACGGCGCTGTCCACGCAGCGGCCGGTGATGACAATATCCGCGCCCCGGTCAAGCGCTGCCGCAATCGGGAAGGCTCCTAGATAGGCATTGATGCTGGCGATAGTGTCGGGTGCGGGGAATGGCTCGCCGGAAAACATCTCGTGCCGGCCTGCAAATTTCGCCGCACGGGCGGTCAGGTCATCGCCCGTTACCACTGCGACTTTCAGGTCCAGTCCTGCTTCCGCAATTATCGCGCGCACCGCCGCTGCACAGGCCACCGGATTGGTGCCGCCTGCGTTTGAAATCAGCTTGATGTTCTGCTTAGCAATCGCCGCGATATGGGGCTTTATCACCGCAGAGACAAAATCGGTGGCATAGCCCAATGCAGGATTTTTCGCCCGCGCGCGCGCCATGATCGACATGGTGATTTCTGCCAGATAGTCGAACACGATATAGTCGAGAGGCTGTCCGTTTTGGGCAGCGGCCAGAAACTGCGGCACAGCCATGTCGGCTTCACCCCAGAAACCACTGGCCCCGCCAATCCGGATGATCTTGTCATTTGACACACCGACTCTCCTATGGCTAATTGAATAGCATTCGGTATTTTCGAGTCAAGCTCAATAAGGAATGATCTGTTGGCTACTAAAGCAGATATTGCGGAAACCCGGCGCGCCAAAATCGAGCGCAAGGAACAGGCGATCCTGAATGCCGCGCGCGCGATATTTGTCGCGCATGGTTTTGACGGTGCGCGGATGTCGGAAATCGCTCGCCGTGCAAGCATTGGTGAGGGGACGATCTACAGCTATTATGAATCCAAAGCGGAATTGATGCTGGCGGTGTTGCAGCAATTCTGGGACGGACTGACGCTGGAGGCCGAGGCGGTCATGGCGTCAACACCTGCAGAAGGTTTTTATGACCGGCTAGAGGCGTTGGCCGAATATCATCTGAACACGGTGATCGAAAATGCTGATTTCATCAACCTGACCTTTGCGCTGCGGCGTAACAACAGCGAAGTCAGCGTTTCGCGCGATCATCTGCGCCATTATGTCGCGGTATTTGACCGCCTGTTCCTGCGCGGACAGGATCGCGGAGAGATACGCCGCGATGCGGTCTTGTGGCATGCCCGCGACGTGTTTTACGGCACGCTGGAA
>JADMKQ010000078.1 GCA_015478735.1 Sphingorhabdus sp. | reverse complement strand
ACAGCGCCGTGGTCACACGCCTGATGAGTCCCGACGATGCCGTGGCCGCCGGCGCGCTTGCCTTGTTTGGCGAGAAATATGGCGACGAAGTTCGTGTTCTCTCCATGGGCTTAGAAGACGACACCGATTATTCCGTAGAGCTTTGCGGCGGAACGCACGTCAATGCTCTTGGCGATATCGGGTTGCTGACGATCATTTCTGAATCTGCTGTATCAAGCGGTGTGCGCCGCATCGAAGCGCTGACCGGTGAAGCCGCCCGCTTGTGGCTCGGGGATCGTGACAGCAAGCTGAAGTCTATCGCTGCGGTTCTGAAAGCTTCTCCAGATGAAGTGCCCGAGCGAGTATCTGCTTTGGTCGAAGAGCGTAAAAAACTGAACCGCGAACTGACAGAAGCCAAAAAAACATTGGCTTTGGCGGGTGAGGGCGGTTCGGCTACTTCCAGTGATATCGAGACGATCGGAAACATTAAGTTTAGCGGGCAGGTCATAAACGGCCTGAACCCCAAGGAACTTCGCGGATTAATCGACGAATCGAAAAAGAAAATCGGCAGCGGCGTCAGCGCCCTGATCGCGGTTAATGATGGTCGGGCCACTGTCGCCGTTGGTGTGACGGACGATATGACCGACAAGCATAGCGCGGTTGATCTGGTCCAATCAGCGGTTGCCGCAGTCGGCGGAAAAGGTGGCGGCGGGCGTCCAGATATGGCGCAGGGCGGCGGCCCCGACGGCGATAAGGCCGATGACGCTATTGAAGCAATAAAGGCGCATCTGGCGGGCTGAGCTTTTGAGCAGCGGGCCTTCCAATGATTGGCTCAACTTGATTGCAGACAAACAAAAGGGGCGGGAAACTTAATTCCCGCCCCTTTTTGTTTAACGATAGCATCCGTTGGATGCCAGCTCAGCAACTGGATATTATTTCCAGTTCTGCATTTCCGTTTCAAGGTTCGAGCGCACCGCTTCAAAGAATTGCTCGGTTGTCATCCAGCTCTGGTCCGGGCCGATCAGGATAGCGAGATCCTTCGTCATATCGCCATTTTCAACCGTCTGGATACAAACGCGCTCAAGCGTTTCGGCAAAGCGTGTTACTTCCGGTGTTCCGTCGAATTGGCCGCGATAAATCAGGCCGCGTGTCCAGGCAAAGATCGACGCGATCGGATTGGTCGATGTCGCTTTGCCTTGCTGATGCTGGCGATAGTGCCGCGTAACAGTACCATGCGCCGCTTCGGCTTCGACGGTTTTGCCGGTCGGTGTCATCAGAACAGAAGTCATAAGGCCAAGTGAACCAAAGCCCTGTGCAACCGTGTCTGACTGAACGTCGCCATCATAGTTTTTACAAGCCCAAACGAATTTCCCGCTCCATTTCAGGGCTGATGCAACCATGTCGTCGATCAGGCGGTGTTCGTAAGAAATACCGGCTTTTTCGAACTGATCTTTGAACTCGGCTTCAAAAACCTCTTCAAACAGGTCTTTGAAACGTCCGTCATAAGCTTTCATGATGGTGTTCTTGGTGGAAAGGTAGACGGGCCAGTTACGGTTCAGGCCGTAATTCATGGACGCGCGGGCGAAGTCACGAATGGAATCGTCCAGATTGTACATCGCCATGGCCACACCGGGTGACGGAAACTGGAAAACTTCTTCGTCAATCTTGGTGCCATCGTCGCCGTCAAAAACCAGACGGAGCTTGCCGGGGCCGGGCACTTTGAAATCGGTTGCGCGATACTGGTCGCCAAAAGCGTGACGGCCGACGACAATCGGGTCGGTCCAACCGGGGACAAGCCGCGGAACATTGTCGATCACGATAGGCTCACGGAATACAACGCCGCCCAGAATGTTGCGGATCGTGCCGTTGGGGGATTTCCACATCCGCTTCAGGCCAAATTCTTCTACACGCGCTTCGTCGGGAGTGATGGTCGCACATTTGACGCCGACGCCATGCTTTTTAATCGCATTGGCAGCGTCCACGGTGATTTTGTCGTTTGTATCGTCGCGCACTTCGATGGCGAGATCGTAATAATGCAGGTCTATGTCCAGATAAGGTTGTATCAATCTTTCGCGAATCCATTGCCAGATGATGCGCGTCATTTCATCGCCATCAAGTTCGACAACCGGGTTTTTGACCTTAATTTTTGACATAGTAGAGAGTTCTTTCCTGCAGCTATGATTATTGAAGCATTTTAGTGGGAGGATTCTTAGATGACGGTCTCTTAGCAAAGATCACAATTTGTTCAACCATCTGTTCAAAGCCAGTCAAACATGCAAAACTGCCCCATCACTATTGTCAGGGCGTAACACTACTCCTAATGAACGTTTATGGCGATAGAGAAATATTCAAACAAAGGACTTGGCCAAGCCAAATGGTCTTTCCCCCCGGTTCACCCTGAAGGGCGCAAGTTTGCGCTTATTGCAGCGGCAATCACTGCGGTTTTTGCGTTTCTCGCATGGGAAACGCTGGCATGGCCTATGGCCGGTATCACAATCTGGGTTCTGGCGTTTTTCCGTGATCCGAAAAGAGTCACGCCGCTGGATGACGATTATATTGTCGCTCCGGCTGATGGTCTGGTTCATTTAATCATGCCTGTGGTTCCGCCCATTGAATTGCAGGGTGAGGGCGGCCTTGGTAACGAGGAACTGATCCGAGTTTCCATTTTTATGAGCGTTTTTGATGTGCACATCAACCGCACGCCGATCGAAGGAACGGTTAAAAGGCAGGCTTATATATCCGGCAAATTCCTGAACGCTGATCTTGATAAAGCCAGCGAGGACAACGAGCGTCAGCATTTCATGGTTGAACGTAACGACGGCGTAAAGGTCGGGTTTACCCAGATTGCTGGGCTGGTAGCACGGCGGATTATGTCATTTGTTAAAGTAGGCGACTTTGTTGCTGCGGGGCAGAGAATTGGACTGATCCGCTTTGGCAGCCGGGTGGATGTTTATCTGCCTAAAGGAACGACTCCGAGCGTGATTTTGGGACAGCGGACAATTGCCGGCGAAACCATTCTTGCCGAGATCGGACAAATGAAGGAAATTGAAGGCGTCGGCCAATGATATCTTCCATGCGTTTTGTCCGGAATATCAGGATCCTATTAACTGATGGCTGACAAGATGCGTCAGGATCGTCCTGAAAGAGGGATATCTCTAAGGGCCTTCACGCCTAATGCTGTCACGGCACTGGCGCTTTGCGTTGGATTGAGCGGAGTCCGCTTTGCTTTTCTGGAGAACTGGGTGTTGGCTGCTGGCGCGGTTGTGCTGGCGGGTATATTGGACGGTCTGGACGGCAGAATCGCGCGTTTGCTGAATGCACAAAGCCGTTTTGGTGCAGAGCTTGATTCCCTGTCGGATGTCATTGCATTTGGTGTGACGCCTGCGCTGATCATGTTTTTCTGGTCGCTACAATATATGCCGCATTTCGGTTGGGTGCTTTCGCTGACAATGGCGGTTGGTTGTGCGCTGCGACTCGCACGGTTCAATGCGCAAATTGACGATGATGACCAGCCTCATAAATCGGCAGGGTTCCTGACCGGTATTCCGGCGCCTGTTGGTGCAGGCCTCGCTATGCTTCCGCTCTATCTCTGGATGGTGACCGGGCAAGAGATATTCCGCTATTATATAGTCGTTGCGCCATGGATTGTGCTTATTGCGTTTTTGATGATTTCCAATACTGCTACTTACAGCTGGTCATCGCTTCGGCTACGCAAGAATATCCGTCTGGAGGCGTTGGCCGGTTTTGCTCTGCTGGGTGTTTTGTTGATTAGCAGTCCGTGGATAACGCTCAGCGCGATCAGTATATTCTATATCATCCTGATCCCGTTCAGCGTCCGCAGCTATATAAAGGTCAAGCGGCAGCGCGCAATGGCACAGGCTGATGCACGGAATAGCGCGATTTAACCTGCTGCGTTTTAAATGCACGTCGTGGAAAGGCATGGTTCTGATGAGCGATCACCGGGTCAGGCGCTATATTGCCTTCGATATTCTGGCTAAGGCCAGCAATGATCACCGACTTTATCTTGTTCCGATAGCCATAAAACATTGCAATGATAGTCGATAATGCTCCCGTCAGCGCGAGAGCAAAAAAAGTAGCTATAGCAAATGTGAGCATATCAAAATCCCATCTGTTCTTTGTATGATTTCTTTATGTTCTATCTATGTTCTTTTTGTCAAGCGCTATATGCAATATTGGGTAGGGTGTGTAGATATATTCCGAGCTTGCCCCGCAATGGTCGGGCTGGTTGAAAGAGGGTTGAGAAAATTTAAACATGTCTGGCGCGCCTGAAGATCATACGGAACCATGGCATAGCAGGCTGCGCTTTTTTGATGTCACCCATCTTCCACCGGCATATTTCGGTATGGTCATGGCAACGGGCATCGTGTCACTTGCCGCCGAACAGATTGGTTTTCCTTTATTAGCACGCGGACTATTTTTAATCGCGATAGCTGCCTACCTGGTGCTTTGGTGCTTAACAATTGTCCGGCTATTACGGCATCGCAGATATTTCTTCGCAGACATGACCGATCATCTTCGCGGCCCCGGTTTTTTCACTATGGTCGCCGCATCTGGTATTTTAGGCAGTCAGTCCTTGCTTCTGGCTAATGATGAAAGTTCTGGATTC
>JADMKQ010000077.1 GCA_015478735.1 Sphingorhabdus sp. | reverse complement strand
GCGAGCAATCTCAGCGGCAATTTACCCGACAGCCGCAGCTTGTGCAGCGGCATCCGCCAGGTCATCCGGTAATATAGTAACGCCGTTTGCTGGGCCAAAGACTGGCCACGGTCACCGCCTGCGCGCAGAGTGAGGCTACGCCCTTCCGGGGCCTTACTCTCTTCACCGCTATAACGCTCCACCCCGCTACCGGGATCGTCAGCGTGATTGGGGTCAGGCTGATCTGCGCTCATTCACCCCTCAAGCCGCTAATATTCGCGGCATAATGATCGGGACCGCCCCGGAATGTCGCTGTGCCCGCCACTAACGTATCTGCACCCGCCGCAATGGCCTTGGGAGCAGTGTTCAAATCGATGCCGCCATCCACTTCCAGCCGGATATCCTTACCGGTCGCGTCAATCCGCTTGCGGATCGCTTCGATCTTGCGAAGCTGCGTGTCGATAAAGCTCTGACCGCCAAAACCGGGGTTCACACTCATCACCAGAATGAGGTCGAGATCGTTAATCAGATAATCGAGCACTTCCAAAGGCGTCGCGGGGTTCAAAACCAGACCGGCCTGCTTACCGAGCGAATGGATCGTCTGCACGGTGCGGTGCGGGTGGGGACCGGCTTCGGGATGGAAAGAGATAATATCCGCACCGGCTTCGGCAAAAGCTTCCAGAAACTGGTCAACCGGAGAGATCATCAGATGCACGTCGAACGGTTTTTCACTGTGCGGGCGCAGCGCCTTTACGACGCCGGGGCCGATGGTGATATTGGGAACGAAATGCCCGTCCATGACATCGACATGCACCCAGTCGCAGCCCGCTTCATCAATCGCGCGGACTTCTTCGCCAAGGCGCGCGAAATCGGCAGACAATATGGAAGGGGCGATACGGATCGAGCCGGAGGATGTGGGACTGGTCATGACGGTTCCTTTATATCATGCCTCTAGGGTCTTTATATCTGCCTCGCAAGCTACGATTCGGCGGGAATCCCAAAGGGCTGTGGACAATCTGGGGAAAGGCTGGAACTTGCTGCTTTATCAGCCTTGCCGCCGCAGTTTCGCGATGAAGAACCCGTCTAGATAACCATGCGCTGACAACATACCGGGAAGCGTCCGCACGCACCCGTTTTCGGTCGGGTTGATACCGGCGGGAAGCGCATCCTGTTTCACCGGATCAATGGCGAAATCCGTATGGGCTTCCAGGAACTCCTCGATCTGCTCTTCACCCTCTTCGGGTTCCAGCGAACAGACAGCATAAACCAGCGTCCCGCCCGGTTTTACCCAGGAAGCTGCTCGGTCGAGCAATGCTTTTTGCACTTCTGCACGTTCCGCAATCTGGCGCGATCCGATGCAGTGCAGCACATCGGGGTGGCGGCGGAAAATGCCGGTTGCGCTGCACGGTGCGTCGAGCAAAATCGCGTCTGCTGGAGTAGATGGAGTCCATTTCATCAAATCGGCAATGACCTCAGCCGCGTCCAGACCGGTGCGCTCCATATTGTCCTTGAACCGCTCCATCCGCTTTTCGCTATTGTCGACGGAGGTGACTTTCCAGCCCGCTGCGGCAAGCTGCATCGTCTTGCCACCCGGCGCGGCGCACAGGTCGAGCACGCTCTTGCCGTCCCCTTCGCCCAGCAGCCTAGCGGGTAGGGAAGCAGCGAGATCCTGCACCCAGAATGCGCCTTCGGCAAAGCCCGGCAGTTCGGTAACGGACTGTCCCGGCTTCAGGCGGAGATGTTTGGGGGCCAGCTTTTCGCCCTCCATTTCATCGCCTTCATCCGTCTTGAAGCTGAGGTCGAGCGGCGGAGAATGGCCCCATGCCTGCCCGGCGGCATTGGCCACTTCCTCGCCCCAGTTGTTGGTCCAGCGGTCCAGTGTTTCGCCCGGAATTTCGGGATATTCGGGCAGTGCCAGTTTACCGGATTCAATGCCCCGCATCACGGTCGAGAATACCCCGTGCACCAGCCGTCTTGGCCCGCCGTGGACCAGCGGCAAAGCCGTCGCAATCGCCGCGTGCTGGGGCGTTTCCAACACCAGCACCTGCACCAGAGCGATACGCAGCGCCATCCGCGCCTTGGCATCATCCGGCAGGCGCTTCTTGGTCGCACTGTCGATCATCGCATCAAGCGCCGTCATCCAGCGCAGCACATTGGCGGCAATATTATGCGCCAGTGCCTTGTCGGACGGATTGCCCAGCTTTGCCGTGGCAGGAGCCATCGCCTGATCCAGAGTTTCGCCGCGGTTGCATACTGCATCAAGCAAGCGCAATGCTGCTGTTCGTGCCGCTAGGCCGGGAATTTTAGAAGGGTTTGGAGTGTTCATATCATCGCGTTCCGACTGGTGCGAAATCCCGGAGCGGATCACGCAAAACCTCCCATAGACCCCCCCAGCGCCAGATCAACCCCCGGTTATATCAAGTGTTACCTTCGCCCCATCGGGTTCAGCGCGCTGGGCCGACCGGTTCGCCGGTCATCCGCTACGCCACTTGGCCCTACGAGATCCTGCGGGAAATCCTGCGCCATATCCTGCAAAGCGGCGATACGGTCTTCCGTGGCGGGGTGGGTAGAAAACATCTGCTTCACTCCGCCGGGCACGATATAAAGCTGCGCCGCCGCCGGGTTGCGCTGAGCGACGGGGTTGGGAATACGCTGCGCCTGCCCCGAAATCTTGTGCAGGGCAGAGGCCAGCGCCAGCGGCTTGCCGCTGATTTCCGCCGCCGTGCGGTCTGCGCCAAATTCGCGGGTGCGGCTTATCGCCATTTGCACGATCATCGCCGCAAAGGGAGCGACAAGCACCGCCAATATCCCTGCCATGCCGCGATTGTCGCGAAAGAACAGACCGAAATTGGCGAGCATCGACACCGCGCCGGCAATCGTTGCCACCATTGTCATGATGAGCGTATCGCGGTTCTTCACATGGCCAAGCTCATGCGCCATCACGCCTTCAATTTCTTCATAGCTGAGCATATTGAGCAGGCCCGTCGTCGCCGCGACAGCCGAATGTTCGGGATCGCGGCCCGTTGCAAAGGCATTGGGCTGTGCCTGATCGACAATATAGACTTTGGGCATCGGCAATCCGGCACGCTGCGCCAGGCGTTGCACCATGTTGTAGAATTCCGGATGGCTGCGTGCATCCACCTCAACCGCCTTATGCATTTTCAGGACGATTTTATCGGCATTCCAATAGGTAAACAGGTTCATCCCCGCCGCGACCAGAAGCGCCAATATCGCCCCGCGCGGGCCACCGAGCGAATAGCCCATAACCATGAACAGGGCCGTAAGGGCCGCCAGCAGCATTGTGGTCTTAAGAGAATTCATCGGGTTACTCGCTTGTTATAGATACTCCCGTTGAATATAAGCTTTTCAGAAGCGCTTTTAAATGTGCGGGAAATAGAAAATATGACGCAAGATGATAGAAAAGCCGGTGCCAAGAAATCCGGGCCCAGAAAACCCGGAGAGCGCCCCGCCCATGTCAAAGCGCCTGCACATCTTTCCAAAAGCCCGCCTGTGCCGACACCCGATCCACCGGAAATGGCGGACGAGATTTTGCAGAAAAGCGGCCCCACCCGTTATGGCGACTGGGAACATAAAGGTCTGGCAGTAGATTTCTGACGCCGAAATTCCCGCTTACTAAAGGAACGACCATGACAGGCTTTGCCGAGCATTTTGATCTGAAAACCCCCTTGGCGCTTGCCCCGATGGCACTGGCGGCTGGCGGTGCTCTGGCATCTGCCTGTGCAAAGGCTGGTGCATTGGGGCTGGTTGGCGGGGGCTATGGCGATCTGGAATGGACGGCCCGCGAATATCAGCTTGCCGTGGATAATATCAGTGATGATGCGGCGGCCATGGGGCGGCTTGGCTGCGGGTTCATAAGCTGGAAACTGGCCGAGGATTCGGCTGCGCTCGACTGGCTGATCGCCAATCACAAGCCTGCCGCCATCATGCTGTCCTTTGGCGATCCCCGGCCTTTTGCCAAACGCATCCTGGACTCGGGCGCGGCCTTGATCTGCCAGATCCATAGCCTGAAAGATTTGCCGCTGGCTATCGAAGCGGGCGCAAAAGTCATTGTCGCACAGGGGACCGAGGCAGGCGGCCACGGCGCTACACAGGATAGCGGCAGGGGAACATTCGCCTTCATTCCCGAAGTGGCCGACTGGATCGCCGCCAACGCACCGGGAACATATCTGCTCGGCGCGGGCGGAATTGCCGATGGGCGGGGTGTGGCCGCTGCACTGGCTCTGGGCGCAGATGGCGTCATGATGGGGTCGCGCTTATGGGCCACCAAGGAATGTCTCGCCGCGCCAAAGGCCAAGGAAATCGTGGCAGAAACTGATGGCGATGGCACTGCGCGCAGTGCTGTCTTTGACATATTGCGGCGGAAGAACTGGCCCGGGATTTTTGATTTCCGCGCGATCCGCAACGATATTCACCGCGAGTGGGAAAATCGCATCGACCAGCTGAAAAACGCACCCGAAGGGGCCCGCGCCGATTATGAGGAAGGCGCCCGCAACAAGGATTATAGCCGGGTCCATATCGGCATCGGAGAATCCATCGGCCTGATAACCGACATACAGGATGCAGCGACACTGATTGACACTATTCGGACCGAGACGGACAGAGCGCTACAGCGGATCGGGGGATAATTTTCACGCGGCTTTTCTGTAAATGGCGTTTGAATTAGCAGCGCCTGTTGGGTT
>JADMKQ010000076.1:1426-4690 GCA_015478735.1 Sphingorhabdus sp. | reverse complement strand
CGCAGCAAGTGGCGCGTGATGACCTTGAAAAGCACGATCAGGTTCTGCCAGTGCTCATCCACGGTGACGCGGCGTTTGCCGGACAGGGCATTGTCTGGGAATGTCTCGGCTTTTCGGGGATCAGCGGCTATAATACCGGCGGCTGTATCCACTTTGTCATCAACAACCAGATCGGTTTTACGACAAGCCCGAAATTCGCACGTTCCTCGCCTTATCCATCAGACGTGGCCAAGGGCGTTCAGGCACCGATTTTCCACGTTAACGGCGATGATCCCGAAGCAGTCACCTTCGCGTGCAAGATCGCGATTGAATTCCGCCAGCGTTTTGGCCGCGATATCGTGATCGACATGTGGTGCTATCGCCGCTTTGGTCATAACGAAGGCGACGAGCCAAGCTTTACACAGCCGATCATGTATGCCGCGATCAAAAACCATCCCAAGGTCAGCAAGCTTTATGAAACGCGGCTGATTGAGGAAGGCTTGATCGATGCCGAATGGGGCGCGGCAAAGCGCAAGAATTTTGCCGAGCATCTGGAAAACGAATTTCAGGCAGCGGCCAATTACAAAGCGGGCGAAGCCGACTGGTTTGGCGGTCGCTGGCGCGGGCTGCACATGCCTGCCGATCCCGAAACCGCACGGCGCAACGTCGATACCGCGATTGACAAGAAACTGTTCGACAGTCTGGGCCGGACGCTCACCACCGTGCCAGAGGATCACAAGATCCACAAAACACTGGGCCGCGTGCTGGAAGCCAAGGCCAAGATGTTTGAAACGGGCGAGAATTTCGACTGGGCGACCGGCGAAGCTCTGGCGTTCGGGGCGCTTGTTTCCGAAGGCTATAATGTCCGTCTTTCGGGTCAGGATAGTGGCCGCGGCACGTTCAGCCAGCGTCATGCTGTCTGGGTGGACCAGGAAAACGAAAGTGAATATGTTCCGCTGAGCAAAGTGCCCTATGGCCGGTTCGAGGTGCTGGACAGCCCGCTTTCCGAATATGGTGTGCTGGGCTTTGAATATGGATATGCGGGCGCCGATCCCAAGACGCTGGTATTGTGGGAAGCGCAATTTGGTGATTTCGCCAATGGCGCGCAGATCATGATCGACCAGTTTATTGCGTCCGGCGAAGCCAAATGGCTGCGTGCCAATGGTCTCGTGATGCTGCTTCCCCACGGTTACGAGGGGCAGGGGCCGGAGCATAGTTCGGCACGTCTGGAACGCTTCCTGCAACTTTGTGCAGAAGATAATATCCAGGTCGCGAATATCACGACACCGGCCAACTATTTCCATATATTGCGCCGCCAGATGCTGCGTAGTTTCCGCAAACCGCTCATCATCATGACACCGAAATCGCTGCTTCGTCACAAAATGGCAGTGTCGAGCGCGGACGAGTTTCTGGGCGATCATCACTTCATGCGGATCAAGTCCGATACCAGTCCGCCAGAGGACAAGGATATCAAGCGGCTTGTGCTATGTTCGGGCAAGGTTGCTTATGACCTTATCGAAGCGCGTGATGCGGCGGGTGATAAAAACACCTCTATCGTGCGGATTGAACAGCTCTATCCGTTCCCGGCAGAGCCTTTGGTCGTGCGTCTGAAGCGCATGAAAAACCTGGAAACGCTGGTCTGGGCGCAAGAAGAGCCGCGCAATAACGGTAGCTGGCATTTTGTCCGGGCCTATCTGGAAAAATGTCTGAAAGATGCGGGAATGGGGTCTGTTGGTCCTGTCTATGCAGGGCGCAAGGCGTCGGCGTCTCCGGCAACCGGGCTGGCCTCGCGGCACAAGGAACAGCAGGAAAAGTTGATTGCAGACGCTTTAGGGCATTAAACTAGAATTATTATGTGCGGAGCGATCCGCCGATGAAAGTGAGCAAGACAATGGCAACAGATGTAAAAGTCCCCGTGCTTGGCGAATCGATTACAGAAGCGACTCTGGGTGAATGGCTCAAGCAGCCGGGCGATACGGTCGCTGCGGATGAACCGATCGCGAGTCTGGAAACCGATAAAGTGGCTCTGGAAGTCCCCGCTCCGGCGGCTGGCGTCCTTGGCAAGCATCTGGTCGCGGTTGGCGATACGGTCGAAGTCGGCGCAATCATCGCCACGGTTGAAGCGGGCGGCAGCGGCGATTCCGCGCCTGCTCCGGCTGCCTCTGCGGCAAAAGCGGCTCCGGCCCCTGCGCCTGCATCAACATCCGAACCTGCGGGCGATGACGAAACCGCATCCTCCATCACCCTGTCGCCAGCGGTTCGTCGTCTGGTGCTGGAGCATGGCGTGGACCCCAGCAAGATCGAAGGCACCGGCAAAGATGGCCGTTTGACCAAGGATGATGTCGAGCAATATGTGAAATCCGGCGCGCAAGCTCCTGCGGCGCAAAAGGGCGAGGAAAGCCAGCCCGCAGCCGCTGCATCAGGCGCCGTCACCAGCGCCGGAGCCAGCCGCAAGGAAGAGCGCGTGCGCATGACCCGTCTGCGCCAGACGGTCGCGAAGCGCCTGAAAGAAGCGCAGGATACCGCCGCCCTGCTCACCACGTTTAACGATGTGGACATGACCGCGGTTATGGAAGCGCGGGAAAAATATAAAGACCTGTTTGCCAAGAAACATGGCGTAAAGCTGGGCTTCATGGGATTCTTCACCAAGGCCGCGTGTCTCGCTCTCAAAGACGTGCCTTCGGTCAATGCCCAGATTGATGGCGATGAAATCGTCTATTATGACTATGCCGATATCTCGGTTGCCGTAAGCGCGCCCAATGGCCTCGTCGTGCCGGTGATCCGCAATGCCGAAACCATGAGCTTTGCCGATGTCGAAAATACCATCGGCGATTTCGGCAAGCGCGCCAAGGAAGGCACGCTGACCATGGCGGACATGAAGGGCGGCACGTTCACCATTTCGAACGGCGGCGTTTTCGGTTCGCTCATGTCGACACCGATCATCAACCCGCCGCAATCGGCTGTGCTTGGCCTCCACCGCATCGAACAGCGCGCCGTTGTCATGCCGAACGGCGAGATCAAGGCACGCCCGATGATGTATCTGGCGCTCAGCTATGACCACCGCCTCGTGGATGGCCGTGAAGCTGTGACTTTCCTTGTCCGGATCAAGGAAGCCATTGAAGATCCAACGCGGCTTTTGATTGATTTGTAAGCCAATCGTCACCCTGAATTGTTTCAGGAGTTCGTGAGATGCTGAAACAAGTTCAGCATGACGAAACAAGAGGTGTAAAATGACCGACAATTTCGACTATGATGTTCTGGTAATCGGCTCTGGCCCCGGTGGTT
>JADMKQ010000076.1:0-1326 GCA_015478735.1 Sphingorhabdus sp. | reverse complement strand
ATGACCGACAATTTCGACTATGATGTTCTGGTAATCGGCTCTGGCCCCGGTGGTTATGTTGCCGCAATTCGCGCTGCTCAGCTGGGTTTGAAAACCGCTTGTGTCGAAAGTCGGGAAACGCTGGGCGGGACCTGTCTGAATGTCGGTTGTATCCCGTCAAAGGCGATGCTCCACGCTTCCGAATTATATCATGAAGCCCATTCCGGCGCGCTTGAGAAATTCGGTATTAACTTGAGCGGCACAAAGCTTGACCTCAAGCAGATGCTTGCGGAAAAACTGAAAGCAGTAGAAGAACTGACCGGCGGGATTGCGTTCCTGTTCAAGAAAAACAAGGTCGAATGGCTGAAAGGCCTCGGCTCGTTTGAAAGCGCGAACAGCGTCAAGGTTGGTGACAAGACCTATACCGCGAAAAATGTCGTCATCGCCACCGGCTCTTCGGTAACGCCGCTGCCGGGTGTGGAGATTGACAATAGCAAGCATGTCGTCGTCGACAGCACCGGCGCGCTCGAACTGCCGAAAGTGCCGAACCATCTGGTCGTCATCGGCGGCGGTGTCATCGGGCTGGAACTGGGCAGCGTGTGGATGCGTCTGGGCGCGAAAGTCACGGTGGTCGAATATCTGGACCAGATTTTGCCCGGCATGGACGGCGATGTCCGCAAAGACAGCGCGCGCATGTTCAAGAAGCAGGGCTTTGACATCAAGACCGGCACCAAGGTGACCGGCGTGACGGTCAAGGGCAAGAAAGCGACCGTGACCATCGAACCGGCCAAGGGCGGCGATGCGGAAACGATCGAAGCGGATGCGGTGCTGGTTGCGATTGGCCGCCGGCCCAATATCGAGGGTCTTGCGCTCGAAAAATCAGGCGTGGAAACCAATGATCGCGGCCAGATCGAAGTCGGCCATGATTTCCAGACCGCTGTCAAAGGCGTCTATGCAATCGGTGACGTAACCCCCGGCCCGATGCTCGCCCATAAAGCGGAAGATGAAGGCATTGCCGTGGCCGAATTTATCGCCGGGCAGCAAGGGATCGTCAATCATGACCTGATCCCCAGCGTCGTCTACACCTATCCGGAAATTGCCAGCATCGGCAAGACCGAGGAACAGGTCAAGGAAAGCGGCGTCGAATATAAAGTCGGCAAATTCCCGTTTGCGGGCAATAGCCGCGCCAAGACCAACCGCGACACTGAAGGCTATGTAAAGGTGATTGCAGACGCCAAGACCGACCGGGTGCTGGGCGCGCATATCATTTCTTCGCTTGCCGGGACGATGGTTGCGCAGGTTACGCAGGCCATGGAATTTGGCGCAACCAGCGAGGATATTGCCTAT
>JADMKQ010000075.1 GCA_015478735.1 Sphingorhabdus sp. | reverse complement strand
GCATCGCGGGACAACATTGTCTGTGCCATTGGGCCATGTATCGGGCAGGATAGCTATGAAGTGGACGCAGGCTTTCACCAGCGCTTTATCGCGAACAGCCCAGATAATGCGCGGTTTTTCAAAGCAGGGCGGCAGCACCATTTCCAGTTCGACATAGAATCCTATGTTGCAGCGCGTCTGGCGGCAGCCGGGATCAACAAAATCGACAAACTCGGCCTCGACACTTATGCGAATGAGGACCGCTATTACAGTTACCGCCGTTCTTGCCATCGCGGCGAAGCGGACTATGGTCGGCAAATATCGCTAATCGGTTTGCGGAGATAATCACGGTTGAGAGGAAAGAAATGCCCAATCAAAATGACGGAACCAAAAAAGGCCTGGAAGATCTTGGCGTTGCGGTGACCCCTCGCAGTATGCCTAATGCACCGGTCGAGAAAATTGCAGGGCGCAAGCTGAAGCCGTCTACTTTGATGATGGGTCATGGCTATGATCCGGCCCTGTCCGAAGGCTCCCTGAAGCCGCCGATTTTCCTGACCTCTACCTTTGCATTTGAAAATGCGGCAGCGGGCAAACGCCATTTTGAAGGCATTACCGGCAAGCGACCCGGCGGGTCTGACGGGCTTGTCTATTCGCGCTTTAACGGTCCCAATCAGGAAATTTTCGAAGACCGGCTCAGCATATGGGATGAAGCGGAAGATGCGCTGGTATTTTCCAGTGGCATGTCGGCGATAGCGACCGTATTGCTGGCCAATGTCAGCCAGGGTGATGTCGTGGTCCATAGCGGGCCGTTATATGCTGCAACCGAAACGCTGATTAACAAGATTCTGGGCCGCTTCGGCGTCACGTTTCTTGACTTTCCGGCCGGTGCATCACCGGGCAAAGTTGCGGAACTTCTGGAGCAAGCCAAAGCGCAGGCTGCAGAAAATGGCGGTAAGGTTGCGATCATCTATCTCGAAAGCCCGGCCAACCCCACCAATGCACTGGTCGATATCGAGGGAGTATATGGAGCAAGGAATCAGGTGTTTGAAAATGACGCTGCAGCGCCGCCCATCGCGATTGATAACACGTTCCTAGGCCCTCTTTGGCAGCAACCGCTGAAACATGGCGCGGATATCGTCATTTACAGCCTGACCAAATATGTCGGGGGGCATAGCGACCTTGTCGCTGGCGGCGTGCTGGGTTCCAAAGCCTATATGGATCAGGTCCGCGCGATCCGGAACACGATCGGCACGATTTGCGATCCCAATACCGCGTGGATGTTGCTCCGTAGTCTGGAAACACTGGAATTGCGGATGACCCGCGCCGGTGAGAATGCGGCAAAAGTTTGCGCCTTCCTGCGCGACCATCCCAAGGTCGAGGGACTGGGCTATCTTGGCTTCATTACTGATGAGTCGCAAAAAGATATTTACGACCGCCATTGCAGCGGCGCCGGATCGACATTCTCGCTGTTCATCAAGGGCGGGGAGGCCGAGGGTTTTGCGTTTCTCGATGCGCTAAGAATTGCCAAGCTGGCTGTTAGCCTGGGCGGTACAGAAACCCTCGCGAGCCTTCCAGCGGCGATGACCCACTTATCTGTGCCAGATGAACGCCGCGCGGCGCTGGGCATTACCGATAACCTGATCCGGATTTCCATTGGTGTGGAAGATCCCGATGACCTGATCGCTGATTTTGAACAGGCATTGGAGGCGGTTTGAAGGGCCTTTCGTCTATCTAACTGGATTCCCGCCTTCGCGGGAATGACGAAGAAGGTGAGAACGGGGCGTAAAAATCCATTGCAGATAATATCCCTATGGGTTAAGTAGGGATTAGGCAATTGGAGATGATTATGCACTATCGTAGCGAATCAAGGAATATACGCCCCGCTTTTCTCACGGTTCCCGGCCTCGACAATAGCGGGCCGCATCATTGGCAAACGCTGTGGGAAGAGGATCTCGATGATTGCATGCGGGTTGATCTTGGCATGTGGAGCAAGCCCCATCGCAATACATGGGTCAACAAGTTGAATGCCGCGATAGCCGGAGCAGGGCGTCCGGTAATCCTTATCGCTCACAGCCTGGGATGCCATGCCGTTTCCTGGTGGAACCAGCTTGAAATGGCCCCGACCGGCAAAGTTCTGGGTGCGTTGCTTGTGGCCCCGCCCAGTCTGGCGGGCCTACAGCCGGAAAGCAGGCTTGCGACCTTTGCCCCGGTGGCGCGCGATCGCTTACGATTTCCTTCCATTCTCGCCGCCAGCCAGAATGACCATTATGCAAGCTTTGGACAGTCACGAAAGATGGCGCGGCTATGGGGTAGCCGCTTTGTTGATGCGGGTTGGCTAGGACATATAAATGCGGATTCGGGCCTCGCCGCATGGCCGTTCGGGCGGTATTTGCTTGATCGCCTTGTCTATAACCTGACGGGGGCAGGTGCCGCACCGTCATTCAATAGCACTGCGCGGCCCATGCGGAGTTCGGATTTACGTTTGGGTCTGGATTAACCATATGTGTCATGCTGTTTATTTTACTGGATTCTTGCCTTCGCGGGAATGACGGATAGGGGCGGGGCTGACGAAGGGGCCGGGATAGATAAAAGTAGCGAAGCTCCTAGTTCCAGTCCAGAATTTTCCAGTTCCGTTTTTTGGCCATAAGGCGCAGCGGCAGACTGGGCGTGGTGGCAACAGCTTCGTCGGCATATTCCAGCATTGGCACGTCGGTAATATGGTCTGAATACGCGCGGATATGGATAGCATCACGCGTCAGCCCTTGCTCGTCCAGGAAAGTCTTGATCCGGTCGAGCTTGGCGTCATCATAGCAATTATTGTCGATAATTTTCGGCAGCACCTGGCCCTGTTCGTTGATTTCCAACCGGGTTGCGATGACATTATCAAAGCCCAGACGCTCCGCTATGGCATTGACGTAAATTTCGTAAGAGGCGGTGGCGAGCACTAATTGCCTGCCTTCTGCCCGATCGGCTTCGATCTGTTTGATGGCCTTGGCATAGCTATTGGAGCGCATCACCTTATCTGCATAGCGTTCGATATGGGGCGTGATCTTGGCAATGCTCACCCGGCTGCCCAGCAAAAGCCGTTGGTTATAGGTTTTCAGGGCTTCACGGCTTATCAGTTTCAGCCCGTAAGCGATGAACCCGAAAGGCAGCAGCGGCATGAATATCAACCGCCACGGCGCACGCGCAAACAGCATGTGAAACAGAAACGGAGTGTAAGTGCCGCGGATCGTGATGGTGCGATCCATGTCGTAAATCGAAATTTTTTTCATCATGCCCTTTCTCGATATTTGTGCCTTATCAGCAGCATCCGGAAAGATGCACTAAATAATCACTCCAATTGCATGACTTGTCATAATGGCTTGAGTTTTCAGTAATTCTCCGTCACCACTAGGAGATGGCGGACACGAGCGATTTTGTCGAAGAAGAGACCGGAGAAGGCGTATCTGTGCTTCGCTTTTCGGGTGATCTGTCTATTGCCACGATTGACGATTTGCCTGAACGGCTGCGCGACTATGGCACGGATTTTCAGCAGATTGATCTGTCGGATACCGGCTATATCGACACGGTAGGCGCGTGGCTTATCCACCGCACGGCGCGCGATAGCGGCGCTGAAATTATCGGCGCGAACGAAGATGCGGAACGCCTGATTGCCGCAGTAAGCCAGGCAGACCACGATGTGGAGGTGCGCCCGGTGCCGCCCAATCCGGTAAAGCGAGTGCTCAACGAAATTGGAGAAGCGGTTACTACTGCATTCTCGACTTTGGGCGGTTTGATCGGCTTTTTCGGCGCCATTCTGATTTCGCTCGGCGCGTTGATAATGCATCCCCGCCGCATCCGCTGGAATGCGGTTATCCAAAGATTTGATGTTGTCGGTGTGCGGGCGCTTGGCATAATCGGCTTGATGAGCTTTCTCATCGGCATGGTCATCGCACAGCAAGGCGCGGTGCAGCTCAGGCAATTCGGGGCAGAAGTATTCACGGTCAATCTGGTCGGGCGTCTGACCTTTCGGGAACTCGGCGTCCTGATGACCGCGATCATGGTTGCGGGTCGCTCCGGTTCGGCCTTTGCCGCGCAGCTTGGCACAATGAAGCTGACCGAAGAAATTGACGCGATGCGTACCATTGGCGTTTCGCCGGTAGAAGCACTGGTGCTTCCGCGTTTTCTGGCGGCTGTTCTAATGCTGCCTTTGCTGGGATTTTATTCGTCGATTATTGCCATTATCGGTGGTGGCCTGTTGAGCTGGGTTGAACTGGGCATAACGCCCGCGACCTTTTTTGCACGGATCAGGGAAGTCGTGCCGCTTACCGATATTTATATCGGCCTTGTCAAAGCACCCGTGTTCGGGGCCATCATTGCGGTGAGCGGCTGTTATCAAGGGATGCAGGTCAAGGGCAATGCCGAGGAGGTTGGTTCACGAACGACCGCAGCGGTGGTGCAGGCTATTTTTCTGGTCATCGTTCTGGATGCGTTCTTTGCCATGTTCTTTAGCTGGATCGGGTGGGATTGATGGTCGACGAGAAACAGGCAACAGACAATCATGATGCCGTGCTTGATCCATCTAACGATGCGTCTCATGTTTCTGGTGATATGCTGATCCGCGTTAAAGGGCTACGAAACAGTTTTGGACCGCAGGTCGTGCATGAAAATCTGGATCTGGATGTCCGTAAGGGAGAGATTCTAGGCGTTGTCGGTGGCTCGGGCACGGGAAAATCCGTCCT
>JADMKQ010000074.1 GCA_015478735.1 Sphingorhabdus sp. | reverse complement strand
CAATTTGATCGGGGTGCGTTTGCCTTTGGCGAGGTCACACCAACCGATGCAGTTCCAAAATCCGGAACCGGTAGCTTTAGCGGCCCGATGGTCGCAACCATGATATTCAACAACGATCTCGACGATGTTTTAAAACCGAGCTTTTTTCAATGGATTGAAGGAAGGTCAACGACCAGTATTGATTTTGGCGCGAATACTTTCAATCTGGATTTGACAGGTACGGTGTTCAGTCCGCAACTTTACGAAGGAGTGGGCACCACCCACACCATAAGCGACGGATCGATTTTCAACGCATCAGGCAGCGGCACAATTGATTTTGTAAAATATGGCGGCTTTCGGGGTGCATTTGGTAGCGCTTCGTTCAGTTCGCCGGACGGCGATGTTGTGCTCGACCAGCGCTATTTGAGCGGATCGAGCATCGACGGCACATTCTTTGGGCCAAAGGCCAATGAAGTGGGTGGCGGCTTCCGGATTGTCGGCGGTGTACCGGATGAGCGCGTTGACATCATGGGTGCTTTTACCGGTACAAAATAGGAATTCCTATGCGACGGGTCGCTCTACCGGCAAAGATCGGACTGGTATCTGGCATATGTGTGGCTGCTCTTGTCTCAATATCTGCCAAAGCAGAAATATCAGACGAAGCTGACGCCACAACCATGGCTCAGGTTGCCCAGCCAAATTGCGACAGTTTGGGCCGGTGCGAGCTTCGCCTAACGCCCAAGCAACTGCTGGCGAGAGCGGAACATTTGGTTCTGCAAAAACAATATCAAGCGGCCCTTCCGCTCGTTGAGGCACTACGTCAGGTACCGGACCTCAGGATGCAGCAACAGTTTCTGGCCGGATATATTGCCGTTGAAACCGGTGATCTGAAGGGTGCTATCTCTAACTTTCGCGGAATTTTGGAAGATAGTCCGGGACAAACCAGAGTTCGTCTGGAACTGGCGCGCGCCTATTTGCTGAGCGGCAAGGAATCAGCCGCCGACTATCATTTCCGGCTAGCGCAAAATGACGATAACCTACCCGACGAGATTGCCCGCACGATCCGCAACACCCGCAGCATTTTGCGCGACCAGCGCGTCTGGCGGTTCAGCTTCGATTTCGGATTTGCACCCGATACCAATATCAACGGCGCAACCAATGCCGAAACTATTGATGTCAACTTCGGGGCCATTTTACCAGGGATGGATGACGTACAAGGCGAATTAGAGCTTGATGAAAATGCCAGGCGCAAATCCGGTATCGGCCAGATAGCTGGATTTTCTGGCGGTGTCCGGCTGAAAGCAAGCGACAAGCTGGCCTTGCTGTTCGATGCCGACAGCAAACTGATCAACTATCAGGGGCAAGCCGCCGACGATATTGTGGCCCAGATTGCCGCTGGCCCCGAACTGCGTATTGCACGCTATACCAGCGTCTCGCTTCAGGCCGTCGGTCTTCAACGCTGGTATGGCGGCAGTCTTGCGACTCGTGAATATGGCGCGCGGGTCGGTTTTCAGGCAGCGCTTAGCCAGGGGCAGCGCATCGGCATCGAACTGGACGGCCGCAGGACAGATTCGAAATTGAGTGATAGCTACAGCGGCTGGCAAATCGGCGCCAATGCGACCTACGAGCATCTGATCGGCAAATCCTTTATCGCCTCGGCCAGCCTGTTCGCTCGGCGGGATCTGCTGAATTCCGATGGCTATTCCAGCACCAACTATGGCGTAAATCTGGGCATTGGCGGCGAATTACCGTTGGGCCTCAACGCCGGCATTTCCGGTAGCATCAGCCGCTCGACCTATGACGAAGCCTTGTTGCTCTACTCCACCGAAAAGCGTGAAGATTGGCGCAGCTATGCCCGCGCCTATATCGGTAGCCGGAAAATCCGGTTCCTCGGCTTTTCACCATCCGCCGACTATAATTACTCCCGCGTGGACAGCAATTATGACCTCTATCAAATGAACCGGCACCGCGTGAATTTCAAAATGACCAAATTTTTCTAGGCTCTGCTGCAACTTGGCGAATTTCACTCGCCGCAAAAGCCACGCGCCTCTTGCTCCTTTCCAAGACAACGCTATAGGAACGCTATTGGAAATAGCGCATCATGCCGGCCATTTGAAAAGCGAGATTCATGAAGATAAGAATTTTTGTGACACTGAAAAACGGTGTCCTCGATCCCCAAGGGAAAGCCATTCACCATTCATTGGAAAACCTTGGTTTCAAGGGCGTGAATGACGTGCGCGCGGGCAAGCTCATCGAACTGGATGTCGATGATGGCACAGCGGACAGCGACATCGAAAAAATGTGCGATAAACTGCTCGCCAATACGGTGATCGAGAATTACGAAATTCAAAAGCTGCCCGATCCGGCAACAGAAGAAGCCTGAACATGAAATCTGCTGTCCTCGTTTTCCCCGGCTCCAACTGTGACCGGGATATGGCGGTCGCGCTGGAAACAGTGACCGGCAAGAAACCGCACATGGTCTGGCACGGCGATAGCGCTTTGCCGGATGGACTGGATATTATCGCGCTTCCCGGCGGTTTTTCTTATGGCGACTATCTGCGTTCCGGCGCAATGGCTGCGCGCTCCCACATCATTGGCGAGGTTATCAAGGCGGCGGAGAAAGGCGTAAAAATCCTTGGCGTCTGTAACGGATTCCAGGTTCTCACCGAAATCGGCCTGTTACCGGGCGCGTTGATGCGGAACAAGAATATCGAGTTTATCTGCCGTGACGCTAAGCTGATCGTCGCACAGAACCGCTCGGTCTTCACCTCCGGTTATGAGAAGGGCCAGGAAATAATCATTCCGGTCGCCCATCATGACGGCAATTATTTTGCCGATGACGAGACGCTCGATCGGTTGGAAGATGATGATTGTGTGGCTTTCCGCTATGCCGATAATATCAACGGATCGGCGCGGGACATTGCTGGCGTGCTGAACAAGGCCGGTAACATCCTTGGCATGATGCCGCACCCGGAACGCGCGATTGATCCCAAGCATGGCGGCACAGACGGGCTGAAATTGTTCGAGAGCCTGTTAGGTTAAATCCTGGCTTTTAACCGGCGGCCAGTGCGTCGCTGTGTAAAGCGCGTCCACGCAGCTATCCAGCTCGGCGAAATCCGAAGAGGACAGGCCGGGATCCCGCTTGTTCAGTCGAAATACCGGCAGAGGCGATCCGATCAGAGCTTTGCGAAGTGTCGATTGCAATAGGCCGATTCTCAGGCGGAAGAAAACCTTGCGCTGGACTTCTTCATTGATCTGCTTGCTGAGCCGTATAATCAAGAGCAGCCGTTCAATAACCAGCTCATTATAACGCGGATGCGGCCCTCTGTGCAGGGGATGGCCGGTCTTGAGCGCCAGATGCTCGTCGGATGGCAGTAGCACTCCGTTTGTTACAAAATTATCGAAGTCAAAACCACCGCGGCCCATGGCGTCCAGTGGTTTGCGGATTTCTGCAATGGATGCCGCTTGCAACGGGATCAGGTGGTGCCGCTGGAAACCGGGAACATATCCAACATCATTTTTCCGGTTGATCATGGAAAACCGCATCATTCCTCTTCCGATAAAGCGGCAAGTCATGATGCCGTCACCGGAAAACTATGTGCGGTTAGCGTGGATTATTGATTGGGAACAATGGTTTCGGCGCTGTTATCTTATTCGTGCGACTTACGCTGTTCTTTGTTCGGCCCCGCAAAACGGCATAAAAAAAGGGCCGGTCCGAAGACCAGCCCTTTCCATTATATCTGTAGTGAAATTAGTTTCCTGAACCAGGACCGTACATAATTTCAACACGACGGTTCTGAGGCTCACGAACGCCGTCTGCGGTGTCAACGCGAGGACGCGATTCACCGAAGGCTTCGCTGGTGATAACGCCAGCACCGATGCCGCGTGATTCGAGATAAGCACGAACCGAAGCGTTACGACGTTCGGACAGACCGACGTTGTAGCTTGCAGGACCGGATTTATCAGCGTGACCTGCCAACATAACCTGAGCCGAACCACAATCACCATAAGCTGTGACCGCATTGTCCAGAACTGTAGCAGCTTCTGGTGTGATGTCTGACTGATCAAAGTCAAAGAACACAATATATGGTCCAGGCGCACATACTTCAGCAGGTGGCGGTGGTGGTGGAGGTGGTGGTGGCGGTGGAGGCGGAGGTGGCGGTGGTGGTGGTGCCGCTGGTTCGCCGCCAAAGTTGTAGATCAAGCTACCGAGGATGGAGTGCGTGCGCAAACGAGTGCTCACATCATTGCCATTCTGGTCAACCAGATCAATGCTTTCAGCATTGAAGAAACGATATTTCAGACCAACGTCCCAGTTGCTGCTCAGAGGAGCGCGGACACCCGCGATCGCCTGCCATGCAAAACCGGTATCCGAATCATCAAGATATGGACCAGCGAAAATATTGGTGACCTCGGTACGAGCTACACCAACACCGCCGCCGACAAAGCCTTGAATGCCGTCATCGTCGCCAAAGTCGAGCATACCGTTGAGCATGAAGCTCAGAGCATTGACTTTGCCGTTGATGTCGGTGGTACCAATGAAGCTACCGGTTCCGTTGGCATTAGATGGCACACCTGGAGGGCCAGCTTGAAGTTCATTTGCCGATGCTTGTTTGTAAGCAACTTCTGTTTCAAGACGAAATCCGCCGAAATCATAACCGACAATACCACCGAAATCATAACCGGTATCATGGTCTACTTTAGACGCATCGTCAAAATCACCGATATCAGACTCAATGTCT
>JADMKQ010000073.1 GCA_015478735.1 Sphingorhabdus sp. | reverse complement strand
AACTGGCCCTGGTTGACGGATATGTTCGGTGGTCGCCAATCGGCGCGGTCGATTAACTTTATCGGTATGTTTTCGATTGTGCTGTTTTTCATTGTACACATGATCCTGTTATTGCTGTCAGGTCCTTTCAAAAAGACTTGGGCGATGATTGCCGGTGGTAAACGGGAAGTGGACCCAGAATGATAGAGGCTAAGAAAGCATCTCTAATAGGACGGCGCACTCTTCTCACATCTGGAGCCGTGGGCTTGGCTGGTTTGCTGAGCGGATGCGATGCGTTGAGCCGCAATCAGAGTTTTCAGAATATATTGCGCAGTGCGGAGGATGCTAATTTTCTGGTCCACCGCGCATTGGGGGATCGGATGAAACTGGCCAGCGAGTATAGCATCGCGGACCTGTCCCCTAAATTCCGCCCAAATGGCACGCGAGACCCCGGAACGCCTGACTATAGGTCCAGCGCTGCGCAAGGTTTTTCCGATTGGCAATTACGCTTAACCGGTCTGTTTGCGAGGCCGCAGAATTTCTCGCTGTCGGCTTTGCAATCCATGCCCCAGCGCACCCAGATTACCCGTCATGATTGCGTTGAAGGCTGGAGCGCTATCGGTCAGTGGACAGGAGTACCGCTAAAAATACTGCTCGATCTTGCACAACTGCATCGCAGCGCCAGATTTCTTGTGTTCCACTGTGCAGACAGGCTAGGCGGACGACCTTATTATGAAAGCATTGATTTGCTTGATGCCTTTCATCCGCAAACGATATTAGCGCACCAGTTAAATGGTGAAGCTCTTCCAATCGAAAACGGGGCGCCGCTTCGTCTGCGTGTGGAACGACAATTGGGCTATAAGCACGCGAAATATGTTACCGGGATTGAGGCTGTTGCCACTTTGGTTAATATTGGGGACGGCAAAGGCGGATATTGGGAAGATGTCGCTAATTATGAATGGTATGCAGGGGTTTAGACGCAGTTTTTTAGCAAGCATTTGAATGAGGAACTAATGGGTGGCTTTATGCCAGAGGAGCACATGAATGTCCATTTTAGGTCGTTTTCTAAAGACTGTTGTGAAGCGAGGAACGATTTCCCTCATCCATCCTGACGGAGAAACAGAAAGGTTCGGTCAACCAGAGGCCGGATTCCCGGATGTTGTGGTCCGCCTTGCAGACAAAGGTGTGATGCGTCAGATATTGATGGATCCACGACTGGGCGCAGCTGAAATGTTCATGGATGGGCGGCTCATCATCGAACAGGGTGATATTATGGAGCTTATTCAGCTCGCGCGTTCCAATAAACCTTGGGAACGAGGCGGACATCTTGGTGAGCTAAGCGGCTTCAAGAGGACAAAAGATTATATCGCCGGTAAGCTGGATGCATATAACGGGCAACGACGGTCAAAGGCGAACGTCGCACACCATTATGATCTCAGCCGTAAGCTTTACGAACTGTTTCTGGATGAGGACATGCAATATAGCTGTGCTTACTGGACGGACCCCGGCAACACGCTTGAACAGGCTCAACTCGACAAAAAAGCCCATATTGCTTCGAAAATGGACCTACATCCGGGCCAGCGTGTGCTTGATATCGGCTGCGGATGGGGCGGTATGGCGCTTTACCTGCATCAGAAATTTGGTGTTGAGGTGCTCGGCATTACGCTCAGCGAGGAACAGCTGAAAGTCGCGCAGGAGCGGGCCAGTAATGAAGGTGTAGCGGATAAGGTGAAGTTCGAGCTTATCGACTATCGCGACCTTGCAGAGCGCGATGGAGGGCAGTTTGACCGGATCGTTTCGGTTGGGATGTTTGAACATGTTGGCACTCCTAATTTCAAAACATTTTTCAGATGTGTAGCGAATTTGATGAAAGATGACGGCGTGATGTTGCTCCACACAATCGGACGGATGGGCAAACCGGGAACGACGGATTCTTTTACGCGCAAATATATTTTTCCCGGTGGATATATCCCGGCGCTTAGCGAGACCGTCGAAGCGAGCGAGCATTTCCGGTTAATTGCCACCGATATTGAAACGCTTCGGCTCCATTATGCGCTAACCCTTCGCGAATGGTATAAGCGCACGACAGCGAACAAGGACAAGATCGTTGCTCTTTATGACGAACGTTTTTTCCGGTTGTGGACTTTCTATCTAGCAGGAGCGACAGCGGCTTTTGAAAGCGGCGGTATGTGCAATTACCAGATCCAGTTCAGCCGCAACCGGCATACATTGCCGATGACGCGCGACTATATCGGGGAGGTCGAAAAGCGCTTGAATGGGTAGGGAATAACAGTTTTTTAGTCTTTCTTTGCATTTTTGCGTACCGCCGCCCTTAAACCTTGCATATCATATTGCACGGCCTTGCTGAGCCTGATAGGCGCGCGGCTCTGAACATTTGGAAAGAATGATAATGAGCGATTCCGTCAAACGTGTAGTTCTGGCCTTTTCCGGAGGACTGGACACCAGTGTTATTCTGAAGTGGCTACAGCAGGAATATGGCTGTGAAGTCGTTACGTTTACTGCTGATCTGGGGCAGGGCGAAGAATTGGGCCCGGCACGCAAGACGGCAGAGATGCTGGGCGTGAAGCCGGAACATATTTTTATTGATGATTTGCGCGAGGAATTTGTGAAAGATTATGTCTTTCCGATGATGCGCGCCAATGCGGTTTATGAAGGTCTTTACCTGCTCGGCACATCGATCGCGCGGCCGCTAATTTCCAAGCGCCAAATAGAGATTGCTAAGCTGACCGGCGCGGATGCTGTTGCCCATGGTGCAACCGGCAAGGGCAATGACCAGATTCGTTTTGAACTGGGCTATTATGGCCTGAACCCTGATGTAAAAGTGATTGCACCGTGGCGGGAATGGGATTTGACCAGCCGCACGCGCTTGATCGAATTTGCAGAGAAGCACCAAATTCCGGTGCCCAAGGACAAACGCGGCGAAGCGCCATTTTCAACCGATGCGAATATGTTGCATACCTCATCAGAAGGCAAAGTGCTGGAAGATCCGTGGGAAGAAGTGCCGGATTATGTTTATTCGCGAACCAATAACCCGGAAGATGCACCAGATACGCCCGAATATATCACGATTGATTTTGAGCGCGGCGACGGTGTAGCGGTCAACGGCGTGGGAATGAGCCCCGCGACCTTGCTTGAAAAACTCAACGACTATGGCCGCGAACACGGCATTGGCCGACTCGATCTGGTCGAAAACCGCTTTGTCGGTATGAAGTCACGTGGCATGTATGAAACGCCGGGTGGCACGATTTATCACGCGGCTCACCGCGGTATCGAGCAGCTTACACTCGACAGCGGTGCTATGCACTTGAAGGACGAGCTGGCTCCCCGCTATTCCGAGCTGGTTTATAACGGCTTCTGGTTCGCTCCCGAACGCGAGATGTTGCAAGCTGCCATCGACAAGAGCCAGGAACGCGTGACCGGCACGGTTCGTTTGAAACTCTATAAAGGTTCGGTGAATGTCGTCGGGCGTAAAGCTGATGTTGATTACAATCTTTACAGTCAGGACGTAGTTACGTTTGAGGATGATGCAGGTGCTTATGACCAAAAAGACGCAGAAGGCTTCATCAAGCTGAATGCCCTGCGACTTAGATTGCTGGGCAAGCGTCATCGTTGAACTGACCTGAATGCTGATTGCTAGTTTGACATTGTTGGCCGGTCTCGTCGTTCTGATCGTGGGCGGCGAGTTGCTTGTGCGCGGTGCCGTTCGCGTTGCAGAGCGTGCAGGCATGTCCCAGATGCTGATCGGTTTGACCATTGTCGGATTTGGCACGTCATCGCCGGAACTTGTCGCCAGCATAGAAGCGGCATTAGCAGGATCGCCAGGCATCGCATGGGGTAACGTTGTCGGCTCCAATATAGTCAATAGCCTTATGATATTGGGTGTAGCCTCCATAATTTTTCCCTTGGCAGTGCTGCGGGGGCAGCTTTGGCGCGACGGCGGATTGGCGCTGATAATGACAGCGGCACTATGGTATTTTGCGAGTAATGGCGGGATGACAGCCGCTATAGGCGGTGTATTTGTTGCTATCCTCTGCGTCTATCTGGGCTATGTCTATTGGGCAGAGAAAAAATATCACGTTACGGACACAGCCGTGCATGAAAAGGCCGAAGCGCTTGAATTAGCCGATACCCATTTGCACATGAATCAACCCATCTGGCGATCCCTGCTCGTGTTGCTTGGTGGTCTTGTCCTGATCATTCTGGGTGGTAAGTGGCTGGTCGATGGCGCTATCGAGCTAGCCAGAATGATCGGTTTGAGCGAAGCTGTCATCGGTCTGACGGTTATTGCAATAGGGACATCTCTCCCCGAATTGGTCACGTCTGTGATTGCAGCCTATAAAAAAGCCAGCGCCGTTGCGTTGGGTAATATACTGGGATCGAATATATTCAACATCTTGTTTATCGGCGGTATCACGGCACTTATTGCTCCGGGGCCACTTCCGGTTGAAATCGTAAGTTTCGGCTTGCCTCTGTTGCTAGCCACATCTGTATTGCTACTGATTCTAGCCGCAACCGGTCGCAAGATTTCTCGCTGGGAGGGCGGGATTTTGCTGATCGCTTATTTAGGTCAACTCGTGTATAGTCTGACTGCTGTTTAACGCCCCGAACAGCCGGAAATCGGTATATTGCAAAATAGCGTTGCAAAAATGGGAATCAGCCCCTAAATAGCATGCATCCCGACATTGAGAATATTTGAAGGGGCTGGCGCCGGATGGGGCCGGCACGAAAGAGTTTTGCATTTAACTGGAAC
>JADMKQ010000072.1 GCA_015478735.1 Sphingorhabdus sp. | reverse complement strand
CCGGCATTGACAGCGATACCATCACCGCCTCTGCCACCGGTTCCTGCGCTATCCAGCGTCAAACCGTCAGTAACGCTCAGGCTACCTGCGGTTGCATTGAATATAATGCTACCGCCAGTGCCGTTTCCTGCATTGCCGCCTGCTGCATCTCCATCCACAACAGACGCGTTGCCACCGTCGCCGCCGAAGCCGATAGCCGAGATATCTATGGTGCCCGCAGACACATCTGCGCCGCCAAGGTTGAAAATGACTTCGCCGCCCTGTCCGTCGCCACCATCACCCACAACGCCTGGCTGTTGACCGAAAGGTCCGGAATTGCCGCCGAAGGAGCCAAAACCGTCGGAATATACCTGCATTTCGCTGACTGTGAAACTGCCACCGTTCAAGTTGAACGTCGAAGTGCCGCCGATGCCATTTCCGCCCTGACCACGGATTAGAATCAGCCCTTCCGCGCTATTAAAAATCTGCCCACTTGTGTCCGAGCTAAAACTGTCGGCCGAAAAATCGCCGCCATTGTCGACAGTGAAACTGATGTTCCCGCCAATTCCCGTACCGCGTTCAGCGGAAAAGCCGTCCTCGTCATCACCGTAACCGGAACCTCTGGCGTTCAGCAAAAATTGGGGGCCTGAGACAGATCCGCCACTAAAGGCCATGGTGCCGCCGTCAACCGTGATCGCGATATCACCGGCTGTGGCTGTTCCGCCCGCTATGAATGTTACTGCACTGGCATCAGCGGTAAAGAACTGACCTGTCAGGCTGCCACCATTTTGGACGGTGACCTGGATCGAACCCGTCGTGCCGTCTGCGGCTGCATTGGCCGCGGCATTTGTTGATCGGGATGTATCCAGATCATATATTGAAGCATCCAGCGAAGCGTTATCAACTAACAGGTTTATGTTGCCGCTGTTCGTTGCAGTTCCCGCCACTCTGGCCCGCGCCTCGGCAGATAATCGCACATCCCCAGTGAGGGCGAGATTTGATCCATTGATTATATTCAGGGATAGATCACCCGCAGAGCCATTGCCGATACTATCTGTTTCAAGCAACAGGGCGCCGCCTATCAGGTCCGTATTGTCAAAGGTGACATCCAGGACTCCGCCTGTAATGCTCCCGTCAGATACATTACCGTCGCTGTCATATTGGCGGCCTGCCGTGGCGCTATTTTCAAATTGCAGGCTGTTGGTAATATTGAGCGTCGCATTGGTGAAATTAGCAATGATATTGCCGGCATTCGCACCATTCTGCGATACGCCGGTAACGGGTTCGCCATCAATATTGCCGTTATCGGTTGCTGTTGCATCGGTATAAGCTCGGATATAATTGGCATTGATCTCGCCGCCGGTCACATCGAAATTGATGTTGCCGCCATTATTCGTGCCGCCAGTGGATGAGCCGTAAAAATTATCCGCTCGTCTTCCTTCTGCGTCTAAAATCATGCCACCAAAGCCGCCATGCGTTAGCGTGCTACCGGAACCATCGATAGTGAGATTAATGGTGCCGCCAGTGGATTCCCCGGTAGTGACAGTGCCCCCGATCGGGGCAGCAGAAACATCGAAAAACGATTCCTGACCCGTACCGGCGGCGTTAATGTTGAGCAGACCCCCGGCGGTAATATCGAGATTAATCGTCCCGCCAAAAGTGTCGAGTCCTTGATCCAGCGATGCATCGCTGCCCGAAAGACCTTCTATACTGGCATTGACGTTCAGGGCGTTGCCAACGACCAACTCTCCGGATCCGCTCACCCTGCTGCCGCTGCCGCTGAGGAGAATATCTATGATCCCGCCTTGTGTTTCGCTAAAGGCGTTGACATTCAACCCTTCGCCAATGTTGATCGAAGAGCCTTCGCCGACTATAATCTGGGCGCCGTTTATGGCGCTGAGTGTTACTCCACCGTCCAGATCAATCGTGCCGCCAGTGCTGGCTTCCATGCGGATGAAATCTCCGGCTGAAAAGTCCAACTGCGTGTGGGTTAACTCTTCACGCGATGCAGAAATCGATGCGCCGATGGATGCTTCCAGAATGATGTCGTTATTCGCAAAAGCGGTTATATCGCTGATGATATTTGCGTTGGAAATATTGATACTGGCGTTGCGCGATGGATCGACGGTTTCATCAATCGTGTTGTTGAAGCCGTTATTTGCTACGTTGCCACCCGCGCTGAGGACGATAGAGCCATTTAGTGAGTTTATGATCGCACCGGTCGCGGGCATATAGCCAATCGAGCCGGATAGCAGCATTGTCATGGCCTGGTTTTTAGGGACAGCGACCATATAGATTTTGTGGTTATCGGTATTCGGAGACTCAACTGGCACCACTCTGGGCGGGCCGGTGGTCGTGCCGGTATGCTCGATACCGCTGCTGCTTTCAGAGCCAACGCTTACGTTAATATCGAACAGGCCGTTATTGATGGTGATGTCGGCTTGTTCCGCAGCGACATAGCCGACCGATCCGTTGACCGTAACTGTGCCGCCCTGAACGATGCGCGGCGCAACCATGGCGACATAGCTATTATCGGCCAGCGCATTTATCTGTGCGCCGTTTGCGATGGTAATCGCCGATGTGCTGCCCGCCTGACCGTTGAAACGGATTTCTCCGTTTGTACCAAAAAGCCCGCCGGTTGTGTCAATGGCATTGGTTGTCAGCAGCAATGAGCCGACGTTAAAAGTGGATCCGGCTCCGGCAACTATGCCACCGGGATTATAGAACCATATATTCCCTGTGACATTTTCTGCGGCGAAGCTGGAGACATTTCCGTCGATACTGACCGCTCGGCTTGGGTCCGTTGGCATGATCCGGTTGAGAACCGTATAATTGCCGCCATTTACCTGGTTGAACGAAAGGCCATTTTCGCTTGGCAAAAAGTTGACCGGGCCCGTGCCTGACTCATCGGAAAATTCCCAGTCGAGTATGACCTGTTCGCTGCTGATAAAAACCGTGTCAATCGTTGGGCCGGGGTTGAATTCGCCCGAACCCAAAGTGAATGTGGGATTGGCATTCACCGCATGGCCACTGGGGGATGGCGCGGCCTGAGCCAATGCCGTTTGCGGGGCCAGAGCAAGCAGGATCGTGGCCGCCGAGAGGGAACCACTGGCTAGCAGTTTCAATTTAAGGAACGATGCGGTCCGACCGGATATTCGTGTATCTTGTGTCATGGCTTTGCCTTTGATCGCTCTGTTTCTGCTTCTCTGTGTCATCATCTTGTTCCCGGCTATCATCGTGACCACGGCGCAAGTTGCACGGTCAGGGTCATCAACGCGCGGGCGCTATCCCGGCGATTCTGGAATGGCCCGCGTTTCAGGGGCACGACAGCCATTACATCCAAGCTGGCCTGACGGCTGATTGTCGCGCGGATACCGCCGCCTGCGGAGTAAATTTCCTGGGGATCGCCGGAGACATTCTTGTTGGACACCGCCATGGCATCGAAAAAGACATAGGGTTGCCATGCAATGCCGCGCGGTGTGCTGGGGGCGAGCGAACCATAGCTGACCTCTGCCTGCATGCCATAGCCGCTATCGCCGATGATCGTGCCCGGATTATAACCGCGCCCGACTGTATAATTGCCGCCCGATATTTCTTCATAGGCAAAGAGCGCATCGGGCGAATATTGGAAGCGCGGTTTCAGGGTGAAAGCCAGTAACGGGGTCGGACGATAATCGAACCGTGCTTCCCCCCGGACCACAAATGCGGTGGGATCGCCATCGGCGCGTGTCGGGATGACCGCTTGCCCGATGCAGCGAACAAAACCGGGGCCGCAACCTTTGCTCGCGCCGAATATATCGAGCCCCTGACGCAATTCCAGCGACGCAGCTACGCCCCATTTCGGTTCAAAGCCGGAATAGCCGCCGCGTCCCGATATGCTGGCCGGGTCAACCGCGCTATAGTCGAGACGGGCGAAAGCGATGCTAAGGTCATCCTCATTGGAGCGGATGCCGAAAATCTCTGTTTTCTGGTCGATATGCTCAAAGCCGACAGTGCCGAAAAGATTCTGTGTCTGGCTGCGTATGATCGGATAGGTGGCATGGATTCCGGCGACCAAAGTTTCCGATTCAATATCAAAATTATTTGGCAGATCGGGATCGGTCCACGCATAGGTGAAATTACCGCCCAGGCGGAGGCCATCGCTGCCGACGAAAAAGTCATGACCGACTTGCAGGACCTGCTGTTCTTCAAAATCGGCGGTCGAGAAAAGGCTGACCGTAGTTTGATCGCCCAGACCGGTCAGTCCGTTAAACCGCGCGCGAACCATACCGCCAAAGCGTCCGACCTGCTTTGAGCCGAAATTCTGCACATGAGCATCCACATAGACTGGTGTGCGGGACACGTTAAACTCGCCAACAACATCACCGGGTTGCCCGGAAGCTGAGGGACGTAAGGACAGGCGCACGTCCAGCCCCGGAATATCACGGGCAAGCAAAAGATAGCGTTCGGCAACATTGATATTGAAAACCGGCTCATCGGTCAGCCGGTCGATATATTTCTTGAGCAGCGACTGGGACGCACCGGCATCACCGCGCACCTGCACAGATGTCATCCGCGCGAGGAGAACATCGAATTTGACATTGCCGTCTTCGATTGTCTGGGGAGGAACCTGAACAGCGGCCAGATAACCGGCACCGCGCAAAATCGTGGCAGCACGATCACGGATTTCGCAGACCACGGCGACCGGAACTTCCTGACCGACATAGCCGTCATAGGATGGTGCCAATAGCGACCCGTCAACGACTTCCAGCCCGCTAAAGTCAACAGACCGCAAAGTGAATTTTACATCCGCAAACTCGGGACTGGCCAGCGGG
>JADMKQ010000071.1 GCA_015478735.1 Sphingorhabdus sp. | reverse complement strand
GCCTTTTCTGGATGCACGGCGTCCCGGCCAATCGAAATATACGACGCAGCGGCAGGAACCCGATCAGGTTAAAATCCTGTCGGGCGTGTTTGAAGGCAAAACCACTGGCACACCGATTTCGTTGATGATCGAGAATGTGGACCAACGGTCCAAGGATTATAGCGAAGTCGCCAAAGCCTATCGCCCCGGCCATGCCGATTATGCCTATGACGCCAAATACGGCTTTCGCGATTATCGCGGCGGTGGTCGGTCCAGTGCGCGCGAAACGGCGGCGCGGGTCGCTGCGGGAGCAGTGGCACGCCTCGTCATTCCGGAAGTTTCCATCCGAGCCTGGGTGGCTGAAATTGGCGGCGACGCGATTGATATGGCGAATTTTGACGCCAATGAAATCGGCAACAATCCGTTTTTCTGCCCCGATGCGAAAGCCGCAAAACGCTGGGAAACACTGGTTGACGGCGCTCGCAAGGACGGCAGCAGTATCGGCGCGATAATCGCCTGTGAAGCGACCGGCGTTCCGGCGGGATGGGGCGCACCCATTTATGCCAAGCTCGACAGCGAACTTGCCGCGGCGATGATGACCATCAATGCGACCAAGGGCGTGGAGATTGGCGACGGCTTTGCCGCAGCGCGTCTGCGCGGGGAAGAAAATGCCGATGCCATGCGTCCGGGTACAGACGAAAACGGCGGAGTCCCCCAATTTCTGGCCAATCACAGCGGCGGAACAGCGGGCGGTATATCCACCGGACAGCCGGTTTTCTGCCGCGTGGCATTCAAGCCGACCAGTTCTATCCTGACCCCTGTGGAAACCATCACTTCCGAAGGCGAAGCAACCGAAATCAGCACCAAAGGTCGTCATGACCCATGTGTCGGGATCCGCGGCGTGCCCGTTGTAGAAGCCATGATGGCCTTGGTCCTCGCTGACCAGAAGATGCTACACAAAGCCCAGTGCGGATAGATGGCAGGAAATGATCGACCTCATTCTTCACGTCATTAACGAGTATATTCAGGCACATAAGGCAGTTATCGGCCTTGTGATACTGGCTGTGATGTTTACGGGCTTCGTCATGGAGCGGTTTCCGGCGGCTGTGGTGGCAATTCTGGGTGCCTGTTCTTTTCTCTTGCTGGGCATCATTGATACAGCGGGGCTTTATTCTGTCTTTTCCAATACCGCGCCGATTACCATTGGCGCGATGTTCATTCTGTCGGGAGCGTTGCTGAGAACCGGCACAATCGACGCGATTGCAGGCTTCATCATCGAACGGTCGCGCAAACGGCCCAAGCTGGCTGTGGCGGAAATGTTCCTGGGCGCATTTGTTGCCTCTGCATTCATGAACAATACCCCGGTTGTCGTTGTGATGATCCCGATCATCATACGCCTGTCACGGGCCACCGGCTTTTCTACCAAGAAACTGCTCATTCCGCTGAGTTTCATCTGTATTTTGGGCGGCACAACGACTTTGATCGGGACATCGACAAACCTGATTGTCGATGCCGTGGCGCAGGATAGTGGCCTGGACGCTTTCGGAATTTTCGAAATCACACCTTATGGTCTGGCAGCGGCACTGGCTGGTACGATCATGATGATCTTTTTCAGTAGCTGGCTCTTGCCCAAAGAGGAGCCTGGCGACCTCATCAGCGGTGCATTTAACAGCAATGATGAAAGCGACTTTCTCACAGAGCTGACCGTGAGCAAAAAATCGTCTGTTATTGGCAAGAAAATTTCCGAGATTCCGGTTTTCCGGCGACCAAGTGTTACTGTCAGTGCTGTCATCCGGCTCAGCACCTATATTCGCCATGATCTCCCCTATCATGAACTGCGTGCAGGAGACCGTATTGTCACCCGGCTTGATCTTGCGGAACTGATTGCGCTGCGATCTTCCAGTGATTTTAAAGTCGGGATTATCCGCGCAGGGGACGTCGGCCCGATGGGCGAAGAGTTGGTCGAAGCAACAGTAGCGCCCAGCCATCCCAGCATCGGTAACCGCCTGTCCGAGATTCCTTTTCTCAACCGGCTGAACGTCCGCTTGCTTGGGCTGTCCCGCTATCGCAATTTGCCGCGATCCGATCTGGCAAATGCACGCATCCACGCCGCCGACCGCTTGCTCGTCACCGGATCGAGCGAGGATATTCAGCGGATGTATGAAAACCCCAATCTGTTCGGGATTGGCCATACCACGATACGCGCCTTTCGCCGGGACCGCGCACCGATTGCTATTGGCGCTCTGGTTGCTGTTGTCTCCCTCTCTGCGCTTAATATCGTGCCGCTTCCGATGGCCGTCATACTGGCTGTTGGCATCATATTGGTCGCGCGTTGCATGGATGCAGACGAGGCATGGGACTCAATCGACGGCAATGTGCTGGTGCTGATTTTCGGGATGCTTGCGGTGGGTCTTGGCCTGGAACAGGCGGGCAGCGTTGATCTTATAGTCGGCCACCTTGTGCCGTTCCTGGAAACGGTGCCTCCATGGGCGCTGGTTATCACAATCTATGTGTTATCCGTGTTGATGACTGAAATCGTGACCAATAACGCGGTGGCTGTGATCATGACGCCGATCGTTATCTCTCTTGCCGGGAATCTGGGCGTCGACCCCCGGCCACTGGTGATTGCGGTTATGTTCGCCGCCTCTGCCAGCTTTGCAACGCCCATCGGATACCAGACCAATACGCTTGTATATGCGGCGGGTAATTATCGCTTCACTGATTTCTTCAAGGCCGGTATTCCTGTGACTTTCGGAGTGGGCATGGCCACATGTCTGGCCATCAGCTTGTCGATGTAGCCGCATCCGGTAAATGGTTGCCGTATGGGTTCTTGCCCGATAGATTGAAATAAAGTTACGCCGGTAACGGTGAACGGTAACAAGCCGAACAAAAATTGGGGAATGCGTAGGATGCTGTCTTTCTGGTTCAATATACCGCTTTGGCAGCGGGTTATCGGTGCGCTGATATTGGGAATTATCACCGGATTTCTTTGGGGCCCGGAAGCAGAATCGATCAAATGGATCGGGGATTTCTTTATCAAGTCGATCAAGATGCTGGTCGTCCCCCTGATCTTCTTCTCCCTTGTATCCGGCATAGTCGCTATTGGCGATCTGCGAAAGCTGGGCCGCGTTGGCGGGCGCACGATCTTGATGTTCGTCGTCACAGGGCAGATTGCCGTGTGGTTAGGCATTGCCCTCGCCGCGATAATCCAGCCAGGAGCAGGCGTTGATACCTCGGCCATTCAAAAAGGTATTACGCCCGTCCCCAATGACGCCAGTGCTGTAGACCTCATCCTCTCGATCGTGCCGGAAAGTCCGGTGCAGGTCATGGCAGATGCCAATGTATTGCCGCTGATCGTCTTTGCCATGCTTATCGCTATCGGTATCTTGATGGCCAAGAAAGACGGCGAACCGCTTATCAAAATTTTCGATAGCGGTGCGATCGTGATGCAGAAAGTCACGATGATCATAATGGAACTGACCCCCTTTGGTGTCTTTGCGCTTATGGCATGGGTTTCGGGGGCTCTGGGTCTGGACGCGCTGCAGTCCTTGGCGATCCTTGTCGGCCTCAACTATCTTGGATGTCTGATCATCATCCTTGTCATCTATAGCGCGATGATCAAATTCCTTGCCAGATTACCTGTAGGGGATTTCTTCCGGGGGATTGTTGACGCAATGGCAGTCGGCTATTCCACAGCATCTTCCAGCGCTACATTACCGGTCACACTCAGATGTACCCAGCGCAACCTGGGTGTTTCGCAAAGCGTATCGAGTTTCGTAGTCTCGCTTGGCTCGACGATCAACATGGACGGCACGGCCATGTATCTGGGGCTGGCAACATTATTCGGTGCACAGCTTTTCGGTATTGATCTGACCTGGGGCGACTATGTGATGATCTCGATTACCGCCACATTGGGGTCAATAGGAGCAGCGGGCATACCGGGCACTGGTCTTATCATGATGGCACTGGTTTTCGGTAGCGTCGGCGTTCCGCTGGAAACCATCGCGTTCATTGCCGGTGTCGACCGGATCATGGACATGATGCGTACCGCAACCAATGTCACCGGCGATTCTGCCGTTGCTGTCACAGTCGCCGTGATGACGGATGAGATTGACGTGAAAGAAATGGTTTCTGCCGATGACGTTTAACCATCTGGCGGCTAATTTTCTGGCTGTGCATCTTTGCGGCACTTTGCGTATAAGTCCCAGATGATCCAGAAAATCCGCCCCCGTTTCAAAGCGCTGACCGTTGCTCTCGCGGGATCGATATGCCTTGCTTCCTGTGGCTCGATGAAGGATCAGGATCAGGTCCATGTGACGGTGATTGAAGATAGCGATCCCGTTATCAAACCTGTCGGCATCGATCTGAACTACGCATCTGCTACTGCCCGCGCTGCAATAGCAAAGGGACTGGTCGGCTTTGACGAGGAAGGCCGCGTAGTCCCGGCTTTGGCCGCGCGGTGGATCGTGACAGATGACGGTCTGAGCTATATTTTCCGCCTCAACGAAGCGAAATGGGACGATGGCCGTCAAATTACGTCTGACCGGATCGAAAGGCTGCTGCGCCAACGCGTTCAAGAACTACGCTCCAGCCGGTTAGGGCCGGATCTGGAGGCAATTGAAGAGATCGTATCGATGACCGGTCAGGTAATCGAAATCCAGCTAAAATCCCCGCGCCCCAATTTCCTTCAGCTTATGGCCCAGCCTGAAATGGGGCTGTTCCGCGCCGGTAATGGCGCTGGTCCGATGAGCGAGCTGGACAACGGCAAGCTATATAAGCTGGGGATATTTAACTACGCACCTTCCGAAAATGTTGAAGGCGACGGCGAGCAGCAGCGCGATCGAATTACCAGCGATCCGCGCCAGATCACCATGCGCACTGAAAGAGCGGCAATGGCCCTCGCCCGCTATACTTCCGGCCATACCAATCTGGTTCTGAACGGGCATTT
>JADMKQ010000070.1 GCA_015478735.1 Sphingorhabdus sp. | reverse complement strand
CACCGCCATAGGCGTTGGTGGATGGGTGATGACCACCTGGATGCGGATCAAGAATGGATATCCGCTCGAAGGAACCTGGGGCAATGCCATGCACCCCAAAACCGACCGCGAGGCGGCAGAGCGGGTCAAACTGCTCACCAATGAAAATGCCGAATTGCGGGCCGAAATCGGTTCGATGAAAGACCGGCTGGCCAATGTGGAACGGATCGTAACAGATGACAGCCACCGCTTGACGCACGAGATCGAAGCATTGCGCGACAAACAGACAAACTGATCAAAAGCTGAAACAAAGCTAACCGAAGTTGGAGGGAATATATGAACCCGTTTGAAATGGTAGTCGCCATAATTATCGTCATCACGGTTGGCAAAGTGCTCAGCACCCGCATGCAGGCCAGACATTCCGGTTCCGCCAATAACGATGGAAACGGCAATGCCAGTGAAGGCCCGGAAGCGAGCCGCCTTCGTGAAGAGATCAAATATCTGAAAGAACGGGTCGCTGTTCTGGAAAAAATCGCCACCGATGATCGCGGTGCGCGCGAACTTGAAAACGAAATCGAGAAATTACGGGACCGCTAGGCCGGTTCTCCAAGAAGAGAAGAAGGATCAAATCATGCAAGACCCCGGTTTATACCTGTTGACTGCTGTATTTACCCTGATCGGACTTACGGCTGTATCGCTCATCGCACTGCGCGGATGGCGTGACTGGCTGGCATTGAAATCCAAGGAACTCGAGCATCAGCATCCGCGTCAGGAAGGCCCGCCCACCGCGGCCTCCCGCATCGAAGTCGCTGACCTGAAAGAGCGTATCCGCAAACTGGAAGCCATTGCAGCAGGTGTGGAGCTTTAAACAGGCTTCACACCTCTCGATCGGCGGGCAGCAATATTTGATGATGACGCGAATCCCCTGCCCTGCTACCGGACGGGTATGAGCAAATTTGACGACCTGGTAGAAGAATATGAATTTCTGGAAGCCGATGACCGATACCGGCTTTTGATAGATCTGGGCAAAGAGCTGGAACCGATGCCGGACGCCTTGAAAACCGATGCGACCCTGGTGCGCGGTTGCTCTGCCTCGGTCTGGGTTTATCCCACACAGCTTGATGATGGCCGGTTGCATTTTCTGGCTGATAGCAATGCCGCTATTACCAAGGGTATTATCGCGCTGGTGCTGGAGACCGTTCAGGATCATCCGGTCGATGCAGTGTTGAAAACCGACATTGCGGAAAAGCTGGCTCCATTTGATCTGAAAAACCAGCTTAGCTCAAACCGGACGCAAGGCATCCCGAACATGATTAAACTAATCGAACAAACGGCGCTCCGTTACCAGAACGCCTGAGCCTAGAGTGATTTCGAGTGAAATGGAACATTTCACGGCTCGGAAATCACGATAAAACAATAGATTAGGCCCCAATTTTGATTCAATCAAAATTGAACAGGGTCTAGGCTGGTTTCCAGATCCTGCGTTCTTCGGCGACTTTCAGCACATCGAAAGCGGCCTGTGCGGCCTGAAACTTTTTGGCGGCGTCTTCATCGCCCGGATTAACGTCAGGGTGATATTCCTTGGCCATGGCACGCCATGCTTTTTTCACCGTTTCAAAATCAACGTCGGGCGTGAGGTCGAAAATCTCCAATGCCGTCATCTCGTCACGTGAGCGGCTGCCGTCGCCAGAACCCATCCAGCTATAGTGTTTTGCTTCCTGGTAAGCATTGGCATCGCGCTGCTCATCAGCTTCGCGCCGCGCGCGTTCCTCTTTGTCCAGCCCTTCGAAATAATCCCACCCGCGATTATATTCAGCGGCATGTTTTTCGCAGAAATACCAGCGATCCGGGCTGTTGGGCGATTTCGGCGCGGGGCAAGGGCCGGGCTCGCTACAGCCATGCCGATCGCACAGCTTAACCTGCTGCGCTTCCCGTGAGCTTTCATAGCTGCCCCAGCGGGGAAAGCCCCAGTTATCGGATCGTTTTGCTTTTGGCATTTGCTATATTTAGCAAGCCCGGCGCTGGACTGCCAGTGGTAATGAGAAATAATTACTGGACAGGGCGCGCAGACAAGGCGTTTTTAGCCGAAATTGAAATACCAGAGGGTCTGTAAGCCGGGTTCTGTCCATCCTCGGTAGAGGAATAGCCAGTCATTCATCTGGGCGATACATTGCTGCACCGCTCTAGCAACCAACCCGGGCAGCAGGCCGAAAATGCCATGTGCCGCCCCTATTTGGTTTTGCTCCAGGTGGGGTTTACCGTGCCGGACCTGTTGCCAGATCCGCGGTGCGCTTTTACCGCACCCTTTCATTATCACGTGTCCGAAGACGTCGCGACCTGCTTTCTGTTGCACTGTCCCTGAACAGGCGATCACTCCCCTGCCCGCCGGACGTTATCCGGCACCTTTTAATCGTGGAGCCCGGACTTTCCTCGAAAATATTTGCATATCCCCGCGACTGGCCGACCCTCTGGTCCACTCTATTTAGTGATTCCGCGCTCTCTGTCGAGCATTAACGACAATAATAAAGCGCGGCACTCTCCGTCGATCACGCCATCAATATTGGCGGGGCGGAACCGGCGCTGGAATGCGCGCACTGCGTCTTCTTCGGCAGATATGTCGTAACCGAACCGTTCCAGAGCCAGCATGAAACCGCCATCGGTCCACGGCGGGTCGCCCAGATGCAAATCCGGCTTCTTAAGCGCAATGCCATGTCTGGCGAGCCTGTCCCAATCGAATAGCTCCCCAGGGTCCTGCTTTCGTGCCGGAGCCAGATCGCTATGGCCTATGACATTGGTCGGCTCGATATTATGCCGCCTGGCAATATCATGCGAGAGCCGCGTCACGGCATCCATCTGCTCTTCGGGAAACGGAACATAGCCCCATTCATGCCCCGGATTGACAATCTCAATGCCGATGCTGGCGCTGTTAAGGTCCGTGATTCCGCGCCAGTAACCGCGCCCGGCGTGCCATGCCCGGTCTTCTTCCCGGACCATGTTCACAACCTGACCATCCTCGGTCACGACATAATGCGCAGAAACCTTGGACTGCGGATTAGCGAGCCAGTTAATCGCGGAAGCCGCATCTTTCATACCGGTATAATGCATGACAAGAACAGTCACCGGCAGCTTGCGCTCGTCAAAATTGGGGGAAGGAGTCCAGATCATATCCATGTCAAAACCCCTTTCGTGGGCTTGCTATCAGGCGACAATCGCGCCCAGCAATAGCTCTGTTCCCGATGGCGGCGAAATCCGTAGGTCACCGCCATTTTCGCACGCCAATTCACGCGACATCCATGCCGCCACCGTCCGTGCGGTCAGGTCGGATTGTTCCAAAGTGCCTTCCAGCGCCGCCCGGACCCCTTCGTCCAGCACGATTTTGGGGCCTTCTGCGCGGACGACGACTTCAATGCCGTCATCACCCCGCTCTGCACCAACGACCAGTTGCCCGCCGCGCACCAGCGATTCTCTCGCAATCAGGGCAAGGTTGAGCAATATCTTGATCGCTTTCTTTGGCATAGTGCCGGACTGCACAACCCAGCCCAGGCTGATCTTGCCTTGATCCCCGACCAGCGTTTCGACCAGTTGCTTGGCTTCTGCCGGATCGACCTCATCGCCAAATCCACCGGCTGCACCAAAAGCGAGACGGAAATATTTCAGCTTGTCCGCCGATGTCCGCGCGCTGTCGGCCAGCAAATCCAGGCATCTGTCGCGCATTTCGGGATCGGTTTCGCTTTCGAGAAGCTCCAGCCCGTTATTAATCGCACCAACCGGACTGAGCAGATCATGGCATAGTTTGGAACAAAGTAGTGCTGCGAGATCGACACCGGACTGGGACATAAAAATAACCTTGTGACTTGATAAAACTCAACTGCCCGCTGTTAGGCTGTTTGTGCTTTGGCAATCAAGGGGGATCGGGGTGAACCGTTCAAATATTTCCCCGCATGCACCGGCTTGCCATGCCGCCGCTTCCTTACCGTTGGTAATCAGCCATATCCGCCCGTCCGGAGCCGCCATGGCGGCATCGGTTTCCGATGGTTCAACGCTACCCGACGGGTGAGAGTGGAAATAACCGATAATGGCTTCTCCGCCATCCCGCATGGTGCGTTCGGCGGCAATCAAAGCGGCGGGATCAATCTCGAAATAGTGCTGACGGTTTTCCGCGACATTTGCTGTCTGCAAAGCACGCAAAACGGTATTGCCTTCCCCAAAGAGCAGCCCGCAAGCCTCTTCCGGTGCAGCTTCATTTGCGTAACGGTGCAATTCGTCCAATATCGCGCTTGATATGATAAGTGTCATGGCCCACATCTATGCGATGACAGCGGGGCAATCCATCAAATCCGGCATCGTGCCCGAAATAGAGAAAAAACAGCGACTGGACGCGGCTTTGGCCGGGTTTCTGGGCGATCTTTCGCGTGAGCGGATCAAGCAGTTGATAAGCAGCGGCAACCTCTCGATCGGCGGAGCCGTATTCACGGACCCGGCATCAAAGAAATGCGCGGGCAAGCCTTTTGCCTTGACCGTGCCGGAGCAGGTTGACGGTCCGGCAGAGGCGCAGGACATTCCGCTGGATATTGTGTTTGAAGACGATTATCTCATCATCGTCAATAAACCGGCGGGGCTGGTTGTTCATCCTGCTGCCGGCCACCGGGACGGGACATTGGTCAATGCCCTGCTTCACCATACTAACGGTCAGCTATCGCGCATAGATGACCCGAATCGGCCCGGAATTGTCCATAGGATCGATAAGGACACGTCTGGTTTGATGGTTGCGGCGAAAACCGACGAGGCGCATGACGGGCTTGCCAAGCTGTTTGCTGCCCATGACATTGAACGGCGTTACCTTGCAATCTGTAACGGTCGCCCGATGCCGCCATCTGCGACGATCGAAGGCAATATCGGCCGCAGCAATGTCCATCGGAAAAAAATGGCCGTGGTCGGCGATGACAAGGGCAAGACAGCGATCACC
>JADMKQ010000069.1 GCA_015478735.1 Sphingorhabdus sp. | reverse complement strand
ACAGCTTCATCAAAGGGCAGCTTGGCATTGGCACGGCTTATGGTGCGCGCATAGCCTGTTCATGCCATTATATTGGCGGGCGTGATCTGACCGATTGTCAAAAGGATTTTGAGCCCGGAATGGAAGTAATCGGCTTGTCACAGGACGAGGAAAAGCAGCAGATAACTGCGTCTGTTCCGCTGCTGGCCTCAACCACGGCCGAGTTTCGCGAAGGGTGGGGCTGCGTGATCCTGACGGAATCAGAGGGCGCTTAGCCGTTTACCGTCCACTCAAGCCACTGCTTCGGCGAGCCATTCCTGCGTCACCGCTTCGGTTTTTTCGATCCAGCCACCGCCAAGCACCCGGTCTTCGTGATAAAAAACCGCCGCCTGTCCGGGCGAGACGCCATATTCCGGATTGTCAAAGACCAGCCTGTCGCCATCCAGCCGCGCCTGTGTCGGCTTGGCCATCGAGCGGACTTTTACCTGCATCGGCCCTTCATAATCGCCGCCGATCCAGTTGATGTCGCGCAAACTGGCAGAGGCCACCGCCAGCGCCTGTTTGGGTCCGACAATGACCTGCTTGCTGTCCGGTTCCAGCCGAATGACATATAAAGGCTCGGCTTGTCCGCCGATTTCAAGGCCTTTTCGCTGGCCCACCGTATAATGGATCAGGCCCTTGTGCCTGCCCATGACAGTGCCGTCGATATGGACGATCTCACCGTCATCATCTGCATCAGGCCGCAATTTGCGAACGACCTTGGCATAATCGCCATCGGGTACAAAGCAGATATCCTGACTGTCCGGTTTGAAAGCGACGGCAAGCCCCATTTCCTCGGCAATCGCGCGGACCTGGCTCTTGGGCATACCGCCTAGCGGAAAGCGTAAATAATCAAGCTGGTCCCGCGTTGTGGCGAACAGGAAATAGCTCTGGTCCCGTGCCGGATCAATCGCCCGGTGCAGTTCGGAGCCATTATCTCCCATCACGCGGCGCACATAATGCCCGGTGGCAAGACAATCCGCGCCAAGCTCCCGCGACAGATTAAGCAAGTCGGTGAACTTCACACCCATATTGCACTGAACACAGGGAATCGGCGTGCGGCCAGCCATATATTCGTCGGCAAAAATATCCATGACCGATTCCTGGAACCGGCTGGCATGATCGAAAACATAATGCGCAATTCCCAGCTTTTCGGCTACCGCGCGGGCGTCGCGAATATCCTGACCGGCACAGCAGCTACCCGTGCGGCCCACAGCCTCGCCATGGTCATAAAGTTGCAGGGTAATGCCGATTGTCTCGGCACCCGTCCGCGCAGCAAGCGCCGCAACAACGCTCGAATCGACGCCGCCGGACATCGCCACAACGATGCGCTTGCCCGTCATGTCGTCACCGAGCTGGAAATCAGAATTGATTCGGTCTGTCATAATTATGAAGTCCCATAGCGATGAAGCGTGCAAAGCGCCAGTATTGCGAAAAATAGCTGCAAAGCCCCGTTTCAGGTCTAGTTTCGCTCCATATCGTTACAAATACGCAAATTGGAAGAAAGCTTTTCTTAACTATTCCTAAGAGCATGTGAACAGCGCCTTTACTGATGTTTATATCTTGCTTGCTAGACAGTCGGTTATGGAAATGATCTTCCCCCATAAGAGCCTGACACAGACCAGTGCCGAAACGGATGCACCAGCAAGCAGCGCACATGATGTGCTGATTGCGCATGCGATCGCGCGTCAGTCTCTTTCCCCTTCGGCCCGTGCATATCTCACGCGCCACAGTGACCTGGCGGCACTTGGCCCCCGGGAAAACAAAGGGTTCATGGAAGACCGGATCCGTCTTTTTGCAGGACGTTCCACGCGGAGAGGGTCGTTTGCAAAGAGCCAGTGCGCACATTTTAGACCGGATTTGCTGTGCGAAAATCCATCAGGCGATGCAACTCAGGAGTAAATATGAACGTCTTATTTACCTTGGTAATTTAGTAGTTTGAAAAGCTCTTCGCCATAAAGCGGGATGATAGTTGGACGCAGAACGAAGTGCCGCAAGGCGTATTTTGAGGGTAGTATGATCGAGAACCAGACAATTAGACCAGCGCAAGTCATCGGGCCACTTGGCGAGCCTTTGACCATAGCCGATTTGCCGGCAGCAGGAACAACCCGCTGGGTGGTGCGGCGCAAGGCAGAAGTTGTGGCAGCGGTGAATGGCGGTCTGTTGACGGTTGATGAGGTTTGCGATCGTTATAGCCTGTCGCTAGAAGAGTTCGCGTCCTGGCAGCGGGCCGTGGACCGTTCCGGCATGCCCGGCCTGCGCGTAACCCGCATCCAGCATTACCGCGATCTTTATGAGCGCCAGCAGAAATACTAGTGCCCTCAAAGCCCCGCAAAGCTGCGTTAAAAGTCTAAGGAGCCAGAGATCAGGTTTAGGGGCAGGATTTCGTAGGACCTTATTTTTTCTGGCTTTTTGCAACCTTTTGCATCATACTGTGTTGAACGGAAACAGAAAACTGTTCGTTCAATAGAGGAGATGAGCATGGGTATCATTATAGCATTAATCGTAGGTGGAGTTGCCGGCTGGTTAGCGAGCTTGGTCATGGGGCGGGACGCATCCATGGGCATTTTCTGGAACATCATCGTTGGTATTATCGGTTCCTTCATCGGTAATTTTATCGGTAACTATCTGGGATTTGGCGGAAGTATCCAAGAGTTTTCTATCATGGGTCTGATCACGGCATTTGTCGGCGCAGTTGTTTTGCTGCTGATCCTAAACCTGTTTCAACGAGGCCGCGCCCGTTAAACTAATATAGGTTAATTCATATACTAAACTAAAAGGCTGGCCCGCTCGGGTTAGCCTTTTTTATGTCGATATTCGCGTTTTGATCCAGCACCATCCGGCACAACAGATGTGATGCACAAAAAGCGCAGAGCCAAAGTAAAAAACACATATTCAACCGGTGGAGATATCACCGTGATGTTCGGGCTTGTCGTAGCTGATATATTGATATAATACACCGAAAATTGGAATTGCAGGCTTTCCGCCTATTCCTGACCAGATTTTTTGTATATTGCGGCGCAGGAAAAGTGTCCCGTAACAGTCAAAAACAAAAGCTAAACAACAGCCGGGCTGATTGAGTATTGAATATGAACTATGAATCGAAGATTTCCGGCGAAGACCTCGATGTCTCGACGATGGACGACGACAATATTCCGGCACGGAATAAACGGCGGCTGATCATAATCGGGGCTATAGTTGCCGCGATCATTCTGGCGATTATAGCATATAAAATTTTTGCAGGCGGCGGAGAAGACGCTGCTGCTGCAAATGCTGCCAGCAGCCAGGCTCCGGCGATCACCGTCATCGTCCCAGGCAAACAGGAAGTGGTTCGGACAATTAATGCGACTGGCACAGTAGCCGCCCGGCGGGAACTGCCTATCGGGGTTGTCGGTGAAGGTGGTCGCGTTACACAGGTCTATGTTGATGCCGGAGACTGGGTAAAAGCCGGACAGGTCATGGCGAGAATTGATCGCTCGGTGCAAACGCAGCAAATAGCGCGTCTGGAAGCATCGGTTGCATCTGCCAGAGCGGAAAGAGATCTTGCACAAGCGAATCTCGACCGTGCCGCCCAACTGGTAGAGCGGGGGTTTATTTCCAAGGCTGATATTGACCGTCTGACCGCCACGCGAGATTCCAGTGCGGCACAGCTTAGGGTTTCACAAGCGCAGCTATCGGAAGCGCGGGCTCGTAACAATTTCCTGGATATCGTGGCACCCAAAGGGGGACTGGTTCTGGAACGCGATATCGAGGTTGGACAAACCGTCAGTCCTGGCAGCGGCATATTGTTTCGCCTGGCACAAAATGGCGAAATGGAACTGCAGGCACAGTTAAGTGAAAGCGACCTTGCCAATCTGTCGGTAGGCGTCAGCACAGAAGTAACCCCTGTTGGCACGACCAAGGTTCTGGAAGGACAAATCTGGCAAATCTCTCCCATGATTGACTTGGACACGCGGCAGGGGATCGCTAAGATCGCCCTTGGATATGATCCCGCACTTCGGCCAGGTGGATTTGCCAGCACAAAGATTAGAAGCGGCACGTCGCAAGCAGTAGTATTGCCTGAATCAGCTCTTCAGAATGATACCGAGGGCAGCTATGTCTATATCATCGACAAAGACAATAAAGTCGTGCGCCGTGATGTTGTCATTGGTGATGTTTCCGCGGATGGCTTGTCCATTACGTCTGGTCTAGACGGAACGGAACGCGTTGTGCTGAGGGCAGGTGGCTTCCTGAATCCGGGGCAAACAGCAAAACCCGTGCTCCAGAAAAAGCCAGCGGCTTGAAAGATTAACCCATGAGCTTTCGCAATATTTCTGCATGGTGTACCCGAAACCCGGTTGTCCCGCTTGTTCTTTTCACCGCGCTGCTATTGGCGGGGCTGTTAAGCTTCAACCGGATGGATGTCGTCAATAATCCGGACGTTGAGTTTCCAGCTGTCAGCGTATCGATTTCCCAGCCAGGTGCCGCTCCGACAGAAATTGAAAACCAGATTACACAGCGCGTTGAAGCGGCTGTCCGCAGCATCAGCGGCGTGAAGAATATCATTTCTACAGCGCGGGAGGGAAGCAGCGAGACCTTTGTCGAGTTTGAAATAGGTTTTGATGTCAACGAAGCGGTAAATGAAGTCAAAAATTCCGTCGACCAGATACGCGGCTCTTTACCCGACGGGATAATGGAGCCCCAGGTTTCCAAGGAAGATGTCGCTGGTGGCGCGATCGCTTATTTTGCGGTTAAGGCCGACGATATGACGGTGGAACAACTTAGCTGGTTTGTTGACGATACCGTTGTGAAAAGCCTGCTGACAGTGGAAGGCATGGCAGAAGTAGACCGATTTGGCGGTGTGGATCGCGAAATTCGTGTTGTCTTGAAGCCGGGGAAAATGCAGGCGCTGGGCGTCACGGCGAATCAGATCAACGCGGTCCTGCGGCAGGTTAATATCAATGCGGCTGGCGGCCGTGCAGATGTTGGCGGTGCTCGGCAGTCTGTCCGGGTTCTGGGAAATGCGGAAGATGCTTATGAGCTCTCCCAAACGCAAATTTCACTGGGCAATGGCAAGACGATAAAACTTTCCGAAGTAGCGGATGTCAAAGACGGCTTCGGTGAACGCACATCGATCAGTAAAGTCAGAGGCGTTGAGGTTGTCAATTTCGCTATGTCTCGTGCGCGCGGCGCATCGGATGTGACCGTTTATGACGATGCAGTAGAAGTCATGGACCGGATCACCAAAGAAAATCCCGGCGTTGAATTCATCCGCCTTGGTAGCAGTGTGGATTATACAAAGGGCCAATATAAAAGCTCCATGGCAGCCATGGTCGAAGGCGCTCTTTTGGCCGTTGTCGTTGTTTTCCTGTTCCTGCGCGATTGGCGCGCTACGCTGATTTCTGCCATTGCCATACCTTTGTCGGCTATACCCACTTTCTGGTTCATGGATTTGCTGGGATTTAATCTCAACTTCCTGTCGCTTTTGGCTCTTGGCCTTGTTGCCGGTGTGCTGGTTGATGACGCGATCGTGGAGATCGAGAATATCGTGCGTCACATGCGTATGGGGAAATCCGCCTATCAGGCATCGATTGACGCGGCTGACGAGATTGGTCTGCCGGTTGTCGCGACATCATTTTGTATCGTTGCGGTTTTCCTTCCCGTTGGCTTGATGCCAGGCATATCGGGACAGTTTTTCAAGAATTTCGGAATCACCGTGGTGATTTCCGTATTAATGAGTCTGGCAGTGGCGCGGATGATTACGCCCATGATTGCGGCCTATTTTCTGGAAGCGAAAGGCCATGCAGAGCATGGTGAAGGCGTCTGGATGGACCGCTATATGCGGCTGCTGAATTGGTGTCTGGACCAGACAGCTGCACGGAAATATGCGGAAGGTGGCGGGCTTCGCCGCCGGATTGCCGCCAAATTTCTGGATCACAGAATATGGATGATGGGAGTAGGGCTTGTTGCCTTTGCACTGACCGTGGTCCTCTTCATGTCAACACCGGGTGAATTCCAGCCCAAGATTGATGAAGATTCCAGCCGGGTCCAGATTGAAGTTGTTCCGGGAACACCTTTGGAGCAGACCGAAATTATTGCTGATCAGGTTTCCGAACTTATGTATCAGCAGCCACAAGTGGACCGGGTTTTGACACGTGTGCGGGATACAAGTGCGACTGTATTTGTGAACTACAGAGACGACCGCGACAAAACGTCGATAGAATTTGAGCGTGACATGGCCCCGCTTCTTCAGGAAATACCTGACGCGCGAATTTCGTTTCAGGCACAAGGCGGTGGCGGCGGAACCGGACGCGACATTTCAGTTATGCTGACCGGCTCAGATCCCGACTTGTTGCATGAAACAGCGGTACAGCTAGTCGAACAGATGAATGGCATCAATCTGATAACCACACCGCGGATCGCATCCGATCTCAGCAGACCGGAAATTCTGATTGAGCCTTATGATGATCTCGCGGCCAAATTGGGTGTGAGCACAGCGGATCTCAGCCAGACCATTCGCATTGCGACATTGGGCGAAATTGACCAGAATGCGGCAAAATTTTCATTGTCTGACCGGCAGATTCCAATCCGTGTGATTCTACCCGAAGAATCGCGCACTAACCTGACGACGATTGAGAACCTTCCGGTTCCCACTGTAAGTGGTGGAACCGTGCCTCTGCGCCGGGTTGCCAAAGTCAGCTTTGGATCAGGTCCTACGACGATCCAGCGTTATAACCAGAATCGCCGTGTCTTTGTCGGTGCCGATCTTGGTCCCAATGTCATCAAGGGTGAGGCGATGACAGCCATCAACAATTTGCCAATCATGAAGAATTTGCCAAATGGTGTATCCAATGCGCCGTTCGGAGAAGATGAGTGGCAAGCAGAATTGCTCGTCAATTTCGTCATCGCTCTTGTTTCGGGCATTCTGCTCGTATTTGCTACGCTGGTGCTACTCTATAAACGCCTGATGTCGCCGTTGGTAAATATGGGTTCACTGGCACTGGCCCCGCTGGGCGGGATATTCCTTATCTGGATAACGGGTGGATCACTGTCTATGCCAGTGCTGATCGGTGTTCTTATGCTGCTTGGGATTGTCAGTAAGAACTCTATTCTGTTGATCGACTTTGCCCTTGTGGAAATGGACAAAGGTATTCCCAAATTCCAAGCGATTATGGATGCCGGCCATAAACGTGCACAGCCTATTATCATGACCACTGTTGCGATGACGGCAGGCATGGTGCCGACCGCGCTGTCCCTGTCTGGCGATGGTGCCTGGCGTGCGCCTATGGGTATTGTTGTGATCGGTGGATTGACCGTATCAACCCTGCTCACTCTGGTGATTGTTCCGGCAGCATTTAGTCTGGCAGATGGCCTAGAACGTCGGCTTGGTCCATGGCTGCGTAAGAGCATTCTGACCTATAAGCCGGGTGACGATGCGGATGATAAAGCAAGGGTTCAGCCAGCCGAGTGAAGCCTCTGCCCTCTCAGCTGGCGCCCGTGTCTGATAGCGCCTCGGTTTCGGACTCCACTTACTCCCATCCGGAAACGAAAAATGGTGGCCGCGACATGAAAATCATCGCGACGGGGTTGCTCGTGCTGATGGCGGTAATTTACTTTACCTCCAAATCTTTTGAAGCAGTGCACCCCGCGCTTGGTTTCGTTCGTGCTTTTGCTGAAGCCGCAATGGTTGGCGGTCTGGCGGACTGGTTTGCGGTTACAGCATTATTTCGCCACCCCATGGGCTTACCCATACCACACACGGCTATCATCCCACGCAACAAGGATCGTATCGGTGATACGCTGGCGAACTTCCTGAAGAATAATTTCCTCGTAACGCGCATTGTTGCGGAGCGGATGCACGGTGTTGATCTGGCTGGTGGTGTCGGTCGCTTTCTAAAGTCGCCCAGCGGTGGGGAAGGGCGGCTTCGTATGGGAGCGTCCCGGTTGATTGGCGATATCATCGGTTCGCTCGATCAGGACCGGCTTGGCAGCATGTTCAAAAATGCCGTTAAAGATCAGGCCAAGAAACTGGATTTGGCAACACCGTTAGGGCAGATTCTGGAAGTCGTGATGGCCGAAAACCGTCACGGACCATTGATTGATTCGACGGTCAAATGGGCTTACCGGACACTCGACGCGAATGAGCATGTCATACGCACAATCGTCCATGACCGCGCAAATATGATATTGCGCTGGACCGGGCTGGATGAACGGCTGGCTAACGAGGTGGTTGACGGGCTGTACAAGCTGTTGGCTGATATGGCTTCTGACCCGGAACATCCGGTGCGGATAAAAACCGAAGAAGCCATGAAACATCTGGCTCAGGAGCTTCAGTCAGATTCCGAACTGCGGCAACGGGTGGACGAGTGGAAGCTCGAAATGCTGGAAAATCCAGCTATTGCTAACTGGATTGATGGCATATGGGAAAATGGCCGTGAATCGCTTCTGAAAGCGTCGCGAGACCCCGAAGCTGCAATGGCAGGGCATTTTGGTGAGGCGTTGATGCAATTGGGGAGCAGCCTGCAACAGGACCCGCTTCTTAACCGCCAGCTCAATCGTTTCGCACGCCGCGCTGTCGCCGGTGTAGTGGCGAGTTATGGCGATAATATTGTGACCCTGGTGTCGGAAACCATCCGCGGCTGGGACGCGCAGACAATTACCGACCGGGTCGAAAGTGCAGTCGGCCGCGACCTGCAATATATCCGCGTGAACGGAACATTGGTCGGCGGCCTGGTTGGCGTCATGCTTCACACCCTAGGCTATTGGATATAGACTAGCGGGTCAGCAATATTCTAGCCTGTCCCGCAATTTGCGCCAGCATGGCAATGGATGGCTGTGACGTCATTTTGGCGCGCGCCACTATATACCGGAATTGCTCGACACGCGCAGCATTCTTGACTGCCCAGCTTTCCAGAAAAATATCCAGATACTTACTGCGCGCCCGTCTGAAGAAGTCGAGCCGCATCTGTTGAAAATCACGGGCAAGTCCAGCAACCAGCAAGCGATCCCATGGGTCAGACGGGTTCATCCGTGTAGCCGTCAATTGCGCCCAGTCTAGTCCCAAAAGATTGCCCAGTTTGGTGAAAGCAGCGGCGACCTCAACGGCATCAATTTCACGAATTTTACCGAGATAGGCGATGCCGGCAGCTCCGTCATTTTTATAGAGATCTGCGATTTTCTCGGCAATTTCCTTGGTGGCACCAGCATCAATTAACATGTTTGTTTGCTGCTCGGCTACCAACTGACCATGACTGGTGATCAGGTCATCAGCCTTTTCATTGAGTTTCCGTATGCCGGGCGCCAGCATTTCCACAGCCTCGTCAATAGAGCCTTGCGTCAGCCCCATACGCATCAGGTCGGCCATGTGAGATCGTAATACATAAGCGAAGCGGTCGAATACTAGCAGCCGGACATCTTCGCTGATTTTGGCGTTTTCAAACGAAGTCCAGATTTCGTCAGCATGGAATAGCCGCTCAGCCAGAACAAAGGCAGCAGCGACCTCGCCAAGCGGAGCTCCCTCTTCCTCGGCCAGTTCAAACGGATCAATCAGGCCAAGCCGGTTAATCATCCGGTTCGCCAATTTCGTCGCGATAATCTCTTTACGAAGCTGATGATTCAATACTGCGTCTTTATGCTTTTTCTGCATGACGACCGGAAATGCGTTAAGCAACTCGTTATCCAGAGAAGCATCATCACTCAAATTGCTGGTTTCAATCGCATCTTGCAACGCAAGTTTTGCCGTAGAAATAAGCACGGCCAGTTCCGGCCGATACAATCCGCGATCATCCTGAGCACGCCGAACAAGATTCTCGTTGGTTGCAAGGCCTTCTACAGCGCGGTCAAGGACGCCTTTCTCTTCAAGAAGTTCAATGATCCGGATATAGGAGGGCAGCGTCTTTTGACCACCCATTTCGGCAATAGATAAGCCTAGCGCCTGAAGACGGTTGTCTTCGAGCACCAGAGCGCTGACATCATCTGTCATCGCATGGAGCAGTTTATTGCGATTGTCAGGAGTCAATTTATCATTTGCCATCTCGGCATTGAGAGCGATTTTGATATTCACTTCATTATCGGAGCAATCGACGCCGGCACTATTGTCTATAAAGTCTGCATTGATCCTGCCCGCGTGTTGGGCAAATTCGATACGCGCGGCTTGCGTAACGCCCAAATTCGCGCCTTCCCCGATGACCTTGACCCGTAACTGGTTGGCATTGACACGTATATTGTCGTTGGACGGGTCACCCACTTCAACATGGTTCTGGCTTGATGCCTTGATATATGTGCCGATACCGCCGAACCACAGCAAGTCTGTATTGCTTGTTAAAATGGCAGTGATAAGCTGCGTAGGCGTTACTTCTTTTTCATCGGAAAGCCCGACAAGTTCAGCAATCTTCCGGTTGATCTTCAATGTTTTAGAGTGGCGGGAGAAAACACCTCCACCTTTGGAAAGCAAGCCTTTGTCATAATCATCCCAGCTTGATCCGGGGAGATCGAACAGCCGTTTACGCTCTTTCCAGCTTGTCGTCGGATCGGGGTCCGGATCAATAAAGATATGACGGTGGTCAAAGGCTGCAACAAGGCGGATTGATTTGGACAACAGCATCCCGTTGCCAAATACGTCGCCTGACATGTCGCCTACTCCTATGACGGAAATAGGGTCTTTTTGAACATTAATGCCCATTTCGGCAAAATGCCGCTGGACTGAAATCCAGGCACCGCGTGCGGTAATACCCATGGCTTTATGGTCATAGCCGTTGCTGCCACCGCTTGCGAAGGCATCGCCCAGCCAAAAATCATTTTCGAGCGCAATAGCGTTGGCAATATCGGAAAAGCTGGCCGTTCCTTTATCTGCGGCGACCACAAAATAAGGGTCGTCATCGTCCAGACGAACAACCTTTTTGGGCGGAACAATCACACTATCCTTGATATTGTCGGTTACGGACAACAGCGCACGAATGAATATCTTATAAGCCTCTCTTCCTTCTGCTATAAAGGCGGGCCGATCACTAGGGGGTGGCAAATGCTTGGCATAGAATCCGCCCTTCGCACCAGTCGGAACGATCACCGCATTTTTCACCCGCTGGGCTTTCATGAGGCCCAGTATTTCGGTGCGGAAATCATCGCGCCGGTCCGACCAACGCAGGCCGCCACGCGCGACAGGGCCGGAGCGCAGGTGGATGCCTTCAATTCGCGGACTATAAACAAATATTTCGCGCCACGGCACGGGTGCGGGCAGGTCGGGAATTCTTGCGCCCTCAATTTTGAAAGCCAGGGCTTCTTGCCCTTGCGGCGCAAACGCATTGGTTCGCAATGTGGATTCGATCACCGCACGGAACAGCCGCAATATGCGGTCATCATCGATACTGACCACTTTGACCAAGCCCGTTTCAATCGCTTTCGTGGCATCTGCGGCGAGTTTCTCCCGATCTCCGTCAAAATCCGGATCGTGCAATATCGTGAACAACCGTATCATCGCGCGTGTAACATTGTCGGCCTCGGCAAGCACCTCGACTACGGTGTTCATGCCATAGCTCATTCCGGTTTGGCGCAAATAACGGAACCATGCCCTAATCCAGACGGTCGATCTGGCGCTGATCCCCGTTGTCGTGATTAGCTGGTTAAAACAGTCATTCTCTGCGCTGCCTTCTAGTACATCCGTGATGGCGTCCTGAATTTCAGAGGCGCGCGCGATTAGATCATCACGGGTTTCTGGATTGCGGATAGATAATTGGAAATCATGGATATAGCCCAAGCGCCCTTGATCGAGCGGTGTCGGCATTTCTTCCATCACCGAAAAGCCAAAATTCTCAAGCGTCGGAACAGCATCCGATAAAGGTAAAACACCGCCGAGATGATAGATTTTCAAGCGCAAAACATGATCTGCATCGCCTTCCAACCGATACAGGCGTGTAGATTTTTTGCCGCCCCGTTCCAGTAAGAATAGCCGCATTATATCGAGCGAGGCTTCTTTCTCACCATAGGTGGATTGGTAGATAGCGGGGAAGCAATCGGCATAGCGCTGCGCGATTACAGCTGCGCGATTGTCCGGCACCATTTCGCTAAGGTACGCTTCGACCTTGGGCCGCCAGCCGCGGATTATATTTTCCAGTTGCCGGTCAAGCGCTTCCGGATCAGGAATCTTGCTCTGCGCGCCCATGTCCAAAACATAGCGGAGCGAGGAAATTCCGCCTTCTTCCAATGTGGTGGACCAGCTCAGGATCTTGGCACCCGTAGCTTCTGTCAAAAGCGCTTCGATATTCTGGCGCCGTCCTGTGGATAGTTGTTCGCGCGGTAACCAGATAAACGCAAAAAGATGGCGGTTGAGCGGCGACATCACGCCATGCAATTTAGGCCGTGGACGATCAATCAGCGACATGGAAATCAGAGACAGTTTCTCAATATCTTCCTGCTGGAAAGTAATCAGCAGATCATGCGGCAAAGTGGTCAGCGCATGGGTCAGGGACTTGCCTGCGTGGCCAGCTGGTGAAAATTCAAACTTGTCGAAAAGACCAGTCATCTGCTTCCGCAGTACAGGGACTTCTTCAGGTGGCGCGGCCAAAGCAGAGCTGGTCCAAAGGCCAGCAGTCATAGAAAGCCCGACGACCGTATCTTTTTCGAGAACAGGCACGATGATGATGTCCATCAATACATGACGGTGAACCGTAGATATTTGATTGGATTTGACAATCAACGGGGCCTGACCGCCCGCTTTGAACCAGCCAAAGGCGCGATTCTGGCTCTCTTTGGAAAGCACCGGCATTTCCCGCATCCGGGAAACACCCAGCCGGTTGGTGCGATTGCCCTGTTTGTCGAGCGTTTCATGCGCCAGCAGTGTGAAGTTCCGGTCGAGGAACCAGTGCAATAGAGCGGTTCCTTCTCCGTCGGGAATACTGCTTGCATCTTCTCGCAAGGTGTCCTGCAATTTTTGCCAGTCACTAACAGCGGCAGCTACATCGTTGAGGATGCTGCGGAGTAATTTTTCCAGTGCCCGACGTGATTTTGCGTCGGTGCGTTCCAGTTCGATATAGATGACGGATTCGCGGCTTTCTCCGCTGGCCGGGTCATCGTAAATCGCATTCAGCTTGCCCGCCGCATCCCTATCTACACCGATGACAGGATGGATAAGCCGTTCGATATTCAGACCAAAGTCCGCGATCGTTGCGCAGACCGAGTCGACCAGAAACGGCATATCGTCGTTGATGATGGCCAGCCGCAAATGTCTGCGGCCCTTGGGGCTGATAACGCTTTCCAATGCCAGCGCAGCCTCGGCGCTTTCCCGCTGCAAGCCGCAATCCAGAACGAAGTCGACCGCTTCTTTATATGCCTTGTCATTCATACCGCTGCTTTCGCCCGGTAACGCACTTTCCTGAAATGCGGAAACTAGCGTTTTTTCCAGCTTTTTTTCAGGTGTCGATGTGGTGGATTGTGCTGCATTTGCCTTACGGTTACCGGCCATGGTTTTCCTCAAAATGATCCCAGTGCGAATATATTTTTCAGCTATCTGCGTTATCTATGGTCCTATTGTCGGCTTTGCTCAAGGCGATTGACCGCCAATCACGAGAGGAAGAGACTATTATCCGGCAAGCGTGGCATATTGGTTACAGATGAAACCAGCCTCGACGCTCGAGATGATATGAAATCTAAAGACTGGTATATTTCAGTGCTTTGGCCGTCAGCTTTTCGTCGCCAAGAACCGGTCCGACAATGGCAAGCTGTCCGCTATCTTCCCGCCGGGCGAGAAGCACAACAAACTCGGCATCGCCAGCATCGATCTCGGCAAGCTTGCGGCTTGGTGCTTTACGCAGGCGTTCCATGACATCACCATTGGGAACGGCATTTTTTGACAATTTCCGCTTGGCTTTGCGCGCGTCTCTTTCTGCATAGACAACAGCTTTCAAACCGCCGTCATGACTTTCGAGATAAGCGGATAGAGCGCCCTTGGCGATGTCCATCTGCTCCGCATAGCGCAGGGCGGCCGCATATTCGGTCAGCCTTGTTTTGTCATAATCCGCACCGAAAACCAGTTTGACGATAGGTGTCATCGGTGCGCGAGCTTGTGCCTTCAATCCCGAATCTTTCAGAATCTCGGCATAGTCCTCGGGGTGGACCTTAGACATCAGGTAGAAATCATAGGCTTTGCCAATGGCATTATAAAGGGCGGCACGGCTGCGCTGTTCATTATGGGCTGCATTATCCGCGCTGTTGCGGGCAGCGGCGAACCAGTCGGCAAGGCTGGCATCTTCGCCCGGCTGGTCGGTAAAGCTGTCCAGGTCAAACCGGCTGCCAAAGCTATCCAGATGGTTGGAGGCCAGATGGTTTGAGGTCAGGTGGTTTGAGGCTGGTCCATCGGCCCAGACTGGTCCGGCTTCGGTTTTCGCAGGGGAAGCGCGCATCGCCTCTGCTACCTGGTCTTCGAGTTCCTTTGCATAATCGTCCGCGACGACCTCTTTCCAGTTAATCACACCGTAAATGAAATCAATCGTCTCGTCATCGGTTGAAAAGGGTAGAAGTATGCCGCGATACAGGATCGTCATACCTCGTTGATTTACAAATTCTGCTTCAAATCCGATCGGTGCCTGATTGGCGATGATCTGCAAATAATGATCGGTAATCCGCGACAGGAGCGAGCGGGCAGGAACTTGATCGACTGTTTTAATCGTCTCGTCCAGGTCACATTCCCGGCGCAGAGCTTTGCCAAGAAACTGGATCGCCGGATTTTCCAGACCGCCGGTAAAGTCCAGCAAAACGCTGTTGGGACCAAAGTCACTATCGCTTTCGGGGGAGAGGTCTTCGACATTGGGGAATTGCCGTTCGCCCAGCAATCCTGCCCAGAAATTATAAGCCCGGACATGCATCCGGCGCTCGTCCTGACCGATGGCGGGCGGAGGCGTTTCGGTGGTCACATCATCATCTTCGTAGGTGATGTAATCAGGATCAAGGCTGCTGCCCAGACCGCCATTGTCATCAGAATTTCGAAGATTTTCCATGTCTGATCCTACTTATTTGATCCGTTCCAACCCTATTCCGCACCGTTTTGCGTCAGCCATGGTTAATTTCCCGTAAATGATCCGAACTATTCTGAAGGGCGGTTTCCGGAAAATAATGACAAAAGCGAAGCCAATGAAAGACTCAGGCTTGCCACCGGCCAGACCGGCTGTTAAAGGCGCGTCCAATACCGGTGGGCTGCGTAAGTTGCGCCCATCCGACCATTAGCCGCTTTAGCTCAGGTGGTAGAGCACATCATTCGTAATGATGGGGCCAGAGGTTCGAGTCCTCTAAGCGGCACCATTTTCCTGACTTAGTCTGACGTTCAGTAGCCGCAAGCGTACCCATTTCGGTGTCGGATCGGGCCGGATATTGCCTGACTCACGAAGGTCAAACTTCACAAAGTTCACACCAAGGAACCGCACAAATGCGTGAAGAGTGGTATTATAATACCCTCCTAAATTGTAGCCGACCGCGGGGTGGTTTTCGCATGTTTTATTCGCGTGCCCGGAAGCATCGTATCTGTTCACAGATTATCAAAGAGCCGGGATCGGACATAGATTGTCCGGGGATGTGTAGGAAAGAAAAATCCGTTTAGCGGGGATTGTTCAGACCGATAGAATATCCACTCCGTCTCATATTCAACCGGAGCGTGTATTCCGATTACTGGATCAGTTTGATTATCGTCAGCACTTCCGAGGGACGTGGCCGGAAAGTCGATCAAACGCAGATAACGGGATCTGGCTGCGGCGGACAAGAACCGTTTCCTAATGAGGGAAACGGACTTTATCCCGTTTCAGTCAAGGATTTGCGAAGGCTGACAAGTCGTTGGCCCAGAACATCAATATCCTCGTCCAATGGCGAGCTAGAGAGCACAGATGCGGAGACGCCATAGCCCGGCGTTAGATCTGCAATCGCGACGGCTACGGTTGTAATATTGCGATGAGCAAATCCGCGGTCGACTGCATAACCTTTCTCGGCAGCTTCCCTGACTTGTCGCTCATATTCGGGAAATGGCAAGTCCACCTGCCAGCGAACAGGTGCGTATCGTCTTTCGAGTTCGGTGCGAGTTACTTGCTGTGCCGCTGCAAGGGCACGTCCAACTGCGCCTCCTCCCAACGGTTGACGCTGCGCATCGGCAAGCCGGAGCCGCATACCCGCATCGCTTTCGGCATGTGCAATCAAACCTAACCGGTTTTGGGAAACAGCCTTCCACAGACCTACAGCCGCTTCGTTTGCTTGCGCAAAATGTGCCATAACCTGCTGCGCGCGATCAATCATGGCTCGCGCCGTCCCGTCACGCAGGGCCTCTGCCTCTGACCATGTTTTCGTTATTCGATAATATTTCGTCTGCCCGTCGCGTTCCACCGCTCCCTCACTGACGAGAGTCTTGAGAAGATTAAGGCAACTCGAAGGGCTGAGGTCGATGAGCCTGCAAATGTCTGAAAGAGACATCGGCTCAGATTGCGCGAGCAGCCGAAGGATGGCGAAGGCATAAGAAACAGAGCGTACAGGACCGAGCATGTGTCCATGATAGTTTTCATAATGTTGCAATGCAATTGCCAAATGTTGAAAAGATCAAAACTGCTGCTATGGTTGCCCATCGATTCGGGAGATAGATATGAACGGAAGCCTTGAAGATAAGGTCGTCATAATTACTGGTGCGGGCAGGGGTATCGGGCGAGAGCTGGCGCTATACTGTGCAGCACAAGGTGCGGCAGTGATTGTGAACGATCCCGGTGTAGGACAGGCTGGTGATGGCGGCGATGCGTCTCCTGCAGAAATTACCGCGAATGACATCATTGCTGCAGGCGGCAAAGCGGTTGCGAATTTCGGCAATGTGGCTGATCCAAAGGAAGCTTCGAACATCATAGAAGACGCCGTTACCCGGTTCGGGCGAGTTGATGCCGTCGTCAACAATGCCGGTATCCTGCGTGATACCATATGGCACAAGATGAGTTATGAAGACTGGAAAAGCGTCATCGAGGTTAACCTCACCGGAGTCTTTAACGTATCCAAGGCAGCGACCCCTTATTTCCGCGAGCAGAAGTCGGGCAGCTTCATCCACTTTACATCGACCAGCGGTCTTATCGGTAATATCGGCCAAGCCAATTATTCGGCCGCGAAGCTCGGTGTCGTCGCGCTATCGCAGTCGATCGCGCTGGATATGGCACGCGTTGGGGTAAGATCAAACTGCATCGCACCTTTCGCGTGGAGCCGCATGACATCCTCAATCCCCGCCGAAACGCCGGAGCAGCAAGAACGCGTCCGCCGGATGCAGGAGATGTCGGCCGACAAGATCGCCCCGCTGGTTGCTTATCTGGCTTCCGACCTCTCAAAGGACGTCACAAACCAGATTTTCAGCGTGCGCAAGAACGAGATCACGCTCTTTTCGAAACCGCGGCCGATCCGTTCGATGACCAAGGTCGAGGGCTGGACAGTGGAGGCGATTGCCGACCAACTCATCCCTGCCTTCCGCCCCTCGTTCGCAAAAGCCGACGAAGTGTCGGCGCATGTCTTTCCCTATGACCCGGTATGAGGAGCCCGAAATGAGTAACCCTGGTATGGACGCCGATGTCTACGAGCAGTTCATTGAACAATTGCAGCGTTATGTCCGCGAACGGCTGATTCCCGCCGAAAAGGAAATTGTCGAGAGCGATCAAATCCCGGACGACATTCTGGCCGAGATGCGCGAAATGGGCCTCTTCGGCCTGACAATTCCCGAAGAGCAAGGCGGTGCGGGGATGAATATCAGCCAATATATCCGCACTATCTATACGCTATCCTATGCGATGCCAGCCTTTCGCTCGATCATCTCGATCAACATCGGCATGTTCGCCTCGGCATTGAAGAATGGCGGAACCGACGCGCAGAGGGCCGAGTGGTTGCCACGTATCGCGGCTGGCGAGATCGCGGCCTTTGGCCTTACCGAGCCCGGTTCGGGGTCGGATTCGGCTGGGTTACAGACCAGCGCGGTTAAGACTGATAACGGCTGGGTCCTCAACGGCACCAAGCGCTACATCACCAATGCTCCCTTCGCGAAAGTCGCGCTGATCATGGCACGGACGAGCAAGGACAATCTGCCAAAAAACGCGCATGTCTCGGCCTTCATCGTGCCCATGGATTCCCCGGGCGTATCGACAGGCAAGCCGGACAAGAAGATGGGTCAATCCGGCAGCCATATCTCCGACATCATTCTTGAGGATGTTCACATCGGCGACGAAGCCTTGCTCGGCGGAGAGATTGGAAAGGGTTTCGCTTTTGCGATGATGAGCCTCGACAATGGCCGCATGTCGGTCGGTGCCGCTGCAACAGCCTATGCGCGCCGCGCGCTCGACAGCGCAGTGCGCTATGCGACCGAGCGCAAGGCGTTTGGCGAACCAATCGCCAATTTCCAGCTGATCCAGCAGATGCTCGCGCAGAGCGAGATCGATATCTATGCCGCTGAATGTATGATGGAGGACGTCATAGGTCGCGCGGATGCTGGCGAGAACGTCCTGCGCAAGGCCGCTGCGTTCAAGGTGTTTGCTACCGAAATGTGCGGTCGCGTTGTTGATGCCTGTGTGCAGGTCTATGGCGGCGCGGGCTATCTCGCCGAATATGACGCCGAACGCTTCTTCCGCGATTCTCGTATCTATCGCATCTACGAAGGCACAACGCAGATTCTGCAACTTCAGATCGCCAAGCATATGCTGCGCGAATTTCACGCGAGCGCCTGAATGTATAACCTTCTTTCCGGCCTGTCGGTAATCGAGGCATCGTCCTTTGTCGCCTCGCCCACTGCAGGGCTATATTGCGCGCAAATGGGGGCGGACGTGATCCGCGTCGATCAGATCGGCGGCGGCCCTGACTTTCACCGCTGGCCGGTGACCGCCAACAATGACTCGCTCTATTGGGAGAACCTTAACCGAGCGAAAAAATCGGTCGCGCTTGATCTTGGTCGCCCCGAAGGGCGCGAACTGCTGCAAGAACTCGTGCGCGCGACGGGCCAGTTCATAACCAATTTTCCCGCAGGCGGCTTCCTCGCGCATGAAAGGCTCGCCGAAGGGCACCCTGATCTCGTCTCTGTTCGCGTGATGGGGTGGGCAGATGGTTCGCCCGCACTCGATTACACGGTGAACAATAGCGTCGGCTATCCGATGCTCACCGGGGAAGGTCCTGAACCGGTAAACCATGTCCTGCCGGCGTGGGATCTGCTATCGGGTTCCTATGCCGCCTTTGCGCTGCTCGCCGCGATCCAGCGGCGAAGCATTACGGGTGAAGGCAGCGAAGTCCGCATCCCTTTATCCGATGTCGCGATCGGCACCGTCGCCAACTTGGGCGGTATTGCTGAAACCCTTTATTCAGGCACAAACCGCCCGCGTCTCGGCAATGCGGTTTACGGTTTGTTCGGGCGCGACTTCGTAACCGGCGACGGACAAAGAACGATGATCGTCGTCGTCACCCCGCGCCAATGGGCAAATCTGATCGCGGCGCTTAACCTTGGCGACGCGGTCGCCGCAATCGAGACCGAACGCGGCGTTTCCTTCGCCAAAGACGATGGCCTGCGCTTCACCCACCGCGATGCGCTCTATCCTTTGTTCGAGCAAGCGATTGCGGCGCGAGATCATGCAGATCTTTCCGCTGCTTTTGATGCCGGCGGGATAGTCCATTCGACCTATCGCACGATGCTCGACGCCGTGCAGGATCCAGCGCTTGTTGCCGACAATCCAATCTTCGGCCCAATCCTTGGCAACACCCCCAATCCCAGCGGTTTCGACTATCCTGCGGCGGGATCTTTCGCGACCGTGCCGCAGATGGAGCGGCAGGCACCACGCCCCGCTCCACATAACGGCCAGCATAGCGAGGAAATTCTCGCCACCCGCCTTTCGCTTTCCTCGGGCGAGATAGCCCGCCTGATCGACGCCGGAATCGTCGGCATCACCCAAACCGGAGAATAAAGTCATGAGTCTGCGCCGCGCCGCCATAGTTGCCCCTATCCGCACCCCCGTCGGCAAATTCGGCGGCAGCCTTTCGCCACTGACCGCCGGGGATCTCGGCGCCGTTATCCTGAAAGCGCTGATCGAGCGTACCAAATTAGATCCGGGCCGTGTCGACGATGTTGTCTTTTCGCAAGGCTACGGCAATGGCGAAGCGCCGTGCATAGGGCACTGGTCCTGGCTCGCCGCTGGCCTGCCGATTGAAGTCCCGGGCTATCAACTCGACCGCCGCTGCGGGTCCGGGCTGCAAGCGATCGCCAACGCTGCAATGATGGTTCAGACCGGCATGTCCGACGTTGTCGTTGCGGGAGGCGTCGAATCGATGTCGAACGTCGAACATTACAGCACCGATATCCGCAAGGGTGTGCGCTCTGGCAATCTCACCCTCCACGACCGCCTGACGCGCGGACGCGTGATGTCGCAGCCGGCCGAGCGTTTCGGCGTCATCACCGGGATGATCGAGACCGCTGAAAATCTGGCAAAAGATTATGACATCAGCCGCGAGGCCTCTGACACTTATGCCGTGCGAAGCCACCAGCGCGCAGCGGCGGCGTGGGACAAGGGGCTGTTCGCAGACGAGCTGGTTCCAGTCACTGTGCCACAACGCAAAGGCGACCCGATCCTCTTCACGCAGGATGAAGGTTATCGCGCGGACGCTACAATCGAATCGCTCGGCAAGCTGCGCCCGCTCGAAGGCGGCGTCGTCACCGCAGGCAATGCGAGCCAACAGAATGACGCAGCGGCGGCTTGCTTAATTGTAGCCGAAGACAAGCTCGACGAACTCGGACTTGAACCCATCGCCTGGTTCCACAGCTGGGCGGCGGCGGGCTGCGATCCCAGCCGTATGGGCATTGGCCCCGTTCCCGCGGTCGAACGGCTGTTCGCCCGCAATGGCCTCGGCTGGAACGATATTGATCTGGTCGAACTCAACGAAGCCTTTGCGCCGCAGGTGCTCGCGGTACTCAAGGGTTGGGGCTGGTCAGATGACGATAGCCGCAATGAGATTTTGAACGTCAACGGGTCAGGCATTTCGCTTGGCCACCCGATCGGCGCAACAGGGGGGCGCATCCTCGCCAATCTCACCCGCGAACTTGTCCGCCGCGACGGGCGCTATGGGCTAGAAACCATGTGCATCGGCGGAGGTCAGGGCATCGCCGCAATTTTCGAGCGCGCGATCTGAGCATGAGCAATCTACGTCCCTGGCTTACCGCTGCGCAGGCTTATCGCTCGGCGGCGCAGACGGCGCTCGCGGAGAGGCTGGCGACGCGGCCGATAGATGCCGAGCAGCGCGCGGCACATGGCTTTGCCTGGGTCGCGACAACCGTCGCGGCGCTTGAGGCGACACTCGATTGGCTGGAAGCCGGCAGCGGTACCAATCCGGTGGACACGCAAGTCGCCACGCTCGCCTTCGCTGAGGGTATTGGCCAGCTCGCCGGCGGCTTGCCGATGGGGCAAAATGAAATGTTCCGCGCGGCCGACCTTGGCATAGGCGAGGCGGCGCGCACGCTCGCCAATAACTGCTCCGGTCTGCTCGATACTGACCATGCCGCAACCCGCGCCGAGCTTGCCACCGCGCTCGCGGCGGGGCACTGGCCCAGCGAAACGCTGCACGACGCCGACCTCGACACCATCCGCGATCAATATCGTCGCTTTACCGATGCCGAGATCATACCGAACGCGCATCGCTGGCATCTCGCCAATGATTTGATTCCTGACGCAATGGTCGCCGCGATGGCAAATCTCGGCACTTTTGGCGTATGTATTCCCGAGGAATATGGCGGACTGGGCCTCGGCAAGCTGGTGATGTGCATCGTCACCGAAGAATTGTCGCGCGGCTGGATCGGCACGGGATCGCTCGGTACCCGTTCCGAAATCGCAGGCGAACTCATCGTTCTCGGCGGCACCGATAAGCAAAAGGCGCAGTGGCTACCGCGGATCGCCAGCGGCGAAATACTACCGACCGCTGTGTTCACGGAGCCTGATGTCGGGTCGGATCTCGGATCGTTGCAAACGCGTGCGCGAATGGACGCAGATGGTGAATGGGTGATCGACGGCGCGAAGAACTGGATCACTCACGCCGCACGGTCCGACCTGATGACGTTGCTCACCCGCACCCTGCCTGATGCGAAGGGCTATGCCGGGCTGTCTATGCTGCTCGTCCCCAAGCCGCGCGGGACAGAAACCGATCCATTCCCCGCTGTCGGCATGAGCGGTAGCGAGATCGAGGTGCTCGGTTATCGAGGGATGCGCGAATATGCACTCCAATTTGACGGGATGCGCGCTCCTGCCGACGCTTTGCTCGGCGGCGAAGAGGGGCAAGGTTTCAAGCAGCTGATGCGCACATTCGAGGGCGCGCGTATACAGACCGCCGCCCGCGCAGTAGGGGTCGCCCGCCGCGCGCTCGAACTGGGACTCGACTATGCCGTTACGCGCAAGCAATTCGGCAAGGAGATCGTTCATTTCCCGCGTGTCACGGACAAGATCGCTATGAGTCTGGTCGATTTCGTCATGGCGCGTGAGCTGAGCTATGCTGCTGCTCGCGCAAAGGATTCCGGTAAGCGATGCGATATCGAAGCCGGCATGGCGAAGCTGCTAGGCGCACGCGCCGCCTGGTCGAACGCTGACGCGGCGCTCCAGATCCACGGCGGCAACGGTTACGCGCTCGAGTCTGAGATCAGCCGCATCCTCTGCGATGCGCGCATCCTTAACATCTTCGAAGGCGCAGCCGAGATCCAGGCTCAGGTAATTGCGCGCGGACTGACCGGAGGACGCAATTAATGAACGAATGGCAAGCTTGGATCGGACGTGAAGAAGCAAACCGTGACCGTATTGATGAGGGCACGGTAGCGCGCTGGCTCGCTATGCTCGACCGCACACCGCTATCCGATGGCAGCGTCCCGCAAGGTTTCCATTGGTGTCTCTGCTTGCCCGATGCGCCGACTGCGATGCTCGGTGTCGACGGACATCCGGTGCGTAACGACAGCCCGGACAGCTTCCTGCCCCCTATATCCTTGCCACGCCGAATGTGGGCAGCGAGCAAGGTTGAATTCTTCGGATCTTTGCGGCTCGGCCGGTCAGTGGAGCGCTTCTCGCGCGTCGTATCCATTACCGAAAAGCAGGGTTCAAGTGGCACGCTCGTATTTGTGGAGATTATGCACGAGACGCTTGATGATGGCGAAGCAAAAGTTCGCGAGATACAGTCCCTCGTGTTTCGTGAACCATCACGTGTTAATACTCCATCGCCGCCCCCACCGGGTGACGAACGTCTCGATCTGTCGTCTTGGGATGCCCACCGCATGTTGGTGCCTTCTGAAACATTGCTGTTCCGTTACTCTGCGCTGACATTTAACAGCCACCGTATTCATTACGATCTGCCTTATGCTACCAACGAGGAAGGTTACCGCGGGATCGTCGTCCATGGCCCGCTAACCGCCACGCTGCTCCTTGATCTCGCCGCGCGGCATTTTGGCGATAATCAGTTGCAGAAATTCGCGTTTCGCGGAGTCTCTCCCGCAATAGGCGGCGAGCATTTGCATCTTGCATTGCGAGAGAATGGCAGCACGATCGAGATTGGTGCCTATGCAACGGACGGTCGGCAAATCATGGCAGCAACGGCGAGCCTATGACCGAGCGAAAGAGATAAGCAATTCCAATTGATGCAGAGATAACGGCAATCTCAATTTTTTACAGGATGAAAATAAGCCCCGAGCCGGTAATGGCTCAGGGCTTAAGCATCATTATTAAATACGCTCGATGATGATTGCCGGAGCCATGCCGCCTGCCGCGCACATGGTGACCAGACCATAGCGGCCGCCGGAGCGTTCCAGCTCATCAAGGGCGGTGCCGATCAGGATCGATCCCGTCGCGCCAATCGGGTGGCCCAATGCACAAGCACCGCCGTTGATATTGACCTTCTCGCGCGGCAATTCGAGGTCGCGGATGAACTTTTCGGCAACCACGGCAAAAGCCTCGTTAATTTCCCAAACGTCGATGTCATCCTTGCTCAGACCCGCTTTTTCGAGAACCTTGTTTGCGGCCGGAACCGGAGCATTCAGCATGAGGGTAGGGCAGTCACCGGCATTGGCATAGGCGACAATGCGGGCGCGGGGTTTCAGGCCGTTTTTGTCCGCATATTCTTTCGATGTAATCAGCAAAGCCGCCGCACCATCGACCACGCCGGAACTGTTTCCGGCATGATGGACGCCTTCCCATTCAAGGTCGGGATAAACGCGCTTGATCTGCTTTGCGAATGTCGCGCCGCCGCCCAGATCGAAATCCTTTAGCGTACCGAAACTGGCTTTCAGTCCGGCCAGACCTTCTGCTGTTGTTTCGGGGCGTGGGAATTCTTCATGGTCGAGAGCAACGCTGCCATCTTCATTATAGACGGTGACCAGCGACTTGTCGAAACGGCCTTCGGCAATGGCGGTGGCGGCGCGTTTCTGGCTTTCCAGAGCCAGTGCGTCCACGGCTTCCCGGGAAATGCCTTCCATCGCAGCGATAGCATCGCCGCATACGCCCTGATGCGATTGCGGGTGGATGGCGTCGAGCGCGGCATTGCCCGAACCCATGCCGAGCGGTTTGATTCCCGCATTGGCTTCTTCGGCCATGACCTGCGAAGTATAGCTCATCATCTCTGTCCCGCCAGCGACGACGCAATCTTCCATGCCCGACATCACTGTCGCAGCGGCAAAGTTGACCGAGCTGATACCGCCGCCGCAGAAACGGTCGAGGGTGGTGCCCGATGCTTTTGTATCATAACCGGCGGCCAGAGCTGCCATGCGGCCCAGATCGCCGCCTTGCTTGCCCTTCTGGGTCGAGGTGGACCAGATGATATCGTCCACTTCGGCCGTGTTCAGATCGTTACGTTCCTTGAGGGCTTTAAGCACCGTGGCCGCAAGATGCTGCGGATGCAGGTGCGAGAGCGCGCCCTTGCCAGGCTTGCCAATCCCGCGAGGAGTGCGGACAGCGTCGATGATATAGGCTTCGGTCATTAATCTACTTTCTCTGTTTCATTTAATTGACTAATTAAGCTGGAATCTGATTAAACGCAACGCCCTTATCAGGACGATGGTCCTGTGGCAGACCAAGTATCTTTTCAGCGATAGTGTTGAGCAACATTTCATCCGCACCGCCTGCAATCCGGCCGGTTGGGGCGTTGATCCAGCTCGACGTCCAGTTATCCTTTTGCGGGGCATGTTCGTCAAAGACAAAGCCATCGCTACCTTGCAAATCAATCGCAAGTTCCGATAGTTTCTGGCGTGACCGCACCGCTATCAACTTGTTAAGCGAGCCTTCGGGGCCAGGTGTCATCCCAGCCTGCATCATCAGCATCGCGCGAGCCGTAATCGCATTAAGCCCGCTACGCATGGCATAATTGCGGGCGATCTGCTGACGGATACGGCCATCTGTAAGAGCGGGTTTGCCGTTGATATCGATTTGTCTGGCAAGGTCCACGAACAGGTCGAGATGCGGACCAAAGCCAGCACTATCGGTTGCGACATAACGCTCGATCATCAGTGTCGCCATCGCCACGGCAAAACCGCCGCCTATCGGTGACATACGATGGTCGTCGCTGATTTTAACATCGTCAAAGAACACTTCATTCACATGGCTGTCGCCGCCGGCCAGTTTGATGGGGCGAACGTCCACGCCCGGCGCTTTCATATCAACCCAGAAATAGGTTAAGCCTTTGTGCTTGGGCACATTGGGGTCGGTCCGGGCAACGATGACGCCATAGTCGCTATATTGCGCCCAGCTTGTCCACAATTTCTGGCCATTGATTTTCCAGCCATTGCCGTCGGTTTCTGCTTTTGTGCGTAGTCCGGCGAGATCCGATCCTCCGGCGGGTTCGGAAAAAAGCTGACACCAGATTTCTTCACCTTTCAGAGCTTTTAGAACGCGCTCCTTGACGAAATCCTGATCGGAACCAAATTGCATCATAATCGGGATCGGCATACCCAGCGAGATGCCGAAATAGCCGTTGGGAAGGCCATGCTTCATTTCTTCGGATTCAAACGTGACCTTTTCGATATGGGATAGACCCTGTCCGCCATATTCGGTTGGCCAGTTAATCCCCGCATAGCCGGCCTCAAACTTCGCGTTTTGATACCTGCGGGCAAGGGCAAGATCTTCTTCAACGGACAGACCTTTGCGTGCTGCCTTGCCATATATCGGGGCGATACTTTCCAGCCATTGTGCTGCATTATTACGATAGGTTTCGAGAGCACTCATGCGGCTTCTCCTGTAAGTCGATCCACTAATACGTCTTCCCAGAACAGGCTATTGCCTTGCTCGATGGCCAGAGAACGTGCGCGCCGCATGTGCAGGTGAAGGCCTGCTTCCCATGTTACGCCAATGCCGCCATGAATCTGGATGCAGTCGCGAGCCGCGGTGTCGTAGGCTTCTGTTGCGGAAAGCCGCGCGGCTGCCGCAGCCAATATGAAACCGTCTGTCCCTTCGAGCGACGCTGCGTGAATGCAATTGGCGCGTGCCAGTTCGACAAGAGCGTAAAGTTCGGCGATGCGGTGCTTGACCGATTGAAAAGCACCAATGACCTGACCAAATGCACGGCGAGTAACAGCATAATCGCGTGCGGTTTCCATAAGTGCTTCTGCACCGCCGGTTTGCTCATGCGCGGTGATAACTGCTTGTAGTGCCAAAATGTGCAAAGCGGCTTCACGGGCTGGATTGCCGTCGAGCAGAATCTCGGCAGGACTATCGGTGAAGTAGAGGTTCGCTAGGCACCGGCTGTTGTCAAAGCTGTCAATCGCTTCTCTTTTTACCCCGTCAAGCTTGACGATAGCTAGGGTAGGGCCATTGCTTCCCTGTGCCATAACTATCGCTATGTTAGCGACAAGACCACCCGATACGCCAGTCATGGTACCAGAGACTCTGCCATCTGCGAGGGTTAGAGGCGATTGTTGCGGCAGGGCATTCGCACCCGATGCAATGGCAATTACGCCAATAGTTTCACCACTAGCGAGGCCCGGCAACCAGCTTTCTTTCTGCGCCTCAGAGCCATAAATTTCTATCGCTTTGGCACTGCCAAAACCTGTGGTCAGAAATGGTGCACCGCTCAACGTTCGACCAGCCTGATGCGCGACCAGACCAAGCTCGACCAAACCGAGTTCCAGTCCGCCATATGCTTCGGGCATAGTCAAAGCGGTCCAGCCTTGCTCCTTTGCAATGTCCCAGAAACCTTCGTGATATTTGCCAGTCGATTCCAGAAACGGTAAGAGATCATCTTTATCGATCCGCGCTTCGAGCACGCGCCGTGTTTCATTTGCTATCGATTGTTGGCTTTCGTCGTATAGGATCGACATAGTCGCCTGTTTCCTTAATTGTTGTTGGTTATCAAAGATGGCTTTGTGCGTGTCTGGCTAAAAGCTTTACCCCTTAGCGCACTGTATATTTCTTGGCTTTGTCGGCCATCAGAGCGGCTCTATCGACTTGCGGTACGCCGACCGGATTGCCGATCTGGCAATATTTCAGACCCTGCTGCAAAGCGACACTGCGTGGCAGGTCGAGCGACTCCCATATTGCCTTTACCGAACCTGCTGTTGCTGCTGGCGGTTTTGCTGCGATGGTCTCTGCTAGTTCCTGAGCGCGCGGCCACAATTCATCCAGCGTAACAATTTCGCTGACCAGCCCCATGCGCAACGCAGTACCGGCTCCGATCCGCTCATCATTGCCGAGCAATACCATACGCAGAACGTCATGCAGTGGCATGTGATACGTCATGCCAATAGGTTCCAGGGCGCTAGTCATTCCATAGGTAACATGCGGGTCGAAAAATGTCGCATCTTCGGAGCAGATAATGATGTCGCTTTCATTCAACCAGTAAAAAGCTCCCCCTGCAGCCATGCCATGAACCGCGGAAATGATAGGTTTCCAGCAATTCATTGACTTTGGTCCCAGATAATTGCCGGGATCCTCGCAGTGCCATATATTAGCCAGATCAACCACGGTACCGCCCGGCTTTTGTGATTCTTTTACATCGACACCGGTTGACCAGGCTTTGCCGGGGGCTGCGCGAATAACACAGCAATGGATGCTATCTTCATTCGCAACCCATTTCCATAAATGCTCAAACTCGTTCATCATTTGCTTTGTGAAGCTGTTCATAGCTTCGGGCCTATTCAAGGTAATGTTAACTACGTGATTAACTTCCTCGACAATGATGGTTTCATATTGCATGTAAATATCCTCCAAAGGTCTTCATCATGGTTGACCTAGTTATATAACTGGCTATGACACATTCTATAACAACAGAGCAAGTCCCTCTATGAATTTTGATCTAAACGATGAACAAAAAATGCTCGGCGAGCAAGCAAGCGCGCTTTTGGCCGACATGACTCCCTTTGACCGGCTGCGATATCTTATCGATTCGGATGCCCAATGGGATGAGCCTTTATGGCATAAACTCGCAGAGATGGGTTTCCTTGGCGTGACGATTCCCGAAGAGCATGGAGGTCTTGGCCTAGGGGCCTTGGATCTTGGCGTCATTATGGAAGCTCTTGGCGGGGCCAATGCTGCTGTTCCGTTCATGAGTTCGATTGTGCTGGCTGCAGAAGCAATATGTCTTGCGGGTAGCGAAGAACAACAAGCGAAATGGCTGCCCCGACTTGCCTCAGGTGAAACGATTGCAACATTTGCTTATGCAGAAGGTCCGGGACCAGTATTTGCGGACGGTTGCGGATTCAAGGACGGAAAGTTGAAGGGCAGTAAGTCGCCTGTCGCGGACGCCGGAATTGCTGACATTGCGGTGGTTCTGGTAGAGAGCGGTAATTTTGCGATTGTAGAGCTAGATCAAGAGGGCATCACACGGACACAGCTGGATAGCTTTGACCAGCTTCGTCCTCATTTCCGGATAGATTTCAATGACGCCACTGCGGAGCTTTTACCGGGCACTGGCAAGCTGAATCGCCTAATCGATCATGCTGCGGTGCAATCTGCATTTGAAGCGGTCGGCGCGGCGGAAGCTTGCCTGCATATGGCGCGCGACTATGCGAATGAACGCCAGATATTCGGACGGCCTCTTAGTGGATATCAGGCAATCAAACATAAGCTGGCTGATGTTGCTGTTGCCACAGAATTGGCGCGCTCCAATGCCTATTATGGAGGATGGGCATCTGAATCTTCTCCGGATGATCTTTCTGGCGCCGCTGCGGCTGCCCGTTTGTCGGGGATAAAATGCTTCGAAATGGCAGCACGCGAAAATCTTCAGATACATGGCGGCATTGGCTATACTTTTGAAGCAAATTGCCATTTTTACTACAGGCGGGAGCGAATGCTCGCTGTGCACCTTGGCAACCGGGGCTTTTGGGCTGACCGGTTACTGAACGCGCGGCCCGGTAGTCAGGTTCAAGGAGCTTAATAATGGATTTCAACGATAGTCCCCAGGAAGCCGCATTTCGTAACGAAGCCCGGACCTGGCTCGCTGAACATGCTCCAGCGCATGTAATCGCCCCTGGCAGCAAGATGACCGATGTCGAGGAATCCAAACGAGGCCGGGCATGGATGCGAGAGCTTTTTCTTGGCGGCTGGTCAGGGCTGACTTTTCCCAAGGCGCTTGGTGGCCGTGGCCTTTCTGGTAGCGAAGCGGTAATTTTCTCGGAAGAAGAGGGCAAATATAATCTGCCCAAGGGGCCTTTCACCTCGATTGGAACGGGTATGGCGCTGCCCGTGATTGCCAAGCATGGCAATGACGAACAACGCGCGCAGTTTATTGAAGCGACGCTTAAAGGCGACATTACCTGGTGCCAGCTCTTTTCGGAACCTGCGGCAGGGTCCGATCTTGCTGCCTTGCGAACCAAAGCAGTGCGCGCGGATGATGGATCAGGCGACTGGATCATCAATGGCCAGAAAGTCTGGTCGAGCTGGGCGCATCTTACCGATTGGGGAATCCTTGTCGTCCGCACAGACCCTAGCGTGCCCAAGCATAAAGGGCTGACATTCTTTATCGTCGATATGAAAACACCGGGGATAGAGACACGGCCTATACGCCAGATATCGGGAGCGAGTGAATTTAATGAGACTTTTCTGACAGATGTCCGGATTCCTGATGCCAATCGCATCGGTGCCGAAGGCGAGGGCTGGGCATGTTGTATGACAGTCTTAATGGGCGAGCGGCTTGGCTCCGGTGCTCATCGCAGCGGAGTCGAACCGATACTCGACCTGGCGGAACAAACGCCGGACGGCCATGGCGGAACCATGATTGATGACCGTTCCATCCGCCAGCAACTTGCCGAAGCTCTTGCCGAAGAACAGGCTGAACGCTTTTTCCAGGCCCGGTTACGGACTATGGTATCCAAAGGCGAGAACCCGGGAGCCCTCGCGGGGATGATCAAGCTGGCTTATGCTAGCCGTTATCAGAAAACCAATGGGCTAGCCCTTGAATTGCGTGGACTTTCAGGGATCGCACCGGATGCAGATGATACCCAAACCGCAGACGCCCAATATCATTATATTTACTCGACCGTGATGCGGATAGCTGGCGGTGCTGACGAAGTGCTGCGTAACCAGATCGCCGAACGGGTGCTGGGCATGCCGGGCGAAGTCCGGATGGACAAAGACATACCGTTTGAACAGCTTAAATAGCAGTTATGAAAGCTGCTATTTAAGCGTTCAAACGCTTCGCCTTATACGCCCTGGACCCTGTTCAATTTTGATTGAATCAAAATTGGGGCCTAGTTTCTTATTTTACCGTTATTTCCGAGCCGTGAAATGTTCCATTTCACTCGAAACCACTCTAGTTTTTTACGG
>JADMKQ010000068.1 GCA_015478735.1 Sphingorhabdus sp. | reverse complement strand
AAAGGAACAGAAAGCACTGCGTTGCCCTTTCCATGGCTGGTCATGGGAATTGGACGGCACATTGAAAGAAGTTCCTTGCCAGTGGGACTTCCCAACCGTCAGTGAAGAAACACATAGCCTTCAATCCGTTCGCGTTGGCGAGTGGGGTGGATTTGTTTTCATCAATCCGGATCCCGATTGTGAACCGCTTGAGGATTTTCTTGGTGACCTTGATCGCCATTTCCAGATTCCTTTCGAGCGCCGTTACAAAGCCGCTCATGTTATCAAGCGGCTGCCCTGTAACTGGAAGCTGGCCCAGGAAGCCTTTATGGAATCCTATCATGTTGTCGCTACGCACCCCGAATTGATGCCGGCTTTTGCTGATGCGAACAGTAAATACGATGTGTGGCCCAATGTGTCGCGCGCCATGTCTGCCCATGGTTCGCCAAGCCCGCACACAGGTCTTGAAAATCCTGACCCAAGTGCTTTTCCGGATAAGAAAGCCTTCCAGAGCTTTATCCACCCGCTCAGCAAGCATCTGTACAAACGGCTTGAGGAAAACCGGGTTGAGGTTTCTTTGCCAAGTGGCAAGAGCGGCATTTTCGATATGGAAGGCAATTATATTGAAGGTGAATTGAAATCTGCCGATATGCACATGTGCAACTGGGTAGGCGGTAAAATTGCCCCTGCCGACGAAGACATGCCGATGGACTTCAGCGGTGTTTCCGCTCAAGCTAACCGGGATGAAGCCGCACAGGCACGGCGCGAACAATTGCGCCCTACATGGGGTGACAAGGTCGACGAGATCAGCGATGCCGATTTGACCGACGCAATTTTTTACAGTGTTTTTCCGAATATAAGCCCGTGGGCCGACTATAATCCGATCTTTTACCGGTTCCGTCCGGATGGTGATAATCCAGAGCAGTCCTTGCATGAGGTTCTATATATGGTTCCGCTGCCCGAAGGTGCCGAACGTCCGGAGCCGGCAGAATGCAAATTCCTTGATTTGCACGACGATTATACGGAAGCCACGGGCCTGGGTAGCTATCTGGCAAAGGTTTTCAATCAGGATTACCTCAACCACAGAGCTATGCAAAAAGGGATTAAGAGCCAGCCGAATGGCGTCGCGATATTTGCCAGCTACCAGGAATCAAAGCTGCGCCATTTTCACGAGACGCTTGAACGATGGCTGACGAGCGAAACACCGCCAAAAAGCAAGAAAAGCCAAGCTGCGGCTTAAGGTTTTGGAAGCTTTGGAGGCCGCTACCGTTCCCGAAGGATTTGCACCTGCAAGATTTTCGACGGGTTTTCTCGATGTAGCGGGTCCCTATTATACGCGAAAGGATGCCGACCATATTGAGGTCGGCATCCGTATAGGGGAAGGGCATATCAACGGAATTGATGTGGCTCATGGCGGCGTGCTGACTACCCTGGCCGATGTCGCGCTAAGCTATCAGCTTTTTGTTAGCGAGAAGCCGCATTTGCCGATTGCCACGATCAATCTTAACACCAATTTTCTTAGCGGCGCGCAATTGGGAGAATGGATCGTGGCTCACGCCTATATTGATCGGAAGGGCTCTCGCACAGCCTATTGCCACGGCAATATTGTCGCAGGTGAGCGACTATTGATGACAATGACAGGCGTATTCGCACTATTGCGCAAATAGCCTTTGCTGCTTGTTGAACCCTAGAGTGATTTCGAGTGAAATGGAACATTTCACGGCTCGGAAATCACGGTAAAATAATAAACTAGGCCCCAATTTTGATTCAATCAAAATTGAACAGGGTCTAGCAGGCTTTAAATCAGTCGGTAGCGCCCAGATAACCGAGTTGCCCGGCCTTAAAGATCGTCTGCCCACGGTTGACGCTGTTCAGCTTTTGCCCCGCACGATTGACATGATAACGGATCGTCGCATGGCTCAACGATAATATCATGCTGATCTCCTTATCGGTTTTGCCGATAGCGGCCCAGTGCAGACATTCCGCTTCCCGTTTGGACAAGATGCAATTGGCTGGCATCCGGTGTTTCTGCCGCATTGCCAGTACATAGCCTGTAATAAAGCGTCGCGTGACAATGGCAAAAAAGTCCGAATAAAGCCGGTAAGGTTCGCTAAGATCGCTGACATTATTATCCAGCGGAGTGAAGCTGACTGCCGAGATTTGCCCGAAAGGCAGATGAATAGGGATTAGGATGGCTGACCTGGTGCTGGATGTGCCATTAAAATATCCTTTGAGGTCGATCTCGTTAAGATATTCGTTCTGCCAGTGGCCATGGAAACCCTCGGCATTGCACCAGACTGGCTCGCTTTCATAACGGCATGCGCGGGGAAGGGGCGAGCTAAGCGCCAGTCTGGTATCTTCCCACCAGCGCTCACCTGCGGCTGTCCAGCCAAAAATATCCTTGTTAATCAGTTCACCCTCGGCATCCACCATGTGGGCTTTGGACGAAATATCAGCGCTGGCTGCTATGCGGAAATCATAGGATTGTGCGATTTTGTGAATCGCTTCGGCAGCGGATCGTATACCTGCTGGACTGGTAATGGTGACGCTGTTCAGGTTGCGGCTGAAGGTTGCCTTTGAAAAATCGGGAATTTCTTCAACAAAATTTTCGGCCATATTTGCGCTTTCTCTCCTGGGAGCCCGTTCGTGCGGGCTCCCGATTAGCGCATCTTCCGCATGTTTGGTTTTCTAGTCAACCCAACATCGCTAATAATATTGATAGGTATAGATAGTTTCTATTAAAACGGCCTATTCAATCACTCCGATCAGTTCGCCAACCGGATATTCTTCACCCGTTGCGCTGACGATAATCTTGAGCTTTCCGGTTGCAGGTGATTCTACTTCCTGAGTGGATTTGTCATTTTCGAGAGCATAGATTTCCTGGCCCTCGGTGACATCGGAACCATCTGGCACCAGCCATTCAGCAAGTGTGCCGACTTCCATGCTAAAGCCCAGTTTCGGTATGCGGATTTCAGTAGCCATAATTACCTCAGTATCTTGCGGATTTCACGTTCAATATCGTCTTCGCTGAACATCCAGGCTTTTTCAATAGCGGGAGAGAAGGGGACAGGTGCATAGCCTGATCCAACCCGGCCGACCGGACCTTTGAGTTCAGAGAATAATTCTTCATGGATGCGCGACGATATTTCTGCGCCGGTCCCAAAGTTTTTCACAGCTTCATGTACTACGACAGCAGCTTTGGTCTTGGCTACGCTTTTCAGCACGGTTTCTTCGTCAAACGGTGCAATTGTGCGTAGATCCACGACTTCGCATGAGATGCCTTCTGCGGCCAGTTTCTCTGCAACAGCATGGCAGGCTCCAACGCCGCGGCTATATGTGATCAGGCTGATATCGCTGCCTTCCCGTGGCACAGATGCTTTGCCGAGCGGCACAATATGATCGGGGTCAGGAGCCGGGCCTTTTGTGAAATAGGTCGGTGTGTTCTCGATGAAGATAACCGGATTGGGATCCATGATAGACGAATAAAGCAAACCATAAGCGTCTGCCGGATTGGATGCTGCCACCACTTTCAAGCCTGGAACATGAGCCAGCCATGCTTCAAGCATGTCACTGTGCTGACCGCCCAGACCGGTGCCTGCACCCGTAGTGGTGCGAATGGTCAGCGGAACACTTGTCTGCCCGCCGGACATGAATCGCAATTTGGCTGCATGGTTGACGATCTGGTCCATAGCCACGGTGATGAAGTTCATCAGCATGATTTCCGCAACAGGCTTATAACCGACCAGAGCAGCGCCAACAGCGGCACCGACAATCGCCTGTTCCGAGATCGGTGTCGAGCGCACGCGGTCCGTGCCATATTTTTCCGAAAGGCCAGCGGTTACTTTGAACACGCCGCCGCCTTGTTCATCGGCAATGTCTTCACCCAGCAGGATGACCTTTGGGTCATCGGCCATCGCCTTGGCCATTGCCATGTTACAGGCTTGTGCGAACATGATCTGTTTCGGTGCTTCTTTTTTCTCTGGCGCGCTCATGCTGCAATCTCCACGTCTAGAACATCAATGCGATATTCGTCTCCTGACGGATAATCACTGTCGAGCGCAAATTGTGCAGCTTCGTCAATGATTGCGGTATTTTTGGCTTCAATGGCTGCGATGTCTGCTTCGCTCACCTGAAGGTCGAGCAATTGCTGGCGCAAGATGGGCACGGGATCATCTTTTAACGCCTGCTCCATTTCCTCTTTGGGGATATAGTGGCTGGTATCGCCGAGCAGGTGTCCATGGAAGCGGAAGGTCATAGCCTCGATCAATGTCGGCCCGTTTCCGGCACGGGCATATTCTACAGCCTCTTTGGCGGCGGCATACATTTCGCTGGCATCATTGCCATTCACGCGGACTGACCGCATGCCAAGGCCTTCGCCGCGCTGCTTGATGGTTTCCGAACTGGTAGCAAAAGCCATCGGCGTATGTTCGGAATACAGGTTGTTCTGGCAGAGGAAGATCACCGGAAGCTTCCAGATCTGCGCCATGTTCAGACCTTCATGGAAGGCACCGATATTGGACGCTCCATCACCGAAGCAGCAAACTGTGACCTTGCCGTCTTTATCCAACTGGCTGGCAAGAGCCAATCCGTTGGCAATCGGAATGCCGGAGCCGACGATGCCGGTTGTAACCATGACACCTGATTCCGGATGTGTGATATGCATCGGTCCGCCTTTGCCTTTGCAAGTGCCGGTCACTTTACCCGCAAATTCTGCCCAAAGATCCTTTGAAGGTATGCCTTTGGCAAGCTGATCGTGCAGGCCGCGGTAGATGGTGACGAGATAGTCTTCCTGATTGATCGCAGCCATCATCGCGGATGAAACAACTTCCTGACCACGCACAGGATAATATACAATCTGCAATTGTCCTGAACCAATCATTTTACGAAAGCGGATATCCGACTGCATGATCAGGTCCGCACGGGTAAAAATGTCTATCAGGACATCTTTGTCTGCCATTTGTGTATCGCTCAAGGCTTCACTCC
>JADMKQ010000067.1 GCA_015478735.1 Sphingorhabdus sp. | reverse complement strand
CCGGCCGGTCAGGCACATTTCCATCGATTTGGCTTTACCGACAGCGCGGGTCAGGCGCTGCGATCCGCCCATACCGGGGGCAACGCCCAGCTTGATTTCAGGCTGGCCGAATTTCGCATTTTCGCTCGCAATGATGAAATCTGCCATCATCGCCAATTCACAGCCGCCGCCCAGTGCAAAACCGTTTACAGCGGCAATCCATGGCTTGCGGGTTGTCTTGACAATATCGCTCGTCCACTTGGCGAAGAAATCTTCCAGATAAAATTCGGCTGCCGATTTCTCGGACATTTCCTTAATATCAGCACCAGCGGCAAAAGCCTTGTCGCCTGAACCGGTGAGCACGGCACAAAGCTGTTTTTCATCGGCCTCAAAATCGGCAAATGCGCCAATCAAATCTTCGAGAACCTGGCTGTTCAGGGCATTAAGCGCCTGCGGGCGGTTCAATGTGATCAGCGTGACTGCGCCGCGCTGTTCGACCAAAATTGTTTCGTAATCTGCCATGTCATTCTCCTGATTTCGTCATGCTGCCGTCGGCGCATATAGTTGATATTTCCTGCTCTTTAGATCCCGGAAACCCCTTCCAGGGTGATGAGCCTAGAGTGCCAAAGGCTCCCATTCCTCATCCGCGGGAAGCGGCGCAAAAATAGAATCGATCAGCTCGTCGCTTACTTCTTCGGGTGTCGCGGGATCCCATTTGGGCTCATTGTCCTTATCAACGATCAAAGCACGAACGCCTTCGATAAAGTCATGGCGCGTCAGCACCCGCGAGCCGATGCGATATTCGTTGCGCATCTCGTCGGCAAATGTTTCCATTGCCGCGCCTTCTTTTAACTGGCGCAGAGCAACCTTGCAGGTTTGCGGGCTTTTGGTGTTGAGCGTTGCCAGTTCTTTCGCCGACCAGTCACTGTCATCGGCATCAAGAGCGGCAAGAATGTCCTCATAGTCATCCGAGGCAAAAAACTTGTCGATCTTGTCCAGATTTTGCAAAATGCGTGCTTCCGGAACAATGTCAGACAATTGGCCCAATATCCCGTCAATCCTGTCCGGATTTTCAGCGATCCGCTGTTTCGCTTCGGCAAGATTGTCGGATGGCAAATAATGCGTCGCCAAGCCCACTTCCTTGCACTCTGCGCCGTCCAGCCGCGCACCAGTCAGCGCAAGAAACTGTCCCAGACGCCCTTCCAGACGTGACAGGAACCAGCCGCCACCGACATCGGGGAACAGGCCAATGCCCGTTTCGGGCATGGCAAAGCGGGTATTTTGCGTGGCTACGCGATATTTGGCGGGCTGAGAAATACCGACGCCGCCGCCCATGGTGATTCCGTCCATGAAAGCGACCACCGGCTTCGGATATTCGAACAGCAGGTGGTTGAGCTGATATTCCTTGTAGAAAAACTCGCGGCCTTCCTTGCCGTCCTTTTTCCCGGAAGCCTGCAACATCGCAATATCGCCGCCCGCGCAGAATCCGCGGCCTTCGCTATGGTCGATAATCACCGCTTCTACACTGTCATCATCGCGCCATGCGATCAGCGCATCGAGCATCCCTTCGCACATGGCGAGGTTAAGCGAGTGGAGAACTTTGGGGCGGTTCAGGCTGATATGCCCGACACGGCCCGTTTTCTTGATGATAAGATCTTCGGTCATATTATCTTTCTAATCTTTTTTAATCTTTTTTCTTGGGGGGAGGGGGAGAGAAGCTATTGCCTGAGCATTTCACGAGATACAATCATCCGCATGATCTGGTTCGTGCCTTCCAGGATGGAATGCACGCGCAAATCACGCCAGAAACGCTCAATCGGATAGTCCTGTAAATAGCCATAGCCGCCGAAAAGCTGAAGCGCGTCATTGACGATTTTTGAACCATTATCGGTCGCCAACCGCTTCGCCATGGCTGCGAATTTGGTTTTGTCAGGAGCGCCATTAGTCACCTTGACCGCCGCCAGATAGAGCAAGGCCCGTGCAGCTTCGAGGTCGGTCGCCATATCGGCCAGCATGAACTGCGTGTTCTGGAAATCGCTGATGCTCTTGCCAAATTGCTTGCGCTCTTTGGTATAGTTCACCGCTTCATCAAGACAGCGCTGCGCGCCGCCCAATGAGCAGGCACCAATATTCAGACGCCCGCCGTCAAGGCCCGCCATTGCAATGCGAAAGCCTTCACCCTCATCGCCGACACGGTTTTCAACCGGCACCCTGACATTGTCGAAATTGACCTGCGCCGTGGGCTGCGAATGCCAGCCAAGCTTTTTCTCGTTGGCGCCAAAGCTGACGCCTTCCATATCTTTTTCAATGACCAGACAGGTAACCCCGCCAGCGCCATTGTCGCTGGTCCGGGTCATGGTGACATAGATTTCATTCTCTCCGCCGCCAGAGATAAAGGCTTTGGAACCGCTGACGACATAATAGTCGCCTTCCTTTACCGCCTTGGTCTTCAGCGACGCGGCGTCGGAACCGGCTCCCGGTTCGGTCAGGCAATAGCTGGCGATTTTTTCCATGCCGATCAGGTCGGGCAGATATTTGTCCTTCACCGTCTGCGAACCGAACGTGTCAATCATCCACGACGCCATATTGTGGATCGAGATGAAAGCGGAAGTCGATGGGCAGCCATAGGCCATGGCTTCCATGATGATCGCGCTTTCCAGCCGGCCGAGGCCAATGCCGCCGGATTCCTCGGACACATAAATCCCGCCAAAGCCCAGATCTGCGCTTTGCTTAATCACATCGCGCGGGAAAATAGATTCTTCATCCCATTTGGCCGCGTGCGGGGTGATCGCATCAGCGGTAAACTTCCGGGCCATATCCTGAATAGCGAGCTGGTCTTCGGTCAGCGAAAATTGATCGGTCATATTATTCCCATTAAAAAGGGCGGCGGAGAAGGTTTCCACCGCCCGTTATGTCATGCGGCTATATTACGCCAATTTTTGCATCACGTCACCGAATAACTCTTCGTCGCTTGGCAGCTCTTTGGTCTTTGCCAGCGGTTTCGATACCCAGGTTTCATTGATCAGATCACGCCAGGTAATATTGTTGTTCGTGCCGTTTCCGCCCCAGCTACCACAGCCCAGCGAGAATGTCTGGCGCATACCATTCCACAGGTTTCCGCTGTTCGAAGCGGATTGCGGCTGGTTCACCATCACGCGCGATGTGCGTGTCGCGTTGGCGAGCTTCATGATATTCTCGTCCGACTGCGAATAGATACCGCAGCTATGGCCCTGCCCCTGATAGGACTGGATATTGTTCGTCAGCTCGATCGCTTCATCAATATCGGCGGCACGGTAAAGCGCCATGGCAACCGTCATCTTCTCGCCAGAGAAGGGATGATCGGGGCCGTATCCGGTTTCCTTGATGATGAAGAATTGCGTGCCTTCGGGGATATCAAATCCGGCCATGCCAGCAATATATTCCGGTGTCTGCGCCACGACTTTTGCGTTGATATGGCCATCGACCCACAGCACGTCCTGAAACTTCTGCTTTTCCTCGTCGTTCAGGATATAGCCGCCCTTTTCAACCAGCTTGGCCAGCATTTCGTCGTAGATTGCGTCAACTAATATGACGCTGTTATCCGATGAACAGCTTGCCGCGAGGTCGAGTGTCTTGGACATACGGATTTTTTCCGCTGCGTCGTCCAGGTCGGCTGTTTCGTCGACAGTGATCACCGCATTACCAACGCCAACGCCCAAAGCGGGGGTTCCGCTGGAATAAGCAGCCGTCACCATGGCTCCGCCGCCGGTGGCAAGCACGCGGTCACATTGCCGCATCAATTCGTTGGTCTTTTCAACAGACGGCACATCGATGCTGATAACCAGATCAGCAGGAGCGCCCATTTTGACAATGGCTTCGCGCATCAGGTCGCAAATCATCTTGTTGGTCAGCTTTGCCCGCGGGTGCGGTGCCACGATGATCGAGTTGCGTCCTTTAACCGCAGAGATCGCCTTGATAACCGGCGTTGCTTCGGGGTTGGTGGACGGGGACAAAGCGCCGATCACGCCAACCGGCTTGGCAATCTTTACAATGTTACGTTCGGGGTCTTCCTCAAGAATACCGACCGATTTATCGTTGATAATGTCATGCAGGGTGGCGCGGGTTTTGCGGAAAATCTTGAGATATTTTCCGTCATAATTGCCAAGCTGGGTTTCATCGACCGTGTGCTGGGCTATTTTCTTGGCAACCGGTTCCTCGGCCACGGCCCAGACCATCGCGCGGATCAGTTCATCGACCTGTTCCTGCGTATAATTCTCGATCTGTTTCTGTGCTGCGCGCGAACGGGCCACCAGTTCGGCGATTTCTTCCACAACGGGATCTTGGGGGTTTGTGGTTTTGTCTAGCATTTCACGCTCCTGATTTATGTTGTTGCCGGACGCTCAACATAAAGGACTCGTTGAACCAGCAATTTACCTGCATCATATAGTCAACCGCCAATAGGCTTGCAACTTTCCCGCCCCGACCAGCCTCCCTCAATATGTTTGGAAAGCCGCTAATTGCAGGGGCAAACTCGTCATGCCGCAATGTGTAATTGCATTGCTAATCGAGTTGCGCCTATCGTCGATCGAATGAGACACCCCCTAATCGCTGCCTGCGCCCTATGACCACTGATGCTTTAGATAAAACCCGGCCCGTTCAGGCAGAGCTGGGGCAGAACCATCCGATAGCCGGCATCTTGACGCGGCTTGCCGGGATGGTTTCGCTCGCCTGCATGTTCGTCTTTGTGAAACTGGCGGGGCAAAGCGGGGTGCATGTGACCGAGAGCCTGTTTTACCGGCAACTGATCGCGATGCCGCTGATATGCTTCCTGATCTGGCGCAGTCCAGCCGGGTGGCCAGCGATAAAATCCAATCGTCATGCGCTGCATATCCTGCGCTCCATATTGGGCATTACGGCGATGGGGTTCAATTTCTGGGCGATGACATTATTGCCGCTGGCCGATGCGACGACGATCAGCTTTACTGTGCCGATTTTCGCAACCCTGTTCGCGGCGCTGATCCTGCGGGAGCAAGTCGGCATCCGGCGCTGGATAGCCATATTGATCGGCTTTGTCGGCGTGCTGGTAGTGATTCAGCCCGGCGGCAACATGATCCCCGCTTTCGGCGCGACGGTGGCGCTGATCGGGGCGCTGGTCACCGCATCGGTCACGCTTGTCATCCGTATGCTGGGCCGGACAGAGAGCAGCCTGATCACTATCTTCTGGTTCTCGGTCTATACTTTGCCAGCCCTTGCGGTGTGCGTCTATATTTACGGCGGCGGCCATGATGCCAGGACTTGGGGATACCTGCTGGGCGTCGGCATATTCGGCGCGATGGCCCAGCTTGCCATCACCCACTCCCTGCGACTCGCCCCCGTATCCACCGTGATGCCGATGGATTACAGCTCGCTGATATGGGCGACGATCATGGGCATCCTGGTCTTTGGCCAATGGCCGGGCCTCTCCATCCTGCTCGGCGCGCCGATCATCATCGGTTCCGGCTTGTTCATCGCATGGCGAGAACATGTCCGAGCCACTCGTCAGGCCCGCAGCGAGATTGCAGGCCGCGAAGGCGCAACCCGCGGCTTTTGAAGGCGGTGATTCCAGCTCACGGGAAAAGTCAAAGTTCACAAAGTTCACACCAAGGAACCGCAAAAATGCGTGCCGAGTGGTATTATAATACCAGTTGGGCTTGGTGGAGCGCATGGAGCCACCAGAGGGTATGATTCCAGCGGCGTGGTTCGATCAGATTCACTTGCAGATTATCAAAGAGCCAAGGGTGGCTATAGCTTATTTGGGGATGTGTAGGACAGAGCTTTGTCACCGCCGCCCCCACTATGACGGGGTTCTGTTCCTGGCGATCCATTCCGCCCAGTTAACATCCTCTTCGCTGATAATATCCAGATCCTCAATGTTGAAGCTATCGAGAAACAGAACAAGATTCTGGCACGTCCAACGGGCACTGGGAGCGATAAGCCCGTCAAAGCCCAGAAAGGCCGCCGCATCTGCTATTTCCTGCGTCCGGTGATACAGCATCTCGCCATATCTTGACGGCTCGACCCCCAGTGCGATGAGCGCGTCCATGTCCACAAGGTGCAGGGTCTGGCCCGTCTTCACACTCAACTGATAGAGTGTATGCTGGATTCTGGTCGGAAATATCCGCTGCCCCAGACTGAGATGGAAATGGATTTCCGCCAGGGCGCCATCCGCTTCCTGAGCGGCATATAAAACTTCCAGATCGCTTGAATTCCAGCGCCCCGACCCGCGTGATCCGTCAAATACCGACCTTTGGCTGCGAACCACGCGCCAGATATTGCCCGCAAAGCTTATGCCCTTGATCTCTTCCAGAGCATCGAGCAATCTGAAATCATGCCCCCCTTGCCCGGCGGACATCCTACAAATAGACTCCGCTGTCGAGACGCTCCAATATTTCCAGCACTTCGCTGGTCCGCCCCTGATTAATCAGCTCGTAAGGGCGCTGATCCTGCAATTGCGGGTGCGGCGATTGTAACCAGAGCCGGGCATCATCGGGTTCATAAAAATCCGAAAGCCGTTCAGCAACCCAGCGCAATTCGGCGATCACGGTCTGCTTGTCTATGGTAGGGCTGCCCTCGCCCTTTCCCCAGCGCGTGACGGTAGGCGGCGAGACACCAATAATATTGGCAATATCCCGCCCCTTCAATCCGCCATAAAGCTTCAATCCGGCAATCAGGCGAGACACCGCTGTTTCTTTAACTGCTGCACCCATCATAAGCCAAATTCCTTGTCAGGGCAGGTTTTGAACCCGGCCCAATATATGGCCGTTATTACGATTTAATTTCACAAAAGTCAATTTGTGAAATCTTTATGGAATTTCAAGCCCCATCCCTGTCATTACCGCGCAGGCGGGAATGACGAAAAGCTAATTCACCCCCCGATCCTTCCCCTCCCAATAGGGGTCGCGTAATTCTCTCCGCAAGATTTTGCCGCTGGCGTTGCGGGGGAGTTCGGGGATTACGTCCACGGACTTTGGCACTTTGAAACCGGCGATGCGTTCGCGGGCCCAGTCGATTATGCTTTGTGTGTCGACTTCCCCTGCGTCGGTTTTGGGGGAGATGACGGCTTTTACCGCTTCGCCCCATCTGTCGTCGGGGATGCCGATCACGGCGACTTCGTTGACTTGCGGATGGCCGAAAATCGCGTTTTCGACTTCTGCCGGATAGACATTTTCTCCGCCGGAGATGATCATGTCCTTCACGCGGTCCTTGATATAGAAATAGCCGTCTTCGTCCATCACTGCCGCGTCGCCGGTATAGAGCCAGCCGTCAGCGTCCACCGTCTCCGCTGTCTTTTCCGGATTATTGAAATAATAGAGCATGTTAAGTCCGGATCGTGTGGCGATTTCTCCGATAGTTCCGGGCGGGACTTCGCGGCGGTTTTCATCGACTATTTTCATCTCCACACCGGGAAGCGGGACACCGATGCCGCGCATCCGCTCGTTCCCCGCCGGGTCATGGTCTTCGGGCGGCAGGATGCAGACGGTTCCGGTGGTTTCGGTCATGCCATATTGCTGGCAAAACAGGGCTTGCGGCATGGTCTGGATACATTGGCGCAAAAGCTCCAGCGGAATGGGCGCGGCGCCATAGGTGACAGAGCGCACGGCGGAGAAATCCGTATCCTTTGCCCGCGGATAGTTGACCAGCATTTGCAGCGCGGTGGGCACAAGGAAAAACTGGTTCAGCCCCTTGTCTATGCAATCCAGAACGCTGTCGGGATGAAATTCGGGAACGACCATCATCGTCGCGCCATTATAAAAAGCAATCGGACCAATACCGGAGCCTGCAATATGGGCGCAGGGCATGACCGCCAGCGTGCTGTCATCCGGGCCAATGTCGATCCACGCATGGTCGGGATTATTCTCGACCAGCGGGCGCATTTTGAACAGGTTGTCATTGCTCAGCACCGCGCCCTTGGGATTGCCGGTGGTGCCGGACGTATAGAGTTGCAGCACGCCCTCTGCCGGGTCGGTTTCGGGCAAATCGCTGCGCGGAGTATTTTCCAGCCAGTCATCAAATGGTTGCAGGTCGCCCGCTGGCTGCGTAGCGATGATATGCGTATCGCTTCCGGCCAGCGTCACCGCTTTTTGGGCCGTTTCCGCAAATCCGGGTTCGCAGAATAAAAGCGCCGCCCTGGTATCTTTCAGCACATAAGCGACTTCGGGCGCGGCCAGCCGCCAGTTAATCGGCACGATCACGGCGCCAGCACGGCTACATGCGGCGAACAGGGTGAAATACAGCCCGCTATTCTTGCCAAGCCAGCAGACCCGGTCGCCCTTTTTCAAGCCCGCACCTGTCAGTGCGCGCGCGTATTCGGTGACGGTGCGGTCAAGTTCGGCATAGGTGACCAGACCAGTTGCGGGATCGGCGGGATCATCAATCGCGATATTGTCCGGCCGATGCTCTGCCCAATAGGCAATACATGACCCCATGCACCTGCGCGTTTCCTGCTTTTCTGTTACCATGGGCTCTCCAATTCTCTTGTGCCTTTTCGGGCATTTATTTCGGGTGACGTTAATCACTCAATTAAACCAAGGCAAGAGGATTGGCGCGTGATTAGTTGCGCCGGTAAACCAGCGACAGGTTGTTCGCGGGCATATCGATCAGGCGGACGCGGGTGAAGCCGTATTTTTCGGCCAGAGCGTCCATGTCTTCAACCTCGCGGATGCCCCAGCGCAGATCGCGGCTTTTCAGGCTGCGGTCAAAGTCGAGATTGCTTTGCGCCGTGGGGGCATCGCCGCGGAAATAAGGGCCATAGAGCATGAAGGGCATGCCGGGTTCCAGCAGGCTCGCGGCCTTTTGAAACAGGCCGATGGTCGCTTCCCATGGAGCGATATGGACCATGTTGATGCAGACAATCGCCACCGGCTTTCTGATGCCCCAACCCGCGGCGTCGCCATCAGCTAGTGCGTCCAGTTGCAACGGCGGGCGGACATTCGTCACCCCTGCCCGGTTTTTCCATGCCTCGATAGAGCGGCAACATTCAGGGTCAGGGTCGCTGGGCTGCCAGATCAGGCCGGGGAATTTTTGCCCGAAATAGACCGCATGTTCCCCTGTGCCGCTGGCGATTTCCAGCACCATGCCGCTGTCCGGCAAGATGTCCTGCAACACGCCGACAATCGCATCGCGGTTCCGCAAAGTCGCGGGCGCGTGCCTGCCCTCCTCCGAACCGGTTTCACCTGAAGAACGATCTGTCCTGGGCTGTTCCGGTTCGGTCATGGGTTCACTCCGCTGCTTCGGCTTGCGGAGCCGGTTCCTGCCACGCCAATATCGGTTTGCGCGCGGCCAGTGTTTCATCCAGCCTGCGAAGGGGAGCGAAATGCGGTGCGGACTTCAGGGTTTCGTCACCTACCTTGGCCCGCTCTGCCACCGAACGCAGCGCGCCGATAAACTGGTCTATCGCTGCCTTGCTCTCCGTCTCGGTCGGTTCGACCAGCATCGCTCCGTGGACGACCAGCGGGAAATACATGGTCATCGGGTGATAGCCTTCGTCGATCATCCCCTTGGCAAGATCCAGCGTGGTGACGCCGTCCGAAAAGCCTTTGTCCGAGAATAAAGCCTCGTGCATGCAGGGGCCAGACGCGGCAAACGGGGCGTCGAGCACATCTTCCAGACTGCGAAGGATGTAATTGGCGTTGAGCACCGCATCCTCCGCCACCTGTTTCAGGCCATCGGCCCCGTGGCTGAGAATATAGGTGAGCGCGCGGGTGAACATGCCCATCTGCCCGTGAAAAGCGGTCATCCGGCCAAAGCTGCTGGCATGATGTTCTTCCGCCGTTTCCTCTTCCACCAGACGGAATTGCGATCCGGTTTTCTCGACAAACGGCAAGGGGGCAAAGGGGGCCAGCGCTTCGGAAAACACCACTGGACCGGAACCCGGACCGCCGCCGCCATGGGGCGTGGAAAAGGTCTTATGCAGGTTGATATGCATCGCATCAATGCCAAGGTCGCCGGGGCGGACCCGGCCGACAATCGCATTGAAATTCGCGCCGTCGCAATAAACCAGCCCGCCCGCTTCGTGCACCGCATCGGAAATGGCTTTCATATCCGGTTCGAACAGGCCGCAGGTATTGGGGTTGGTGATCATCACGCCCGCAACATCGGGGCCAAGCCGGGCCTTGAGCGCGTCAAGGTCAACGCGGCCCGCTGCGTTGGCGGGAATATCCTCGACCTTATAGCCCGCAAAGGCCGCAGTTGCCGGGTTTGTGCCATGGGCGCTTTCCGGCACCAATATGACTTCCCGCGCATCGCCGCGCGCTTCAAGGGCAGAGCGTATCGCCAATATGCCGCACAGTTCGCCGTGGGCACCGGCCTTCGGACTCATCGCCACGGCGGGCATGCCGGTCAGCGCTTTCAGCCATTCGGCAAGCTGGTAAATCACTTCCAGAGCGCCCTGAACACTGTCTATGGGCTGAAGCGGGTGAATATCGGCAAAGCCTTTCAGCCGCGCCATTTTCTCGTTGAGCCGCGGGTTATGCTTCATCGTGCAGCTACCCAGCGGGAACAGCCCGACATCAATCGCGTAATTTTGACGGCTGAGGCGGGTGTAGTGGCGCACGGCTTCCGCTTCGGAAAGGCCTGGAATGTCCATGGCCTCGGTGCGTTCAAGTCCGCCCAAACGGCTTTGCGCTTCCGGTGCTTCGGGAAAATCAACGCCGCTGCGGTCGGCCGAGCCGATTTCGAAAATAAGCGGCTCATCCACCATCAGCGCGCGGTTGCCCGTATGGGTGCGGATCGCCTGCTGCCCCGACATATCGATATTGCTGTCCATCTTGGTCGGACGGCCTTCGCTCTTCATGCTCATGCCAGTTCTCCTTCCAGCGCCGCCGCCAGAGCTTCAAAATCCTCGCGGCTGGTCGTTTCCGTTACCGCGACGATCAGGCCGTGGGACAGGCTGTCTTCATCGGGATAGAGCCGGCCCAGCGACACGCCGGCCAATATATTCTGGTCCGCGAGATTGCGAACGATCTGACGAGCATCCTTGTCAAGAACCAGAGTGAACTCATTGAAAAAGCTGTCATTCAATAGTGACACACCCTTGATCTTGGCCAGCCGGTCCGCTGCCACAACTGCCTTTTTGTGGTTGAGCATGGCAAGCTCCCGCAAGCCCTTTTCGCCCAGCAAAGTCATGTGCGCCGAGAATGCCAGCGCGCATAATCCGCTGTTGGTGCAGATGTTAGAGGTCGCTTTCTCACGCCGGATATGCTGCTCGCGTGTGGAGAGGGTGAGCACGAAGCCGCGCTTGCCTTCCGCATCAACGGTTTCGCCGCACAGCCTTCCCGGCATCTGGCGGACATATTTCTCCTTGCAGCCGAAAAGACCGACATAAGGCCCGCCAAATTGCAGCCCGACGCCCAGCGACTGCCCTTCGCCAACAACAATATCCGCGCCCATCTGACCCGGCGATTTAATCGCGCCCAGTGCGACAGGTTCGGTGACAACAGCGACCAGCAACGCTTTGTGTTGATGCGCTTTTTCGGCCAGCGCACCCAGATCGGATATGCGGCCTAAAATGTCGGGATACTGGACAACGACGCAGCTTGTGTCATCGTCAATCCGGTCCAGTAAATCAGCTCCGTCCGTGTCGGCCACCAGCGTTGGTGCGCTATAATCGATATTGTCCTTGGTAAAGCGGGCCATGGTTTTGGCCACCGACACATAATGCGGGTGCAGGCCGGACGAGAGGATTGCCTTGCCGCGCTTGGTAATCCGCCGCGCCATGACAATCGCTTCCCAGCACGCGGTCGAGCCGTCATACATCGACGCATTGGCGACATCGACGCCAAACATCCGCGCAACCTGTGTCTGGAACTCGAACAGGGTCTGCAAAGTTCCCTGCGCGATTTCCGGCTGATAAGGCGTATAGGCGGTCAGGAACTCGCCGCGCTGTATGATATGATCGACGCTGGCGGGGACATGGTGGCGATAGGCCCCGGCCCCCAGAAAGAAAGGCATGTCACCGGCCGCAAGATTCTTTTTGGCCAGCTTTTTCATATGCGCTTCTACCGCCATTTCCCCGGCGTGCATCGGCAGGTCACGGATCGGACCGTCCAGCTGCACTTCCTCCGGCACATCAACGAACAGGTCGTCGATGCTCTTTACGCCAATCGCGGCCAGCATGTCCTGCCGGTCAACGGGAGTTAGCGGTAGATAACGCATTTCTTATTCCTTCATTTCCATAGCTGTGCGCGGTGCTTTTACCTAAAGCCCGTCGACAAATGCCTTATAGGCTTTCTCGTCCATCAGATCGTCAAGCTCCGACTTGTCGGAGAGGGTCTGGCGGAAAAACCAGCCATCTTCCTCGGCAGAGCTGTTGACCAGTGACGGTTCATCTTCCAGCGCCTCGTTGACTTCGACGACCTTGCCGGAAACCACGGCATAAACATCGGACGCGGCTTTCACGGATTCGACCACAGCGGCATCATCGCCCTGTTCCAGCTCCGCGCCGATTTCGGGGGTATCAACAAATACAATGTCGCCCAGTTGTTCCTGGGCATAATCGGTAATCCCGACGGTTGCAGTCTCCCCCTCGACATCAACCCACTCATGCTCGTCTGTGTAATATCTGCTCATAATATGGTCATACTCCCTTATTCAAAACTATGATTTCGGTTTGCGGTGATAGCGGTGCGGGACAAATGGCGTCTCGGCGACGGTGCAGTCGATTGCCTTGCCGCGTTGCTCCACCGTGATAGCGGTTCCGGGTGCGGATAGTTCCACAGGGACATAGGCCATGGCGATCGGTTTTTGCAGACTGGGCGCAAAACCGCCGCTGGTGACAATGCCGATATTCTGGCCCTCTGCATCCACGATGCTGGCACCTTCGCGCACCGGCTGCCGGCCATTGACGAATAGTCCGACCCGTATTTTCTCTGCCTTATCAGGATATTGGGCCAGAACCTTATCAGCACCTGCGAAATTCGCTTCTTCGCGCCGCGCCTTGGCCAGAGCAAAGTTTAGCCCCGCTTCGACCGGCAAGCGGCTCGCATCCATATCATGCCCATAAAGCGGCAGGCCAGCCTCCAGTCGCAAGCTGTCGCGCGCGCCAAGGCCGATTGGTTTGACCTCGTCATGCGCGCACAAAGCCGCAGCCAATGTTTCAACATGCTGCGCCGGGATGCTGATCTCGAACCCGTCTTCGCCGGTATAGCCCGAACGGCTGATGCCCAGTTCTACGCCATTCCAGTCGAAAGTTCCGGCTTCCATGAAGTATAGGTCCGTCGGCGCGGGATCGCTCATGCCAAGCCGGGCCAGCACTTCGGCCGCCTTTGGTCCCTGCAACGCCAGAAGCGCTTGGTCCTCCATGTGGATTAGCGTAATAGCGTCCGGCAAATGGGCCTTTAGATAAGCAATATCTTCATTTTTGGTTGCGCCGTTGACGATCAGGTAAAGGTGATCGCCGCTATTGGTCACCATCAGGTCATCCAATATGCCGCCATCCTGCGCCAGTAATAGAGTATAGCGGATTTTGTTGAGGCCCAGCCCGCCGATATTACCGGGGACGAGCGTTTCCAGCGCTTTGGCCGCGCCGTCACCATGTAGCTGCAATTGCCCCATGTGGCTGACATCAAACAGCCCGGCATTTTCGCGGGTCCACAGATGCTCGGCCATGACGCCTTCATATTGCACAGGCATTTCATAGCCCGCAAACGGCACCATCCGCGCACCAAGGTCGCGGTGCCAGCTATCTAGCGGCAGCTTATTCAGATTTCCGGTTTTTTCATCACTCATCACAATATTCCGTTGCTCAATTAAGGTACAGTCCACAGAAATCCTGTAAAACTGCCCCCTCTGTCACGGAACCTGAGAGTTTCATCACCTTTTGCGAACGGGGCAATAGCCCACTTTATGCCGCACGGTTGACTTACCCCTTCGGTGGTCCTCCACCGCATCATGGGCTAACCGGCCCAATTAGCAAAGGTGAACTCTTTCCAGAGTGCTTAAAAATCTGTGCGGTCCATCAGCCTGAGAGTTTCCGGGGCGGTTGCTCCTTCGGCGGTTTGACATCAGTCGGGATTGCAAACACTCTCCCGCACAGCTCCATGATCTATACCTATAAGGCGGCAATCAAAAGCAGATGGAAGCGTTACCGAGTGCTCTACCGGAGTCAATGATTCGATGATCGGGGCTGTAAGTTTTGGGGCTGCACACATTGTCCCATATCTCGTCATTCCCCCGCAGGCGGGAATGACGGGATTAAGGATTAGTTCCTATTTCCTAGCGACCGGCCAGTTCCCACAGCGCATCATTCTCGTGGATATGCACGCCCTGCCCGTCTTCCGTCAGCAAAGTCGCGATAGCCGCCGCTACTGTCCCGGCGTCGATAGAGCGAAAGCGGCGCAGCGAGCCGTGGAGCAGCAGGTCCATCACCGGACTTGCTATTATCGCCAGACCTTCGCCCAGCCGCGTTTCGCCAGAACGCTCCCCGCGCAGCAATCCGGGCCGGATTATATCGAGCCGGTCGAACCCCTCTCCCCGCAAAAGCTGTTCCGCCTGCCCTTTGGTTTTCAGATAAAAGCCCGAAGCATTGGCATCGGCCATGGTCGATGACACGGTGATGAATTGACGCGCACCCGCCGCCTTGGCCGCTTTGCCGACTTCTGCAACCAGATCGCGGTCGATGGCCGCAAAAGCCTGTTTCGATCCGGCCTTTTTCATCGTCGAGCCAAGGCAGGATACTGCGCGGGCCGGTTTGACAGAGGCAATGATTTCGGGCCACTGCGTCGTGGGTGCGGCGTGAACCGTTACACCGTCGATATGATCTCTCAGCGGCGCACGGACGAGCAGATACAGCTCTTTGCTCCGTCCGTCAGCGATCATTTTGCGAACCAGCAAGCTCCCAACCAGCCCGGACGCGCCGACGACAAGAGTCCGGTCACTCACCGCGTAACAATACCTGATCCAGCGGCTTTGCGGCCAAAAATCGCGGCGTGGCAGTTGCTGGCATAACGGTCCGTCATTCCCGCCATGAAGTCGGCAATATAGCGCATCCGCTCCGGTTCTTCAGCGGGAAGCGACGCGGCCCAGCTTTCGGGCATCAGTTCCGGCTTGTCCCGATAGGCGGCAACCAGATCCGCCACCATGATGCGCGCATTATCGGCAGCGGCCATTTGTTCGGGGTGGTTATACAGATTGTCATACATGAATTTTTTAAGCGTGCGCTCGGTGGCCGCCATATCATCCGAAAAGCCGCCGATCATCCGCCCGGCTGCGCGAACGTCATCTGCGGTTTCTATGCCCGCATCGCTGATCCGTTGGCGCGTGGTTTCGATAACATTATTGACCATCAGGCCGATCTGGTCGCGGATCAGTTCGGGGATCAGACGGCCCCGGTCCACTTCGGGAAAACGGGTGCAGATCGCGGACCAGCGCTCGGCAATGGACGGCAATATCAAAAGCTGGTCTATGCTCAGCATCCCTGCCCTGATCCCGTCGTCGATGTCGTGATTATCATAGGCAATGTCATCCGCCACCGCCGCGATTTGCGCCTCCAGCGACGGCCAGCTTTGCAGATCCAGCGGCATCTCCGCATCGGCCTCTGCCAGTGCCCATGTCGGCTGCATAACCGGCCCGTTATGCTTGGCCAGCCCTTCCAGCATTTCCCACGTCAGGTTCAGGCCGTCCCAGCGCGGATAGGGCTGCTCCAGCTTGGTCAGCGTGCGGATGGTATGGGCATTATGGTCGAACCCGCCATATTCGGCGAGCGCGTCTTCCAGCGCATATTCCCCGGCATGACCAAAGGGTGGGTGGCCAATATCATGGGCCAGGCACAAAGCCTCGGTCAGGTCTTCGTTCAGCCCCAGCGCGCGGGCAATGGTGCGGCCAATCTGCGCTACTTCAAGACTATGGGTAAGGCGCACCCGGTAATGGTCGCCGTCGGGGGCGACAAAAACCTGCGTTTTGTGGCGCAGGCGTCGAAAGGAGATCGAGTGGATGATCCGGTCGCGGTCGCGCTGGAAATCGTCACGCGGTCCGCGGATAGCCCCGCCATTTTGCAAACCATCATTATCGCGTCCGCCAGCATGGGCGCGGCCTTCATCATGGCGGCGACCCCGGCTTTTCTGCGGATCGCTGGCATAGCTCGCCATCTGTGCCATCAGTTCAGCTTGTTCACTTCCGTGCCGTCATTGCTGACCCAGGCGAACCCGTCGCCGCCCACTTTGCGAAATCCGGACTCGAATTTCTTGGCGGCCTGCATATCGTCAAACGGCCCGACTACCATGCGTTTTGTCTGACCCCATGGCGATGTCCAGCCTTCAAGATCAGCGAACAGGTCGGGGTTTTTCTTTATCATGCGGTTATAGTCGAACTTGAGCGCCTTGATATCAGCGCCGGTTGCCACCTGCACCCAATAGCGTTTGGGATATTTGGGCGGCTCCGGCTTGGCCTTTTCCTTTACCACCGCCGGTTTTTCTACCGCAGGCTGGACCTTTGGCTTGGGCCGTGCAGGCGTTATGGAAGCCAGATCGACCGGCACAACGCCGTTATCGGTGCTATCGGGGATTGAGATAGACTGAATAATTTCCGACAGTGAGCGGCGTTCCAGCGGCTCCGGAGCGGGTTCAGCGGGCGCGCGTACGTCACCAATATCGACTCGTCTGGTAACGCTTTGCGACACCAGAGGCGGGTTTGCGTCCCGACTATTAGCTCCGGCATCCACCGGCTTTACCAATGGCCGGGCAGTTTCCGGTGCGGGCATGGAAGTGGTTGCCACTCCCATTTTGCCATTGGGCACACGGGCAGCTACGACAGTTTTCTTGCTCTCATTCCGGGTAGTTTTCGCGCCCGGACGGCGGCGCGGCGTGGTGTCGGGCATTGCCAGCACCTTGGGCTTTTCGCTTTCTTCGCCCAAAGGTTCACCAATCGGGATCAAGCCGGAATCCGCGCCTTCACTGCCGCGACGTGCGTTCTGGGACGCATAGCGGACGGTCGCGACATCAACGCCTATATTGGCGCTCGCCGGGAAATGCCCGTAATGCACAGCCGCAGCTTTCTGCGCGTCGGTCAGTTTCGGCATATTATCGAAAAACGGCTTTATCGCTTTGGCCATGTCTTTGTGCATGGTCTGGGATGCGATTTTATTCGCCTCTTTCTCCTTGCCATTCATCGCCAGTATGAACGCACGGGTGCGCCACGCATCACGGTCGCTTTTTTGCAGCAAGGGGCCAAGCTTTTCCTCTGCCCCCTCGACATCGCCGCTAATCCCCAGCGAGACGGCATAGCGCTTTAACAACGTGTCGCTCCGCTCGGAACCAAATGCCAGCGCATAATCCTTTTGTGCGTCGGCATTACGGCCGATCAGGTCAAAGGCCAGACCGCGGTCAACCGCAATATCCTTGGCCGATATCCCGTTGCTGATCGCTTCTGCAAAATAACGCAGCGCTCCAAAGGGATTGCGCTCTTCCAACAGGGCGCGTGCAATGCCAGCTTTTACCCGGCCACTGCGCGGATAGATTTCATCCGCCTTGGCCAGAAAACCGATTGCCGCCCGCGTATCGCCAAGCTCCAGCGCCGCCAGACCGGCATCCGCCAGTGCGCCGGAATTATTGGGATTCGAGGCGATCCGGCGCAGGGCATCCTGCAACGTATCGCGCGCTTCCTGATTAGCATATTGCGCTTGGGCAGGAACCGCAGACAGGCTTATCCCCACAAGCGGGAGAGTAGCCAATATTAGATATTTAGAGATGTTTTTCACGCGCGCACTTAAGGATTATATCCATTTAGAAATCAAGCGGCGATCAGGCTTTGCGAGATCAGCCGCCCTTGCCAAAAGACAAGGCTCGGCTGACCTTAGAAGCTTTAACATTAACGGCCAGTTTATGCGACTGGCCGCCATGCTTTACTCGGGGTTCTACTGGTTGTTCTGGCGGTTGAGAAACCGTGGAATGTCGAGTGGATCGCGTGAACCCTGATCGGCATCTTTGCCTTCATCTTCGTTCTTTGTGCCGCGTGTCAGGTTGGACATGCGTTCAAACAACGTGCCGCCGCCGCTGGCCACGCGCGGAGCAGGTTCTGCTCTTGTTGGCCGCTGTTCTTTTTCCGGCTGCATGGATTCGCTGCCAAGGACCAGTTCGTCCTCCTCCGGTTCGTCCCTGCCCATCATGCCAGGTGCCAAAGATGCGAAAGATGGAGCGTTCGCCGTTTCATCTTCAAGATCGTCATCGTCCGAATAGGTTGCCGCAGGAGTCGGAGCCGGTGAAGACTTTGCCCATAGAGGCGATGCTGGTGCGGTTTCGGGTTCTGCTTCAGGTTCTGCAACGCTTTGCGGTTCAGATGCTTCAAAACTGTCCGACATATCCAGAACAGCTTCTTCCTCTTCCTGCTCGGCCACTGGCTCAGGTGCAGGTTCCGGCTTGATATTGGAAGCGAAAGACGCAGGAGCCGGGGTTGGCTTGCTCATCGAAAAGGACGGAGTAACTTCCGGCGCAGGAATAGAGCCTTCGCTGTCAATGCCGGTAGCAACAACGGACACGCGGATGCGGCCATCAAGATCATTGTTAAACGCGCTGCCCCAGATGATGTTGGCATCGGGATCGACCAGTTCACGAATATGGTTCGCTGCTTCATCGACTTCCATCAGACGCATGTCTTCGCCGCCGGTAATCGAAACGATCACGCCCTTTGCACCCTGCATCGACACACCGTCGAGAAGCGGGTTGGCAATCGCTTTTTCTGCAGCTTCAAGCGCACGGCCATCACCTTCGGCTTCGCCTGTGCCCATCATGGCCTTGCCCATTTCGTGCATCACGGAACGCACGTCGGCAAAGTCGAGGTTGATGAGGCCCGGCATCACCATCAGGTCGGTAATTCCGCGCACACCATGTTGCAGCACTTCGTCGGCCAGCAGGAACGCTTCCTTGAAAGTGGTGTTCGGGTTAGCGATCAGGAACAGGTTCTGGTTCGGAATGATGATCAGCGTATCGACGTTTTTCTGCAATTCCTCGATACCGGCATTGGCCGCTTTCATGCGCCTTGTGCCTTCAAAGCTGAACGGCTTTGTCACCACGCCAACGGTCAAAATGCCTTTGTCGCGCGCTGCTTTGGCAATGATCGGAGCCGCACCCGTTCCGGTGCCGCCGCCCATACCGGCTGCGATAAAGCACATGTGCGCGCCTTCCAGCGCGGCTTCAACCTGCTCCAGAGTTTCTTCTGCCGCAGCGCGTCCGACTTCGGGCCGCGAACCGGCGCCAAGACCCTGGGTAATTTCAGGGCCAAGCTGGATACGCTGTTCCGCTGGCGAACTGTTGAGGGATTGTGCATCGGTATTGGCAACGATGAAATCGACGCCTTCAACCTGTGACGCGATCATATTTGCAATCGCGTTACCGCCAGCTCCCCCTACGCCGATAACGGCGATACGTGGTTTCAACTCTTCCACTTCAGGTGGGCCGATATTGATGCTCATTTTGACTGTCTCCCAGACATAATCTGAATGTGTAACATTTCACTACTGCCTTGCACAAATTTGCAACGGGAATCACCCGAAAAGTTAATTTATTTCGTAAATTTTTAAAAATTCCCGCGAATAGCTAACATTAGCCTCCGTAATACAGCAGAACTACCGTATTTCTGGACGTTTTGATGGTTACTGGGAAGTATTCTGAGATCGACCGGTTCCTGCACAGCATAAAGCGCGAGCCCTGCGAGTCCGGCAAAGGCGGGGCCGCTATGTGCATCGGGCAAAGCGGTGAGTCCAACGGGCCGTCCAACCCGCACGTTCTGCCCCAGCGCCGATTGTGCATAGTCGGCAATGCCCTTTAATTCCGCGCCGCCGCCAGTCAGCACGACTTGCCTGCCCACTGGTCCGGTAAAGCCCAGTCCTTTCAAGGTCTGGCCAATCTCTCCGACCATGTGATCCAGCCGCTGACGGATCACGCTGATAAGCTGCGCCCTCGTAATACGGCCTTGCTCGGCAGCTTCCGGTCCGACATTTTCCACTTGAAGGTCGATAACATCATGATTGTCACGCGGGCTGGTGGTGGCCGACCCGTAAAAGCATTTGATCCGCTCCGCCTGTGCACGGCGAAGGCCAAAGGAAGAGGCAATATCATCGGTAATATCCGCTGCGCCATAAGGCAGCGTCGCCAGCCCGACCAGCATCCCGCCTGCGAACAGTGAAATATTCGTAACCTCCGCGCCCATCTCGACCATTGCCACGCCCAGTTCGCGCTCTTCACGCGACAGGCAAGCGGTTCCGGCGGCAATCGGAGAGGCGACGATAGATTTGACGTTCAGATGCGCGCCCCGCACGCTCATCTCTATGTTACGCACCGGCGACGCATCGGCAAGGATGACATGAATGTCCACGCCCAGACGATCGGCGTGCAGACCTCTGGGATTCTTGACCCCGGCCAGACCGTCAATGGTATAAAGCGCAGGCTGTGCGTGCAGGACCATCTTGCCCTGCGGATCAATGCTGTTGCGCCCGGTTTGCAGCAGGTGGTCAATATCATCCTGCTCGATCCGGTGGCCGCCAAGCTCAGTCTCAACCGCGGTCAACATGCTGGTCAGGCCGCCAGCCGAAAAGCTGACCCACACGTCGTCAATATTCGTGCCCGCAATCCGCTCTGCCTGTTCCACGGCGTCGCGCACGTCTAGTTCGGTTCGCTTGGTATCGGCAATATAGCCGCGCTTCACGCCCTTGCTGGCGCGTTGTCCGGTTCCCAGCACAGTGACATCACCATTGTCCATCCGACCGGCTATCATAGCCGTAATCTTTGATGACCCGATATCCAGAGCAGTAAATATCTTCTCTACCCGCGCTACCATTTTTCTGTTCCCTAACCCTGTTTAACTTTCCGTACCCGATTCCCCGTTCGATGCACTTTCATTTTGCGTTCCGTCTTTCGGCGGCATCCGGAGATAGGCGCGTTCCGGATCGCGCAAATCGAAATGGAGCACTCCGCGGCCAAGCAATCGGTTCACTCCGTCCATCCGCGCAAAGTTGAGCAATGCCGCCGCTGCGGTTTCCTCACCTTCCGGCAGAGCCAGCGTTTCGCCGCTGTCAAACTCCAGATTCCACCGCCGGTTGCCGATCCATGTTGCCCCAGTCACCAGCGGGCTAAGCGCGGGAACATGGTTTAACAATTTCCGCAGCTCCGGCACTTTTTCATTGGCGTTATTGCCCACAATGACAGGAAGGTCCGGTAGTTCGTCGCGCGATATCTGTTCCAGCGGATGACCGGTATTGTCGATCAGCGATAATTGCCCCCCGCGCTGCCACACAGCCGCAGGTTCGCGTTCGACAATATCGACGACCAGAGTATCGGGCAGCCGCCGTGAAATGCGCGCGTCCTTGATCCAGCCATTGCCCATCAAATCGGCCCGGACCTGATCGATATCGACGTGCATCATCGAGCGGTCTTTTTGGGCCAGCGTGATTTCATAGACCTTGCGTTCGTCAATCCGGTTGACGCCGATCACCTCCACCCGTTTCACCTCAAAACCAGCAGCGCCGACGGAGGTCGCGATCTGGTCCCCTGCCCGCTCAATCATGCCAGTATAATGGGCAACGCTATAGGCGCCCAGGATGAAGACACCGATCAAGCCCCAGGTCAGCCCTTTTTGCACCTGCTCTTCGGAAACCGGCATGGCGCGCAGCATCTTGTCGAATATCGAAACCTCGCGCACCTTGGCGCGGCCTGCACTTTTGCGTGGTTTGCCCCGGAACTTCTTGTCAGTCCGCCTGATTGACGCTGTGGTCATCCCCTGCTCCTTTTCATAAGGCTTCCCTCACGATTATTTCGACCAGCTCTTCGTAACTGATACCCAGCTGTCTCGCCTGCTCCGGCACAAGGCTGAGCGGCGTCATGCCCGGCTGGGTATTGGTTTCCAGAACATATAGCCCATCTGCGCCCTGCTCGTCATCCCATCGGAAATCGGTGCGCGATGTGCCCTTGCAACCCAGTATCCGATGGGCGCGTAAAGCATAATCAAGGCATAGTTCTTTAATCTCGTCGGGAATATCCGCCGGGCAGACATGTTCGGTCAGCCCTTCGGTATACTTCGCTTCATAGTCATAGAATCCCGCTTTGGTCTTCAGCTCCGTCACGCCAAGCGCCTTGTCACCGAGTACCGCCGTGGTGAGCTCGCGCCCCTTGATAAACGGTTCGGCCAGCAATTCGTCAAACTCCTGCCACGGTCCGGTGACATCGCGGCCAATCGGGTTGCCGTAATTGCCCTGATCGGTGACAATCGCGACGCCGACGGATGATCCCTCGTTCACCGGTTTCAAGACATAGGGCCGGGGCAACGGGTCTGCTTCAAAGATATCCGCACTCTTCACCATTTTACCCGCTGGCATCCTGATCCCTGCCGGGACCAGTTGTTGCTTGGTCAGTTCCTTGTCGATGGCGATAACCGAAGTCACCATTCCGCTATGGGTATAGGGGATTTGCATCAGGTCGAGCATCCCCTGCACCGTGCCATCTTCACCGGGGCAGCCGTGGAGCGCGTTGAACACCAGATCGGGCTTCAGATCGCCCAGCACTGCCGCCAGATTGCGGTCCATATCGATGCGGCTTACGCGGTAGCCGTTTTTTTCAAGCGCGTCGGCCACACCGTTCCCGCTCATCAACGACACTTCGCGTTCGGCCGACCAGCCGCCCATCAATACCGCTATGTGCAGGTCTTTGGGGAGCTTGTCAGTCATAGGAATTTTCCGTTGGTAAACCCGTGGATGAGGACAAATCCGTTAGTCCTGAGCTTGTCGAAGGACGTTTCCGGTCTGATGGACGCACTTCGACAGGCTCAGTGCTAACGGTGCCGGAAATGGGAATGTAAATAATCACGGCTTTTCCCCCACTCTTTGAATCTCCCATTCCAGATCAACGCCGCTATGTTCCTTAACCCGGCGGCGAACTTCGTTGCCCAGGGCCTCGATCTCATCGGAGGTCGCCCCGCCCAGGTTGAGCAGGAAATTGCAATGCTTTTCCGAAACCTGAGCCTGCCCCATTTTCAGGCCGCGGCAGCCTGCTTCGTCGATCAGTTGCCAGGCCTTGTGACCATCCGGATTTTTGAACGTCGATCCGCCTGTCCTGCTGCGTAGCGGCTGGGATGCTTCGCGCTCGTCGGCAATGCGTTTCATTTCGGCAGCGATCACGTCCTTGTCACCCGGCGTTCCTCGCAAGGTCGCGCTGACGACAACCGCGTCTTCGGGCAGACCGGAATGGCGGTAGCTATATTGCATGTCGTCGAGAGAATAGGTTTCCAGACTGCCGTCGCGCTTCACGACATCCGCGCTCACCAATATGTCGCACATTTCACGGCCATAGGCCCCGGCATTCATGCGGACAGCACCGCCGACCGTGCCGGGGATGCCGCGCAGAAATTCTGTTCCGGCCAGCGCATTGTCGCGTGCGAAACTGGCAGCAGATATACCGGGCGCCCCTGCGCCGCAGACGATCATTTCCGGGTCTTCGCTGTGCATCACGATTGCGGAGAAAGCCTTGCCCAACCGTATGGCCACGCCGCGCTTACCGCCATCGCGGATGATGAGGTTGGAACCAAGGCCAAGCGGCCAGACATCTATAACCGCTGGCAAGTTCGCCAGAAAATTCTGCAAGTCGCTTATATCCTTGGGCTCGAACAGCCATTGCGCCGGTCCGCCACTTTTGAACCAGACCAGCGGAGCCAGCGGCGCATCGGCGGTCAATTTACCGCGTGTTTTGGGAAGCTGCGTGTTTGCGCTCGTATTGTCCGTGCTCATGCTCGTGCTGCCTTTATGCCATCGGCCAAACCGGCGGCCCATTTGGTAATATCGCCCGCGCCGAGACAGACGATCAGATCCTTATCCTGAACCACTTCGGCCAGACGCGCAGTCAAATCCGTTTCATCCATAACGGTTTCAGCGACCCGGTGGCCCCGGTTTCTCAGCCCCTCGGCAAGCGTTTCGCTGTCCACGCCCTCGATCGATTCCTCGCCTGCGACATAGACCGGGGTGACATAGACCATGTCGGCATCGTTAAAGGCTTGCTGGAAATCCTCCATGTGATCACGCAGACGGGTGAAGCGGTGCGGCTGGACCACGGCGATTACGCGTCCTTCCGCCCCTTCACGCGCAGCAGAAAGAACAGCGCGGATTTCCACAGGGTGATGGCCATAATCGTCAATGATCGTCGCGCCGTCTATTTCGCCCACCTTGGTAAAGCGCCGCTTGACGCCGCCAAACTGGTCAAAGCCGCGCACGATCTGATCGTCGCTCATCCCCATTTCCAGACCGACTGCAACCGCCGCAATGGCATTTTGCACATTATGCCGGCCGGGCATGGGAAGGTCGATGCCTTCAATCGTCCGTGTGTCCCCGTCGCGGTCGCGGATCACGACGTCAAAACGGTTGCCGCCGGGGAACGGAGTGACATTCACGCCCTTCACATCGGCCTGCGCGGAAAAGCCATAGGTAATCAGCCGCCGGTCCCGGATACGCGGCAGGATCGCCTGCACTTCGGGATGGTCAAGACACAGGATCGCCGCGCCGTAAAAAGGCACATTTTCGATAAACTCGACAAAGCAGTCCTTGATCCGGTCAAAGCTGCCATAATGGTCGAGATGTTCGGGGTCGATATTGGTGACAACCACGATGGTGCCATCAAGACGCAGGAAGCTGCCGTCGCTTTCATCCGCCTCGACCACCATCCATTCACTAGCACCCAGCCGGGCGTTGGAGCCATAGTTGTTGATAATGCCGCCATTGATGACGGTGGGGTCAATCCCCCCGACATCCAGCATCGCCGCGACCATAGAAGTCGTGGTCGTCTTACCATGTGTTCCGGCAATCGCAATCGTGCGTTTCAATCGCATCAGTTCAGCCAGCATTTCCGCACGGCGGACCAGCGGGATGCGCAGTTCCAAAGCCTTTTCAACTTCGGGATTGCCGCGCTTTACCGCGGTGGAAGTTACCACAACAGCGGTACCCACGACATTTTCGCCGTTCTGCCCGATCATCACCTTGATGCCCTTGTCGCGCAGGCCCTGGACAATATAGCTGTCGGCAATGTCGGAGCCTTGCACCTGATAGCCGAGATTGTGCATCACCTCTGCGATGCCAGACATGCCGATGCCGCCGATGCCGACAAAATGGATTATTCCAATATCTGTACCAACGCCCTTCATTGGATGCTTTCTTTCGCCAGAGCAGGACGCTGACCGGTGGCAGCTTGCGGGGTTTCCGGCTGCACTTTCAACGTCTTGGCCAATGGGGATGTGCCGATGCTTTCCACCAGATCGGCCAGATCGCTGGCGGCATCCGGGCGGCCACATTTACGGGCGCAGCGAGCGGCATTTGCAAGGGCGTCTGGACCAAGGGCCATTTTCTGCATTTGTTTGGCAAGTTCCTTTGCTGTGAATTGCGGCTGTGCAATCGCGCGTGCGCCGCCAGCGGCAACCATCTCGCGCACATTTTGCGTCTGGTGATCGTCGGTTGCAATCGGCAGCGGTATGAGGATCGCGGGGCGGCCCGCCGTGGTAAGCTCCGCAATGGTCGAAGCCCCGGCCCGGCCAATCACCAGATGCGCCCAGCCCAGCCGCTCCGGCAGGTCAGGCAAATAGGTGGCAAGCTCGGCGGGAATATCATGCTCGGCATATTTGGCGCGGACATGTTCGATATCCTGTTCGCGGCATTGCTGTGTCACCTGAAGCCGGCGGCGCAGGTTCATCGGCAATAGCGCCAGCCCGTCGGGCACGACCTGGGACAATATCGTTGCGCCCTGGCTGCCGCCGGTAACGAGCACGCGGAATATCCCGTCCTCGGTCAGCGGCGGATAAGGCTGATCGCGCAGGGCAATCACGTCTTCGCGCACCGGATTGCCGACCAGATGCACCTTTTCGAGATATTTGGGCTTTAGCTTCAGAATGTCGGGATAGGATGTCGCAATCGCATTGACCGAACGCGCGGTCAGCCGGTTAACGCGGCCCAGCACTGCATTCTGTTCGTGGATGATCGTCGGAATATTTTTCGCGTTCGCCGCCAATAAAGCGGGAAAAGCGGGATAGCCGCCAAAACCGATAACCGCAGATGGTTCAAACGTATCATAAAGCTGCATGGCCATTTTACGGCCCTTCATGATCGCACGGGCACCCGCCAGCCATCCGCGCGGGTCTTTGGTAATCCGTCCGGCAGGAAGCACATGGACCTGGCCCTCATCGACCATGCCGGGGATCCTCTCCCCGCGCTCGTCGGTAATCAGGGCAACACGGTGGCCGCGCTGGACCAGTTCCTTGGCCAGAGCATAAGCCGGAATCATATGGCCGCCGGTACCACCAGCAGCCAGAACATAATGTTTCGTAAAACTCATTTGGTCACCATCCCGTTTGTGACATAAAGCGAGTTATCCAGATAGGGATTTCTGCGCGTAAACGCCAGCAACAGACCAAAACCAATGGACAGCGCCAATATCGACGAGCCGCCATAGCTGACAAACGGCAAAGTCATACCCTTGGACGGGAAAAGCTGAAGATTCACAGCCATGTTGATCAGCGCCTGCCCGCCAAACAAAGCGGTCAGTCCGCTGACGGCCAGAATGATGAAATTATCTTCCTCGTCCAAAAGCCGGATGAACACCCGCACGATGACAGCGAAGTAAAGAAGCGCGATGGCTACACAGGCCAGCAAGCCGAATTCTTCCCCGATGACCGAGAAAATATAATCGGTATGCGCCTCTGGCACCTTGAACTTGGCAGTGCCCAGCCCCGGTCCCGTGCCAAGCAGACCGCCGCCGGTCAGCGCGTTATGCGCCAGCATGACCTGATCAAATTCTTCGCCGCCGAACAGCCAGGAATTGATCCGCTGCGTCGCCACCGGATAATAGAAATAGGCTGCCGTCAATCCGACGACCCCTGCAATCCCCATGCCCGCAAGCCATCTTGCCGAAAGGCCAGCGATAATCATAAGCACCAGCCAGATGCCGCAGAACATGATCGTTTCACCCAGATTGGGCTGGAGCATTAGCAATAACGCCACCGCTGCCGTCAACGCCATGGACACGGAAATCACCGGCAGCGACGGGTCTTTCACCCGCAGCGACAATAGCCAAGCCAGAGTGACGGCAAAAAAGGGTTTCAGAAACTCGCCCGGCTGAATCGTCGCAAAGCCATAGCCGATCCAGCGCTGGGAGCCGTTGACCGTCTTGCCGAAAATCGGAACCAGAAATAACAGCACAAAGGCTGCAACCGCGGCGAGGATCGCAAAGCGGCGCGCCTGTTCCTTTGGCAGCATTGACACCACCAGCATGACGGGAACGCCAACAATCACCCAGCCTAGTTGCCGGTAGAAATAATAAAGCGGGTCCAGCGTCACGGCCGACGTGCTGTGCTTCAATGCCGAAACCGGCGACGCTGCCGCCACGGCAATCAGGCCAACCGCAACCAGAGTCAGGACCAGCGCCAGCAACACCCGGTCCAGTTCCCAAAACCAGATGGCAAGCGGAGAGCGGTCACTGCGGCCCAGCCGCGTTTCCAGTTGAAAGCGTTGTTTTTTCAGGCCAGCCGCAAGTTCAGGAAAAGCACCGGGATTGGTTGATCCATCGCTCATAGCGTGCTTCCCCCACCTCCGTTACCGGCCTCTAATTCTATTCCGGTCCGGAGATTTTCGCCGATCTGGCCGTTCTCGATCACGCTATCCACAGCGCAGCGGAAACATTCGCCGCGCGCTTCAAAATCCTTGAACTGGTCAAAGGACGCACAGGCCGGAGAGAGCAACACCACGTCACCCGGCTTTGCATTGGCGGCGGCGTGCTGAACAGCGGTCAGCATCATCTCGCACGGATCGACCGGCATGTGGGGGGCCAGCAATTCGCCGAACATCTGCCCGGCTTCGCCAATCGTATAAGCCTGCTTCACATTGCCGAAATAAGGCTCACATTCTTTCAGATTATCGCTTTTGGGCAATCCGCCGACAATCCAGTGGATCCGCGGTTCGTCAGTTTTGGGATAGGCACCCAGCGCCGGGCCGGTCGATGCGGGGTTGGTGGCCTTGCTGTCATTCACAAACAACACGCCTTGCGTTTCGGCAACCCGCTCCATCCGGTGCGCCAGTCCCTTGAAACTTTTCAGCGCGGGCCGCCATTGATGTTCGCGCAAACCGAGCGCCTCTGCCGCTGCCACTGCTGCAATCGCATTCTGCATATTGTGCGGCCCCTGAAGCGAGGGCCAGTCCGCCTGCCCGTCCAGCACCATCGCGCTGGTATCCACTATATTCTGCACCCGTCCTTCTGAATGGATAAGCTGCAAGGCGAGCCGGGTTTTTTCATCATCGCTGCCGAAAATCGCCGCATGATCCGCGCCCATCATATCGAACAGGCGCACCTTGGACGCGGCATAGGCATCAAAATTGTCATAGCGATCAAGATGGTCGGGGCTGATATTCAGCAACATCGCCACGTCGCAATCAAGGCTGTAAGTCAGGTCGATCTGGTAGCTGGAGAGTTCCAGCACATAAATCCCGCCTGCGGCCAAGGGATGCTGCGACAGGATCGGCAAGCCGATATTACCGCCCATCTGCGTCGGCAGCGCCGCGCTGCGGATGATGTGATGCAGCAATGCAGTGGTGGTGGATTTGCCATTGGTGCCGGTAATCCCGACCACGCGGTGCGGCGGCAAGGAGCGTCTTGCCTGCGCGAATAATTCAATATCACCGATAACCGGCACACCGTCATCGGAAGCCTTGTCACGGATCGGGTGGCTGTTCAGCGGCACTCCGGGCGACACGATGACAGCGTCATAATCGCTCAGGTCCGTTTCCAGAGGGTCGGCGATAATAGCCTTGTCCTTCGCTGCGTCGCGCAAATCCTGACGCGCGTCCCATGCCAGCACCCGCGCTCCGCTGGCGTGCAATGCGTCCAGTGTCGCCATGCCGGATCGTGCCAGGCCCAATATGGCATAGCTTTTATTGGCAAAGGCGGACGAACGTATCATCTGAGTTTTAGCGTCGATAGGCCAGCCAGCGCCAGAACAAGACTGATGATCCAGAAACGGATCACGACAGTCGATTCCGACCAGCCGAGCTGTTCAAAATGGTGATGGATCGGGGCCATGCGGAACACTCGCTTGCCCGTGCGCTTGAAGAAGAAAACCTGCACGATGACCGAAACGGCCTCCAGCACAAACAGACCGCCGACAACGGCCAGCACGATTTCATGGTGGATCGAAACCGCAATCGCGCCCAATGCGCCGCCCAAAGCGAGGCTGCCGGTATCGCCCATGAACACGGCGGCAGGCGGTGCGTTGAACCACAGAAACGCAAGACAGGCACCGATAATGGCAGCACAGAAAATGGCAAGCTCACCCGCACCCTGCACGAACGGAATACCGAGATAGCCGGAAAATACCGCGTTACCGGACAGGTAAACAAGGATCAGAAAAGTCGCACTGGCTATAACCACCGGCATGGTCGCCAGCCCGTCCAGACCGTCGGTCAGGTTAACTGCATTACCAGAGCCTACAATGACAAACATGGCAAAGGGATAGCATAAAATGCCAAGGTTGATCTGCACTTCGTTAAAGAACGGAAGGTAAAGGTACGTGCCAACCTGCTGGATAATGACCCAGGTCGCAAAGCCCGCAACCACAAATTCCATCAGCAAACGGACCCGGCCGGGGACGCCTTTATGGCTGGATTTGCTCACCTTGTCATAGTCATCCATAAAGCCGATCGCGCCGAAGCCCAGCGTAACAAAGATACAGGCCCAGACAAAGATATTGGACAGGTCCATCCACAGCAAAACAGAAATCACCAGCGAGATCAGGATCATCAGCCCGCCCATGGTCGGCGTTCCGGCTTTTTTAAGATGGGTAATCGGGCCGTCTTCGCGGATCGGCTGGCCCTTGCCCTGACGCATTCTCAGCATGTTGATGAACCGTGGTCCGATCAGCAACCCGATGAACAAAGCCGTTGCAATCGCCGCACCAGAACGGAAGCTCAAATAGCGGAAAACATTGAAAATGCCTTCAAATTCAAGCCATTGTGCCAATAAGTAAAACATTAATACTCCCCGCTCACCAAAGCCGATACGACTCTGGCAAGACCCAGATAATTAGACCCCTTTACAAGAAGGATGTCATCGCCGCCAAATCCCTCTGCGACGCTCGTCAATATTGTCGAAATGTCCGAGTCAGAGGAGCCTGCGACATGAGTTATTTCGAGGGTGCGATCAAGTTTTTCCGAAGCCAGTTCGGCCAGTCTAGCCGATGTATAGGCCATTTCATCGCCAACCAGTAAGATGGTCTGTGCGCCCGATGCGATTATGTCGTCTGCCAGCGTCCGGTGATAATATTCGGACTTGTCGCCCAACTCACCCATTGCGCCCAGAACGACGATTTTTTTGCCTTCACAGCGCTCGGCAGCAAGCTGCGCCAAAGTGGCGCGCATGGATACAGGATTGGCGTTGTAACTCTCGTCAATGAGCAACACCTTGCCGCCGTTTTTCAGCTCAATCCGGTGCCGTTTGCCGCGGCCATCCAGCCCTTTGAGTTCCGCCAGCGCCAGACCGGCTGCCGCGAGATCGCCGCCCACTGCCCGCACAGCCGCCAATATCGCAAGAGCGTTGGACACCCAATGCTTGCCCGGTTCTGCAACGGTGAAACAAAGGCTATGATCGCCCAATATACCGCCGATTTTGGCCGTGACCAACGACCCTCCACCGGGAGCGGGAACAACGTCAACCGCGCGGACATCGGCCTGTTCGCCAAAACCGAAGCTGACGACCTTGCTGCCGCAACTGACGGCCGCTTCACGAAGCTGGCCATATTGCAGATC
>JADMKQ010000066.1 GCA_015478735.1 Sphingorhabdus sp. | reverse complement strand
AAAAATATATCAGCGTTGCGTCCGAAATCCTGGGAACAGATGCGTGAGCGAATTCCGCAAGACCGTCACGATCACCAATAACCGCGGACTTCATGCCAGAGCCAGTGCCAAATTTGTCACCTATGTGAGCAAATTGCCCGCACACCTGTCTGTCAAAGTTGTCAAAGACGGCGTAGAAGTAACCGGCACGTCGATCATGGGCCTGATGATGCTGGGCGCTGCCAAGGGTGACAATATCGAGATTGTCGTTGCAGGCGATCATGCGGCAAGCGCACTGGAAAAACTCACCGGACTGGTCGTTGACGGCTTTGGCGAGGATTAAGGGCCATGCCTTCTTCTGAAAATCCTTTTTCTGAAATTCCTTCTTATGAACGCCGACAGATTACGGGCTTTTCCAACCCGACCATCAAACGGCTGAAAAGCCTGCGCGAGAAAAAGCACCGCAAGCGCGAAGGTCATTTTCTTGCTGAAGGCCTGCGGATCCTGACCGAAGCGCTGGACGCGGGGATCACACCAAAATTACTGGTGGTCGTCGAAGATACCGAACTGCACCCCCTCGCACGGAAAATCGAGCAGGCGGTTTTTGAAAATGGTGGCGAAGTGATTGAAACCAGCGAGGCGATTATTGCCAAGCTGTCAGGCAAATCCAATCCGCAATCGATTATCGGCATTTATGAAGACCATCCCACCGCGCTGGCTGATCTTGATCGCGGTGAATCCGGCATCTGGATGGTTGCCCAGTCGCTGCGTGATCCCGGCAATCTCGGCACAATTTTACGCACCGGCGATGCTGTCGGGGCTGGCGGTTTGATCCTGATAGACGACTGCGTTGATCCGTTTTCGGTCGAAGCCGTGCGGGCCAGCATGGGCGCCATATTCACGCAAAAAATAGCGCAGGGGCCGTGGAGTGACTTTCTGGACTGGCTGCGCTCTGGCGAGGGACAGTTGATCGGGACCAGCCTGAACACCGACAAAGATTACCAGTCCGTCCGTTATGAGGCTCCTACCTTCCTGTTGATCGGGAACGAAGCACAGGGATTACCGCCGGAATATGAAGCGGCTTGCGACCATCTGGTCAAAATGCCGATGATGGGCAAGGCCGACAGCCTGAACGCTGCGGTTGCGGGCGCTGTCATGGCTTATGAAGTGCTGAACCAGCGCCGGAGATAATTGCTATTCTGTAATATTTATCAATATGCTATCATGCTCTTGGGAGAGAGACATGAAAAACATAATATTGCCACTAGCAGCATTGCCTTTTTTATTGACGGCCTGCAATTCCGAACCACCTGATAGTGCTCCGGTAGAAGAAAAACTGGTTGAGTATAAAGCGCTCGGCACCGAACCGTTCTGGGCCGTGGAAATTAAGGATGACCAGATAGCTTATTCGTCCATCGAAGCCACCAACGACTTTACCCTGCCCATTCAGCGTATGAAAAAGACACCAACGGGGTGGGAAATTAAAGCTTTTAATGATCATGATAATATCACCCTCACCATAACATCCGCCCAGACATGCAGCGACGGTATGAGCGACCGCGAATATGCGGACACGGTGAAAGTCGCTGTCAGCAATGCCGGCTATCAAAGTGGATGCGGCGGCGAGATATTATCCGATCCGGAAGCCGAAGCCAGCTAGATAATTTGCGGGGTTGAAGGTGATTGAAAGCCAGCCACGCGTTTTGTCGGAGATTTAGACCGAGTAACCCAAACCGTCATTCCCGCCTACGCGCGGGAATGACGAGGTGATTTAATGACGTAACGAAAGCCCTATTCTGCTGCTACATCCTTTGGGTCGTCATTAGTCGCACTCGCACCATCACTATCATCTCCCAGCATCGCTGTTTCAGCAACGGCGGAGTAACGCGGCAAAGCTTCAATTTCTTCCACCGCTTCCAGCTTTTTCTTGCCCGTTTCTATATTCAACTCCGCAAACCGGCGGCCAGTCGCCATGACGTTGCGTTCAAAACTGCCGACAAATTTATTATAATTGCCAACCGCGCTGCCCAGTCCGGAACCCATGCGTTTCAGATGCTCGCCCGCCACGGCAAGCCGATCATACATTTCCTTGCCCAATTGCCCGATCTGCTTGGCCTCTGCGGCCATTTTCTCTTGCCGCCAGACACCGGCCACGGTCCGCGCGATAGCGACCAGATTGGTTGGCGTTGCGAGCAGCACCTTCTTCTCGAAAGCATGATCCCATAGCGTCGGCTCATGCTCCAGCGCGGCGGAAAGAAAATGCTCGCCCGGCACGAACATGATCACATAATCAGGCGCATTATCAAACTGGTCCCAATAGGCTTTTTTCGACAGGCCATCGATATGCGCCTTCATGGAAATACAATGCCGCCCCATCGCATGCACGCGGGCATCATCATCCTCAGCCGAAAAGGCGTCCTGATAATCATTCAGGGAAACCTTTGCATCAATCACCAACTTGCGGCCACCCGGCACGCTGATCACCGCGTCCGGCCTTAAACGCCCCTCATCCGTGTCGATGCTATGCTCGGTGACAAAATCCGTATGTTCCGACAATCCGCAGGTTTCGAGCACATTTTTAAGCTGTTGCTCTCCCCAGCGGCCACGGGATTTCGGAGCGTTACGCAAACTGTTTACAAGCCGGGCGGCCTCCTGCTGCACCCTGTCCTGCCCCAGACGCACCTGCTCGATTGTCGCGGTAATCCCGGCATAAGCCTCGGTCCGCTCCTTCTCGATCTGATGGACGCTCTTTTCATAGGCCGAAAGCCGTTCATTCACCGGCTGGAGCAGCTTTTCAATCTTCGCGCCGCCTTTTTCATTGGCTTCTTCAAACCGCTGGTTGGCGCGTTTCAGGAACTTGTCCTGCGCTTCATCAAGCATCTTTGCGCCGATTTCAGAGAATTGCGCGGAGAGCGCCTCTTTCGCGTCAATCAACTGCTTCAACTGCTTTTCATGATTGCGGGCATCCGCTTCCAGCGTAGCCAGAGATTGCCGCGCCATATCGCGGTCCTGACGAAGCGTGTCCCGTTCAGCGCGCGCGCTATCGCGTTCTTCTGTCAAATTGCGGGCGTTTGACTCTAGCGAAGCCAGCGATTGACGGGCCGTATCGCGCTCGTCACGCAAGTTATCGCGCTCCGATCGCGCTTCTTCCCGCTCCGCCGTGACGCTATCCAGCATCATCCGCAAAGATGCAGTGGCTTCTTCAGCAGCCTTGGCCGCGCCCTTTGCTACGCGCGCACCGGCTAACCAGCCAACGCCCCCTCCTACAAAAAACAGTATGATAGCAATAATCAGTGCGGTGATAGCGTCCAAGACAAGCCCCTCCAAATAGAACGAAACAGGAACTTACACCGGAGTCAGGCGAGTTGCAAGTTGGCTTTTTTCTGCTGTAATTTCAGCAGCAGCCGTTGCACAAAACGGTGCGCTACAAACAAACAAGCTGGATTCCCGCCTGCGCGGGAATGACGGATTAGGGATGAACGTCGTTAGAAACCGACCGTTTAAGCCGCTTCTTTACGCAGTTTCGCGAGCTTTTTCAGCACCATCTGGCGTTTCAGACGGGACAGATGGTCAATGAACAATATGCCTTCCAGATGGTCAATCTCGTGCTGCAAACAGGTGGCGAGAAGACCCTCAATCTGTTCTTCATGGCTGTTGCCATTCTCGTCCTGCCAGCGCGCGGTAATCACGGATGGCCGTTCAACATCGGCATATTGGTCCGGCACAGAGAGGCAGCCTTCGCTATAAACCGTCAGGTCTTCCGAAGGGTTCAGGATTTCGGGATTGATAAACACCCGCGGGTCGCGGATGACTTCATGGTCATGGTGGCAATGCTCGCCATGTTCATGATCATGTTCCACAGGTTCCTGAAGGTCGATCACCAATATCCGTTTGGGCACGCCAACCTGTATCGCGGCAAGGCCAATGCCCGGCGCGTCATACATGGTTTCAAACATGTCTGCGATCAGCGTTTTCAGCTCATCATCAAACACAGTAACCGGCTCTGAAACAGTTTTCAGACGCGGGTCGGGAACCTCTAGGATCGGTAAAATAGCCATAGTGCAAATTTAGGGATTCTGCCCGAAAACGTCAAGCTACTGAATCCATCAACGACTGTTTATTGGCCTTCGCGAACGCAGCGCCTGAGCCAAGGTGCCTTCGTCGAGATAATCCAGCTCTCCGCCCACAGGAATACCGTGAGAAAGCTGGCTGAGCCGTAGCGGATAGGTTTCAAGCCTTTCGGCAATATAATGCGCCGTCGCCTGTCCCTCCAGCGTCGCATTCATGGCCAGCACGACTTCGTCAATGCCGCCTTTTTCCACGCGCTTGATAAGCTTGTCGATCGCAATATCTTCGGGTCGCACACCATCCAGCGCAGATAGCCGCCCGCCCAGCACATGGAACTTGCCGGGAAACAGCCGGGATTTGTCGAGTGCCCAAAGGTCCGATACTTCTTCGACAACGCAGAGCGACTTTTCATCCCGGCGCGGGTCCTGACATATCTGGCAGGGATTTTGCGTATCGACATTGCCGCAAACCTCGCATGTAACAAGATTGGCGCTCACCTGCTCCATCGCTGCCATGATCGGCTTCATCGTCGTTTCCGGGCGCTTTAGCAGGTGCAACACCGCCCGCCGGGCCGAACGCGGCCCCAAACCCGGAAGTTTGGAAAGAGCCTGAACCAGATTTTCGATCTCTTGTGATGCCATGCCCTGATCTTTAAGGCCAAGCCGCGCGCGCTGCTACTATAAACATGTTCTTCCATATCATTAGAGGACCATTAGAGGATTATAAGCCGGAAATTGCTGTCCTACATGGCCGAGTTTCGGTAGGGAGGCCTCATGACTCGCTGTATCTGCATATCCGCAAAACCCCTTGGGCCGGAACCGGATTTCCGTGGGGCGCAAAAAACGCGTCTTGGTGTGAACTTTGTGAACTTTGAAATCAGCGAAGCCAGAAATCAGGCAATCCTATGACCACATTATCTCCCGAAAAACTGCGCCTTGCGTTCATGGGG
>JADMKQ010000065.1 GCA_015478735.1 Sphingorhabdus sp. | reverse complement strand
ACGCGGGCAGCGAACAGGAACTTGCCGGATGAGTGGGTTTTGCCGCGGTCATGGTCAAACAATACGCCGGGCGAACGGTGCATCTGGCTGACGATAACGCGCTCTGTGCCATTGATGACGAACGTGCCGTTCTTGGTCATCAGCGGCATGTCGCCCATGTAAACGTCCTGCTCTTTAATATCGAGAACGGAGCGCGCTTCGGTTTCCGGATCGACTTCAAAGACGATCAGGCGCAGCGTCACTTTCATCGGCGCTGCGTAGGTGATGCCGCGCTGGCGACATTCCTCGACATTATATTTGGGATCTTCGAGCTGGTAGTTGACGAAATCCATTTCGGCGGTGCCGGCAAAATCGCGGATCGGGAAAACGCTGCGCAGCGTTTTTTCCAGACCGGAAACATAGCCAATCGACGGATCGGAACGCAAAAACTGTTCGTATGATTCGCGCTGAACCTCGATCAGGTTCGGCATTTCGATGACTTCATGAATGTCGCCAAAGATTTTGCGGATACGTTTTTTGCGGGTCGGGGTGAGAGCTGTTGTCTTTACCGAAGATGCTTTCGTCGCCATGTATTTTTGCCTTCTCGCCATCACCGGATTTGCGCGCCTTATGAAGCGGTTAGCCGGTGGAAAATCATCATGTGGGGCGCTCCAGAACAAAAAGCCACGAGCCCTCATACCCGTCATTCCGGGGCGGAGAGTCGCAGCCTATAGCGTCCTGAAAACCGGTCAGATCTCATTTCTTTTGGCGCGCTGCGCAACTGCACGCCCTGTCTCGAAATCTGTGGTGAACGATGTATATAGAAACTTGTTGGATTTAGGTCAAGGGACCTGTGGCGTGTTCATGCCACCCGCTCGCAATATTCCCGATATTTTGACATCATTGGGCCAGCACTGGCTCCGATAGCCAGCACCAGCCCATGACGTTCCATCAGCCTGCTTTTTTGAGCGGAGCCGTTTTGCCGTGTCCGGCCATTTGCTCGCCGAGGTCGCGAAGCTTGCCTGGTTTGCCCAGGTCCGGTTCCGCCCGGTCCACCACATCGGATGCGGGGACCGCTTTGCTGAACAGATAGCCCTGCACCTGGATGCAGCCTTCTTCTTTCAGCTGGTCAAGCTGGTCGCTGCGTTCCACGCCTTCGGCAGTTGTTACCATGCCAAGGCTGGTGGCAAGGCCGGTCACGGCGCGGATGATCGCGCGGCAATCTTCGCGGCTGTCCACTTCGTCCACGAAGCAGCGATCGATCTTGATCTTGTCGAACGGAAAGCTACGCAGATAGTTGAGCGAGCTGTAACCCGTGCCGAAATCGTCCAGCGCAATCCGCACACCAAGGGAGCGGATTTTGTGAAGCAGTTCCACGTTCGACTGGTTGTCGTTCATCAGCACGGATTCGGTAATCTCCAGCTCCAGCCGGTGCGGCGCTACGCCCGTCGCGGCCAGGGCGTTGATGATGGTGGGCATCAGGTTGGGGCTACGCATCTGGGCCGGTGACAGATTGACGGCAACGCTCAGATGTTCGGGCCAGTTGGCGACCTCGTACAAAGCGGAGCGCAAAACCCACTCGCCAAGCTGGACGATCAGGCCGGTATCCTCTGCCACGGGAATGAAAATATCGGGCATGATCAGCCCTCTTTCACTATGGTGCCAGCGCAGCAGGGCTTCATAGCCTATCGTTTCGTTGCTTTCGATATTGACGAGGGGCTGGTAATAAAGCTCCAGTTCGTTGCGTTTCAACGCGGCGCGCAGGTCCAGTTCGATATTGCGCCTGTCCTGGACCGCTTCGTGCATGGACTGGTGGAACATGGACGCACAGCCGCGGCCATTTTCCTTGGCATTATAGAGCGCGATGTCGGCATGTTTCAAAAGCTCTTCGGAATCCTTGCCATGATCGCGGGCGATGGCGATGCCGATGCTCACCCCGATACCCACGGCCTGACCTTCCACCATGACCGGCTCTGACAATTTGTCGATCAGATCTTGCGCTCTGCGCTGCACAGCCGCTTCGGAATCGACATTGCGGAAAGAAATCGCAAATTCGTCTCCGCTCAGCCGGGCGACCAGATCTTCCATGCCGATATTCTGTTCCAGACGATTGGCCACGGCTTTCAGCACCAGATCGCCTGCGCCGTGCCCCAGCGTGTCGTTGATCGTCTTGAAATGGTCGAGATCGAGATACAGCACCGCAAGCTTCTGCTCCGGTTTCATCCGGCCGATGGACCGCTGTAAAGACTGGTTGAACAATACCCGGTTGGGCAGATCGGTCAGGCTATCGAAATGGGCGAGATGCGCAACGCGCTCTTCGGCCAGCTTGGCGCTGGTAATATCGGCGGCAACTCCGCGGATATGATCGCTCTGCCCCTTGGTGGCTTTCAGATGCCGGCCGGACAGTTTCCACCAGCAGCGCTGTCCGTTCAGCTTGATGGGAACGTGAATGTCGCGGAATGTTTTTCCCGACGACAGGCATTGTTCCAGCTGGTTACGCTCGGTCGATTCCTCGAACAGGCTGACCAGCGGAAGGTCGCGCAGGTCGCGGATTTGCATATTCACCGCCGTCGCAAAACGTGCAGACGGGTTCACGATCAGGTGATTTTCATCCACTTCCCACAGCCAGTCGGAGCTTTGCTCGGAATAATCATGTAGCAACAGGCGCACGGTTTCCGCCGCATTTTTAAGCTTTGCCCCGTGCAGGTGGCGCTGGACAAAGTTAAAGAAGAACAGCCGGTAAATATAGTCGATGCTGAGCGCGAAAACGATCAACAGGGTCACCGTGCTGATGGCATCCGATTTCCCGGCAATCAGAAACGCGATCGAATAGATCACGGTGGTGATGGTCAGATTATAAGTCTGTGCGCGCGGTATGCTGCCAAAGATAAACCCGCCGAGGATCAGGCTGCCCAGAGCAATCAGCGCAATGTCCATTGTATAGGGGATTTGTCCGAATGCCAGCGGGATCGCGGTGATACAGCTAAAACCGACTGCGCTCAGGATACTTTCCGACTGGATGGCCTTGATCGATTTTTTCAGATTGATCAGATCCGCATCTATTCTGGCCTGACGCCGGAAATTACGGAACACGACGAAGAACGAGATCGCGCAATAGAAAGATACTATCCCGATAAATACAGGTTCTGCATAGATGATCAGCTTGACCATTATATACAGGGTCAGCGGCAACGCAGCCAATGACCCAATTCGGGAAAGCTGGCCGATAGATTTTAACTGTTCGCGCGCAACCATGTCTGTGAGTTCAGGATCGGCGTTGATCTTGAAGTTCCACACTTTTTTCTGCATCTCCAGCAGGCGCTGGAGTGTTATCGTCTCGCCCATGACTTTATTGCGTCCCGTTTTTCCTCATCCTGTAAATCTTTGTAACCATATTTTATGTGGAACAGGTTAATGGCCGGAAACTGCCGTATTTTCAGCAGAAAAGTGCAAAATCTGGTGTTCTGGGGCGTGAGAATATCTATTCGATATTAACCGGCCAGCTAACGGCTTTCTGGATAAACGCGCCGAATCGCCCGGAGTGATACCCGGACAAAGAAAAAGGGCGGCCTCCGGAGCCGGAAACCACCCTTATTCTTTGAAACATTGTCGCCGCGCTGAACCGGGTCCAGCATGGCGATATGCAAATTACTTCAGTTCGACGGTGCCGCCGGCTGCTTCGATCTTTGCTTTGATTTCTTCAGCTTCAGCTTTCGCTACGCCTTCTTTGACAGCTTTAGGTGCGCCTTCGACGAGGGCTTTCGCATCGGTCAGGCCAAGCTGTGTGATGGCACGGACTTCTTTGATCACCTGGATTTTCTTGCCGCCGTCGCCGGTCAGGATTACGTCAAACTCGGTCTGCTCTTCAGCAGCTTCGCCTGCAGCAGCAGCTGGTCCAGCAACTGCAACAGCAGCCGCAGCAGAAACGCCCCACTCTTCTTCAAGAGCTTTAGACAGTTCAGCCGCTTCCATAACGGTCAGTTTCGACAGTTCTTCAACCAATTTAGCAATATCAGCCATTTTAATTACTCCAAATTTCTAATTAATTTAATTACGTGTAAATCACTCACCCGTAGCGGCATAAGCGCCGACTACACGTGCAAGGCTTCCGGCCGGCTCGACAAGAACGCGTGCGATTTTCGTTGCTGGTGCCTGAAGCAGGCCAACAATCGTACCGCGGAGTTCATCAAGCGAAGGCATGGAGGCCAGGGACTTAATGCCAGCTTCGTCCAGAAGGGTATCACCCATTGCGCCGCCAACAATTTCAAGATTTTCGTTGGTTTTTGCAAATTCGACTGCGATTTTTGCAGCCGCCACCGGATCATCCGATGTGGCAAGAGCGACAGGACCAGACAGCATATCAGCTATCGGGGCATAGTCGGTTCCTTCCAGAGCGCGTTTGGCAAGGCGGTTTTTAGAGACTTTGAAGCTTGCACCGGCTTCGCGCATCTTTCCACGCAGCTCAGTAGACTGGGCAACGCTAAGACCCAGATTGCGTGTTACCACGACAACCCCGGCCTGCTTGAAAGTCGCGTTCAGCGCAGCAACGGCTTCGGTCTTTTGACCACGATCCATATTTTGCTCCTTCACGTGGGTTTGGCCGAAACCAGAACCCATTACTTACATTCCGCCACGCCGGACAAACCGGCATGACGCGCGAAAGGTCAGACAAAAGCCTAACCATATAATCCGAAGGGGGGTTTTTGCCGCTATAGCCATGTTACGAAGAACATGATCCGCGTACCGATGGACCTATACTAACATGGCCCATTAAAAACTGATCCCCGTCTAGGCTGGAAATTAAGAGGGTCAAATTACCCTCACCTGCTGTCTCGGACGGAAATTGCGATATCGAAACATCACAATTTGTGAGGGCCGTTTAGCCGGATGGGCGGATAAGTCAAGTGTGACCTGTGCCGGGGAAGCCGGGAACGGTAGCTTTCCGTCTACAAATTTACTTCTCTTGGCTTATGCTGCTATCTGCCTGATCTCACACGAACATAAACAGGCAAAGCGCGGAAAATGGCAAAAAAGGCAAAGGCACCATCACCGGAGAGCATTCTGGCTATGGTGGATGAAAAGGGCAGAATAGCGGTCAAGGTCACGCCCAATGCGGGGGAGAATGCCATATTGATGCCCGCCGAAGGTCCGGAAGCCGCTGTATTACAAGTCC
>JADMKQ010000064.1 GCA_015478735.1 Sphingorhabdus sp. | reverse complement strand
GGACGTAACTTCAATGTTGAGGGGGAGGGGATTAATCTGGATAGGCTACGCGAGAACCGTCAGTCTGATGCACAGAGATTAACTATGCTCAGGACCGACGGTACAGATTTTCCGCATATTTTGTTGTCATAACGAAACCGCAGCAGTCAGGCTGCCATTGCCGTTTTGCTGAAGCTTTCGGTAAAGCGCGGCTGCATCGGTTGGCTGGACACAATCGTCAAGGGGAGAGCTGTCTCGCAATGCGCGCATTCAGCGCTGAACCGGCCTACATACCATTGGGATTTGCCGCAGCCGGGGCAGTGGTTGACGATGTCCTGATGATACATCGGTTGATAGCCCCGTTGTTGCACAGCTTCTTTTTGCGGATTCTTGGCTTCAGCCGGTACATCAAGGGTCCGGTCGGCGAATGATCTCAGGGGTAAATACATCGTTCTTCCTTCTATTGCTGTAAAGTTACAACGCACGAAACTAGAATTCGAGACTTAATCTGCGATGAACCGTTTGTTTCAGTCGATGAAAGGATATACCTATCACGCCCTGAAATATAGTAATTTTCGGACATAGCGACGGGAAACTGCGCCTTTATGAAGCCAAGCCATTGAAACATGCCGGAAAAAGCTGGTGTAAACTTCTGTCACATATTAACGTATATGGTTAAATTTACGCAGGTTTATTCCGTAATTATGGCACCGGATTAAACTTCACTCGACATTGGCAACATTATATTTCAGCGCTTCTTCTCTGGTCAGACAGCGCCGGGTTGACCGGTCCTTGCCGTCAGTTTCGATAGCTTTTTGCTTATACATGATGTCGGTCAGCAACTTGCGCGAGACACCCATGCGGATCAGGAAGTCATTGTCTTCGGTCGCCAGCAGGGCGCTTTCCTGTTCGACTTCCCCGATAAGTTCGACCGTGGAATCGGTGCCCATTTCGATGCTGTAATTGATAGCATTGCGGTCATTGGTCATCGTGAACATGTGGACCATGAAATTGCCGCCATCCTCGATAATCCGGGCGCGTCCGCCCATGAAGATGAAATTGCACGCGCTGAAACAGGTCCAGCCTGCCGGAATACGGGTGATGATGGCCCCGCCTTCTTCGCGGATAATGCGCCCAGCTTCATTTCCTGCGCGCGCGTCTCCCCCCGGCGAGCGGAGCCAGATTTCGGTAATATCATCATGCTCGGTGAGTGCTTTTCTCAGCCGCTCAGGCAATCCCGCATCCACAAAGCCTTCCGCGAGCAGAACAGATGTGCCGTCTTTCTCCACCGGCGTGAGTTTCATCTCCGAATAGTCGGACCAGTCAGGCTCCTGCGGACAAGTCGGGTTGGCGGGATCCATTTTATCCGGCGCACTATTCCCCAGAACAGCCAGCATTGCGGCTAATAACATCATTGGTTTGAAACAGGCTTTCATAACCTTTCTTCCCTTTCGGCGAAGTCTTTCAAGAAGAGCTTATATCACATAGCGCTTCTATGTTATGGTGAGATTTGTCACATAGTGCGATATTTCACAGGTAAGCTGGAACAGATGGTTTACTGATAAGCCATCCAGCGGTCCCGGATTTCGCATTCTGGCCGCTTGGTCCAATAAGCCCGCCAAGGGAGGGAATGAGATGACAAGATCGATGCACAGCACTTCTTATGCACTGGCCGCGGCGCTTTTGGCCGTCCATGCAGGCGCTCCGGCCAATTCCCAGGACCAGATCATATTGGATGCAGAGCCAGTTGATGAGCCTTTATCTTATGAGGACCGCGCTTATTCTCCACCAGCGACCCCAGAACCGGAACTGCCATCCTTGCCAATGACGCCGCTCATAACAGCAGAGGGCTATCCCGAATGCCGCGAGGAATTTCAGAAATTCGCCGCGCCCTATGACAAGGCGGAAGAGATTAACCGCTGCACGATAAAGCTCGACAAATATTATGCCGAGGTCCTGACCCCGTTCCGTCAGGAAATGATCGATCACCAGAATGAGCTATCCGCGCTCTATACGAATGAAGTGGCGGGAAAAATGGCTTACTCGGCCGATACCCGCAATAATTTTTACAAGCGGATCATGCGTGAACATGCCGCGTCTGACCCGGAAGGAGCCAATCTTGCCGGTTACCGTGCATTGGAAGCGCGTTACAAAGATGACCGCACCTATTTACAGGACCGATTTTGCTTCAACACCGGATGCGCCGGTTATGCGGTTCCGGAATATAAAACCAGCGGCAAGAAAAGCGCAACTAAGGAAGCTACGCCCAAAACTGCGGAACAGCTAACCGCCGAACAGAAATGTAAAAAGGCGAGAGGGCGCGGCGGCTTGCTCGGCGGCATTATCGGCGGGGTGGCTGGTAATGTGGCGGGTCTTGGCAATGTCGGCACGCTGATCTCAAGCGGCGTCGGCGCGCTCTTGGTAAGCGAAATCGCCTGCCAGCTTACCGAAGACGAGCAAAAGCAAGCAGCCGAAGCCACGGTCGCCGTAACCGAGAAAGAAGAAGTCGGCGCCACTGCAAGCTGGAAAAGCCCGACACGCTCCGGCGTTTCGGGATCGTCCACCGTCACTGCGCTCAACGCCCAGCCCAATGGCCGCCGCTGCCTCAGCATAACCGATGTTGCGATCATCGAGGGCGAGGAAACGCGCGTGTCCAAGCAAATGTGCCGCGGGCAGGGCGATGAGGGCTATGTGATTGTTGCTTAAAGGAGCGCGTTAGTAGCGCCCCCTGAAACAGTTACCCCAAATCAGCCTTGACGAAATCCGCTGCCCGTTCACCGATCATGATGCTGGGTGCGTTGGTGTTGCCGCTGATGATTTCCGGCATGATGGACGCGTCGGCAATATATAGCCCTTCCAGCCCTTTGAATTTCAGGCGGCTGTCCACCACAGCATCATCATCGCTGCCCATGCGGCAAGTGCCGACAGGGTGGTACACGGTATCCGCCCGCTGCCGGATCAAATCGTCGAGCGCATTGTCATTGCTCATATCAACGGGGTGGCGGTTTGTCGGTTTGAAGTCGGTTAGCGGCGGAGCTTCCATGATCCGCTGCATATAGCGGACGCCTTTTCGCAGGGTCACGATATCGCGCTCATCTTCAAGGAAATTGGGATCGATGGACGGCGGCGAAGCGGGATCAGCCGAAGCAAGACGGACCGTGCCCTTGCTATGCGGGCGCAATACGCAGGCGTGGCAGCTAAACCCATGTCCACTGACTTTTTCGCGGCCATGATCTTCCAGCATGGCGGGCACGAAATGAAACTGGATGTCAGGCGCAGGAATATCGGGGCCGGAAGTCCAGAAACCACCGGCTTCTGCATAAGGCGTGGTCATGATCCCGGTGCGCTTCATCCGGTGCTGCAATATCGCCCTTGCCATGCGAAGCGTGCCGGAAAGCGAATTGCCGATCAGTTCGGTGGATTCCGTTTTATAACCGGAAACAAAGTCGATATGGTCTTTGAGGTTCGCACCGACCTCCGGCTTGTCGAGCGCCACTTCGACGCCTTTTTCCTTAAGATGCTCCGCCGGGCCAATGCCGGACAGTTGCAGCACTTGTGGCGATCCGAATGCACCGGCGGAAAGGACGACCGCGCCCTTGGCCGTCAGGACTTCCCGTTTCTTGCCGCGCAAAACCTGAACGCCCGTTACGCGGCCATTTTCGATAATCAGCTTCTCGACCAGAGAATCGGTTTTGATGTCGAGATTTGACCGCCCGCGCGCCGGTTCGACATAGGCCCGTGCCGCGGTCCAGCGTTCACCGCCTTTTTGGGTGACCTGGTAAAGACCGATGCCTTCCTGTTTCGCGCCGTTAAAATCGTCGAGGATCGGCATCTGTAAATTGCGCGCGGCCTCCACAAAGGCGACGCTGCCGGGGTTTGGCCATTTCTGGTCCGATACCGATAGCGGCCCGTCGCCACCATGATAGGCGTCGCCGCCGCGCTCATTGCTTTCGGATTTCTTGAAATAGGGCAGGACATCATCATAGCTCCACCCGTCGCAGCCCATCGCGGCCCAGTTATCATAATCCCATTTGTTGCCGCGAATATATATCATCGCGTTGATCGCGCTTGACCCGCCAAGGCCGCGCCCGCGCGGTTGATAGCCGATGCGTCCGTTCAGACCCTTTTGGGGAACGGTATCAAATCTCCAGTTTGCATTTTGGGGGATGAACGGCATCATCCCCGGTGTTTTTACGCGGAAATTATCATTCGTTCCCCCGGCTTCGATCAGGCAGACCGACCGCTTTCCATCTTCGCTGAGTCGCCCGGCAACCGCGCTTCCTGCCGATCCGCCGCCGATAACGATGATGTCATATTCTGCCATGTAACTCTCTCCTGTTGTGCGCTTTGTGCCCAGCGTGCCTTTATGGTTTCGCTGCTTTCCCTGGAGCCGTCGTGACTCCATCCGGGCGGTTTTATCAGATAGTTTAATTTGTAGCGCCACGGCGCGGACCACAGATCCCTGATGATGCCGATCCATTCGTGAAAGGCGGCCCACAGGATATTATAGTTGGTCAGGTTCTTGACGATGCCATATTCGATTTTTTCGTCCGCTGTTTCTGGTTCAAACGACCCGAACATCCGGTCCCAGATAATGAAAACGCCGGCATAGTTGCGGTCCAGATAGCGGGGATTAGTGGCGTGGTGGACGCGGTGGTGCGAGGGTGTGTTCATCACCGCTTCAAACCAGCGGGGCATCCGGTCAATCGCTTCGGTATGGATCCAGTATTGATAGACCAGATTCAGCCCGGCGAGAAAAAAGATCAATGCAGGCGGAAACCCCAGAAAGAACAGAGGCATCCGGAAGAGAAAGCTGAGCGCGAAAAAGCCGGTCCATGTCTGACGCAGCGCGGTGGTCAGGTTATAGTGCTGGCTGCTGTGATGAATGACATGCGCTGCCCAGAACCAGCGGACGCGGTGCGCGGTGCGGTGGAACCAGTAATAGGCCAGATCATCCAGAACAAATGCAATCGGCACCAACCACAGCGCCTGGGGCCAAGTGATCTGCAAATCGATAATCCGGTGGTCATAGGCCCATAAGGCGAGCGCAAATACGATCCCGGCTGTTGCAAATCCCGCGACCAGACTGCCTAAGCCAAGGGATAGCGATGTTATCGCATCTCTGGTTTCATAGCGGATATTGCTGTTTCTCCGGCTCCACAGCCATTCGCCCGCGACTGTCGCCACGAAAAAGGGAATCGCCCAAAGTGTCGGGGATGGTAAGCTCTCCATCCCGCATTGTTTACATGAATGTTAGTTGCTGTCCAGAGCCTATGCGTTC
>JADMKQ010000063.1 GCA_015478735.1 Sphingorhabdus sp. | reverse complement strand
CCATCATCCCTAAATTACACTGATGGGAAAACATGAGCATCATGAGCATCACGGCGAATCTCTTGCCGATGCTGCACGCCATTATCTGGAGGAAGCCGGGGAGAAGTGGACCGACACGCGCGCCGCTATCTTTGAGGCGCTTTCCGGTTTCTCGCGCCCTGCATCGGCCTATGATATAGCCGAGCTGGTTTCGGCAGCGCGGGGCAAGCGTGTTGCGCCCAATAGCGTTTACCGCATTCTTGACCTGTTTGTGGCCACCAACCTTGCCATGCGGGTGGAGAGTGCCAACGCCTATCTGGCCAACAGCCACCCCGGCTGCGAACATGATTGCATTTTCCTTGTCTGTGACACATGCGGAGAGGCAACACATATTGATGATGATAGCTTATCAGCAAAGGTTCGGGCAGTGGCGCGGGAACAAGGTTTCAAATCGATCCGTCCCGTGATCGAAGTGCGCGGTATCTGCCAGAAGTGCGGATGACATCGCATTCATAGGATTTCACTGCGCCACCAGCAAATATAGAGATTGATATTTTAAGGAGCTTTCTGCTGAAAGTTCGACATATCCGGCCAATATCGTTAAAGTCTGGATGAAACAGGAGACAATATGCCAGGTCCTAAAACACCACTTCTGGATACAGTGTCCTTACCAGCAGACCTGCGCCGGTTAAAACCGGAGCAATTACGCCAATTTGCAGATGAATTGCGCTCCGAGGTTATCGACGCAGTTTCGGTAACAGGCGGCCATCTGGGCGCGGGACTCGGCGTGGTTGAGCTGACCACCGCAATCCATTATGTGTTTAATACGCCCGAAGATCGCCTGATCTGGGACGTTGGCCATCAATGTTATCCGCACAAGATTATCACCGGTCGCCGTGACCGTATCCGCACATTGCGTCAGGGCGGCGGGCTTTCCGGTTTTACCAAGCGCAGCGAAAGCGAATATGATCCCTTTGGTGCAGCACATAGCTCCACCTCGATCAGCGCAGCCTTGGGCTTTGCCGTTGCCAATAAAATGACAGGCGCACCGGGGCGCGGGATCGCCGTTATCGGTGACGGTGCGATGAGCGCGGGCATGGCTTATGAAGCTATGAACAATGCGGCGATTGCCGGAAACCGGCTGGTCGTGATCCTGAACGACAATGACATGTCGATTGCGCCGCCTGTGGGCGGGCTGTCGGCTTATCTGGCGCGGATTGTTTCCAGCCGCGAATTTCTGGGGATACGCGAACTGGCCCGGCGGATTGCCCGCAAGTTGCCCAAATCGCTCCACGATGCGGCACGCAAGACGGATGAATATGCGCGCGGCATGACGATGGGCGGAACCTTGTTCGAAGAACTTGGCTTCTATTATGTCGGTCCGATTGACGGCCATAATCTGGAACATTTGATCCCGGTGCTGGAAAATGTCCGCGATGCAGCGGAAGGGCCGTGCCTGATTCATGTCGTAACCGAAAAAGGCAAAGGCTATAAGTTTGCCGAAGAAGCTGCCGATAAATATCACGGCGTGGCCAAATTCGATGTCGTTTCGGGCAAACAGGACAAGGGACCGGGCGGCGGACCACCTGCTTACCAGAATGTTTTTGGCGAAACGCTCGCCAAGCTGGCCGACACTGATCCGCGCATCTGTGCGATTACCGCTGCTATGCCATCGGGCACCGGCGTAGACAAATTTGCGAAGGCCCATCCTGATCGCGCATTTGATGTCGGGATCGCCGAACAACATGGTGTGACCTTTGCCGCAGGACTCGCGGCGCAGGGGATGCGTCCGTTCGCGGCTATATATTCGACATTCCTGCAACGCGCCTATGATCAGGTTGTGCATGATGTCGCGATCCAGAACTTGCCGGTGCGCTTTGCGATTGACCGGGCTGGACTGGTTGGAGCCGATGGCAGCACCCATGCCGGCAGCTTTGACGTGACCTATCTTGCGACCCTGCCCAACATGGTGGTGATGGCCGCCGCTGACGAAGCGGAGCTGGCACACATGACCTATACGGCTGCGGAATATGACGATGGGCCGATTGCCTTCCGCTATCCGCGCGGGAATGGTACGGGCGTTCACATCCCCGAAAAGCTTGAGAAGCTGGAAATCGGCAAGGGCCGGATCGTACGCGAAGGCAGCAAGGTCGCGATCCTGTCGCTCGGTACCCGTCTGGAGGAAGCCAAGAAGGCCGCAGAGCGTCTGGATGCCAAGGGGCTGAGCACTACGGTCGCGGATATGCGCTTTGCCAAACCGCTGGATGAAGAACTGATCCGCAAATTGCTGACCAGTCACGAAGTTGCCATCACCCTTGAAGAAGGAGCGATTGGCGGGCTGGGCGCGCATGTCCTGACGATGGCATCTGATGCGGGGCTAACCGATACGGGCCTGAAAATCCGTACGATGCGATTGCCGGACATATTCCAGGATCAGGACAAGCCCGAAGTCCAATATGCCGCAGCAGGGCTGGATGCCGACGGCATTGTCGATACCGTGCTGAAAGCATTGCGGCATAACAGCGCTGGCGTGGAAGAAAAAGGCGCGCGGGCATAGCCTTTGGCCATTTGACGATCAGCGCTTGCCGTAATGCAGCGGAGTGATTAGGCGCTGTGACCATGTTGCCGGAACTTTCCCATATCGATCACTGGATCTTTGATCTCGATAACGTCCTTTACCCGGCGGAGAGCGATCTGTTTTCCCTGATCGACATTAAAATGGGCGAATATATAGAGCGCGCACTACGCTGTGATGCTGTGGAAGCGCGGCGCATTCAGAAAAGCTATTTCCACGATCATGGAACCACGCTCGCGGGACTGATGCATCATCATGGCACCGACCCGCATGATTTTCTGGATTATGTCCATGATATTGACATGAGCAGACTGACACACGCACCGGAACTCTATAGCGCGATAGCGGCGCTCCCCGGTGAAAAGCTGATCTTCACCAACGCCGACAAGCCTTATGCAGAGCGCGTTCTGGAAAAACGCGGCCTTGGCGGACTGTTTGACCGGATTCATGACGTGCTTGCCACCAATCTGGTTCCAAAGCCGGAAGAAGCGGCATATCAGAGCCTTATCACCACCTGCGGCATCAATCCCGCGCGCGCATTATTCGTCGAGGATATGGCGCGTAATTTGCGTCCGGCCAAAGATTTGGGCATGACGACCATCTGGGTCAACACCCGTTCGGAGTGGGGCGCACGCGGCCATGCACCGGATTATATTGACTATGAAATCACCGATCTGGAAAGCTGGATGTCCAGCCTCTATTTGAACAAGAAAAACAGGAAAGACGCAATATTATGACTGCCAATTTGATTGCTGCCATTGAAACTGCTTGGGACAAGCGTGAATCGCTGAACATCAATAGCCAGGGCGAGGAACGCGATGCAGTAAATGCGGCGCTGGCCAGCCTGGATAACGGCAGCGCGCGTGTTGCAGAGAAACAGGGCGACAAATGGGTGGTCAACCAATGGCTGAAAAAGGCCGTGCTGCTCTCTTTCCGGTTGAACGACAACCAGATTATCGAAGGCCCCGGCGGCGCGAACCATTGGGACAAGGTTCCCAGCAAATTTGCCGGTTGGGATGAAAACCGTTTCCGCGAAGCCGGTTTCCGTGCAGTCCCCGGCGCGGTTGTCCGCCATGGTTCGCACATCGGGCGCAACGTTGTGTTGATGCCCAGCTTTGTAAATATCGGCGCCTTTGTCGACGAAGGCGCCATGATTGATACATGGGCAACGGTGGGAAGCTGTGCCCAGATTGGCAAGAACGTCCATATTTCCGGCGGCGCAGGCATTGGCGGCGTGCTGGAACCGTTGCAAGCCGATCCGGTAATTATCGGTGACGGCGCGTTTATCGGCGCACGCAGCGAAGTCGCCGAAGGCGTTCGCGTCGGTGAAGGTGCGGTGCTTTCCATGGGTGTGTATCTGGGCGCATCGACCAAGATTATCGACCGCGCCACCGGCAAAATCTATATTGGCGAAGTTCCGCCCTATGCCGTCGTTGTGCCTGGCGCAATCCCGGCAAAAACCAACATCGACGGCGCGCCCGGCCCGTCGCTTTATTGTGCGGTAATCGTGAAAACTGTCGATGCCCAGACCCGTTCAAAAACCGGAATCAACGAACTGCTGCGCGACTAAATCTGCTCTAAACCCTCTCCCCTTCAGGGGAGAGGATTATAGGTTCAATCAAACAGGTTGCCGTCCACTTCTTTACCAGCAGGCGGAGTCAGCCCCAGATGCTGCCAGCCGCGATCATTGAGCGCGCGGCCCCGCGCTGTTCTGGCAACCAGACCCAGTTGAATAAGATACGGCTCGATCACTTCTTCAATCGTGTCACGCGGTTCCGACAGACCGGCGGCCAGCGTTTCGACGCCCACCGGGCCGCCCTTGTATATATCCGCAATCATGTGAAGATAGCGGCGGTCCATAGCGTCAAGCCCGATGCTGTCTACCTCAAGCCGGGTTAGCGATATATCGGCAGTTTCCCGGTCAACAATGGCCGACCCTGCAACATTCGCAAAATCGCGCACCCGGCGCAGCAAGCGTCCCGCAATTCGCGGCGTTCCACGCGCACGGCGGGCAACTTCGGTCGCACCATCGGGAGCAATATCAAGGTTTAGCAAGCGCGCGGCGCGGTGGACGACCTTTTCCAGCTCCTCGACGCTGTAAAAATTCAAACGCACCGGAATACCAAAACGGTCACGCAGCGGCGTCGTCAGCAATCCTTGCCGTGTGGTCGCGCCGATCAAGGTAAATTGCGGCAGGTCAATCCGCACGCTCCGTGCCGACGGACCTTCACCAATGATAAGATCAAGCGCGCGGTCTTCCATAGCCGGGTAAAGCACTTCCTCGACCACCGGATTGAGCCTGTGAATCTCGTCGATGAACAGTACGTCGCCTTCTTCCAGATTGGTCAGCAGCGCGGCAAGATCGCCGGATTTGGCAATGACGGGACCGGAAGTAGCGCGAAATCCGACGCCCAGTTCACGCGCAATGATCTGCGCCAGAGTGGTCTTCCCAAGACCCGGCGGGCCAAAAAACAACACATGGTCCAACGCCTCGCTCCGCCCCTTTGCCGCTTCAATGAACACGCGCAGGTTGGAACGCGCCGCCTCTTGCCCGACAAACTCATCAAGCGTTTTCGGGCGCAGCGCGGCGTCGATGTCTTCCGGTTGCCGTTGCGGCGTAAGATGCGGATTATCAGTAACGGTCAATACCTCAAAGCTCGTCACCCTGAACTTGTTTCAGGGTCCATCGTGATTCAATAAACAGGCTATGCCAAAAACCAAACACCCTTGCGTCTATATATTGGCCAGCAAGCCGTATGGC
>JADMKQ010000062.1 GCA_015478735.1 Sphingorhabdus sp. | reverse complement strand
GTGTCGGGGGTTCGAGTCCCTCCTCCGCTACCAAACAAAGCATAAAAGCTTGGTAATGATAGATTCGGAAAGTAATTTTCGGGATAACCCACATTGGGTAATGGGGCTGCTGCTCCGTTGCTTGCTGGTTGCTGCCAGTTTTTCGTTTCTATTTCATTCTACAGTTCCGGATGTTTCGGGCTCCAGTAACACCGGGAACCAGTTTCATCTGACTACTGCGGCGGCACCCGTAACCGCAGCTTTGGGAAAGTCATCCCAAACATATAAAAATTCCAGAAATTATCACGATGCTGGAGGCCCTGACCCGGCTCCAGAAACATCGATTTTCGGTTATGCTTACCTAAGCCAAGGGCTGTTTGAACTTGCTTTCAATCATCCTTACTCTGCGTTTGTCGTCGAACATATTCTGTTTCGTAATGGCTATAAGGCTATTCCGACGCGTGCGCCGCCTGTGCATTTTTCAAGCTAGAAATTGAGCGGACTCCCAGGGAGTTCTTGTATCAACGTCACATCAGGAACTGCTTTTTGCAGTTGTCTGGCCGTGGCCGAAATTGAAATGCATAACATGAATCAACTCGAAGAAAGTTCCGCCTCACAAGCGGAAGGCGGGGACCGTTTATATATTGAAAGTTTGCTGGAAAAATTTCCGGATATCACCGATCAGGAAAGATTGGAGATATTGCACTTTCTGTCTAATGCACCTGCCATCGATACCGCATTATTGACATGCAACGACGCAATCAGAGAAAATTTGGAAGCGTTCAAACAGGAGAACCGCAAGCAGCTCGGTGTCACCTGGAAGAACTGGGTCTATTTGATTGTGCTGCTTAGCTTATTCGCAATTGCGATCTATTTTTTATGGGGTGAAGGGGTTTCAGTGCATTGATTGAAGCATTCCAGATAACGCCATAAAAATGAGATAAATTGATAGTATTGAACATCGGCGGTATAAGCCGATGTTCAATACATCCGTGGTCAGGATAGAGTTTTATCTCTATTTAATCTGCAAACTTCGCTCTTGTCCTGTTTGCAATCGCCACGAGCGAGAGCATGACAGGGACTTCCACGAGCACTCCAACCACGGTCGCCAAGGCAGCGCCGCTCGACAGACCGAAAAGGCCGATCGCTACTGCCACGGCTAATTCAAAGAAGTTCGACGTGCCTATCAGCGCGCAGGGGGCGGCTATCTTGTGGGGCACTTTCCATGCCCATGCTGCGGCATAGCTTAGAGCGAAGATACCGTAGGATTGCAAAATAATCGGAATGGCGATCAGCACGATGAGCAGCGGGCTGGAAATGATCGTCTGCGCCTGAAATGCAAATAACAGCACGACGGTTGCCAGCAGTCCGATTATCGAGGCCGGTTTCAATCTGGATGTGAATATATCAATGGCTTCAGCATTTCCGCCGTGCTTGGATAACAGACGCTGGCGCGTGAGGGCGCCTGCAGCCAATGGCACGACAACATAGAGAATCACGGAAAGCAGGAGCGTCTCCCACGGAATCGCTATATCCGTGACGCCCAGCAAAAGCGCAACGATGGGTGCATAGGCCACGACCATGATGAGGTCGTTCACCGATACCTGCACCAGTGTATAAGTCGCGTCGCCCTTGGTCATTTGCGACCATATAAACACCATTGCCGTGCAAGGCGCTGCGCCCAGAAGGATAAGGCCGGCAATATATTGTTGAGCGTCGTTAGCCGGCAGCAGACCGCTATAGAGATAATCAAAAAACAGCACGGCAAGGGCCGCCATCGTGAACGGCTTGATGAGCCAGTTAACAACGATGGTGATGACCAGGCCTTTGGGTTTGTTCCCGATCTCGCGCAGCGACCCGAAATCCACAGCGACCATCATGGGATAGATCATGGCCCAGATAAGAATAGCGACGACCAGATTGACCGACGCATATTCCAGGGCCGCGATATAGGTAATGAGATCAGGCGCGATGTTACCGAGGATTATGCCTCCCCCTATGGCCAGCGCGACCCAAAGTGACAACCAACGTTCAAATAATCCCATAAAGTCTCTCGCTTGTTCTGCTGATAGCGCCCGTCTGGGCAACCGGACTTAGGGTGCTTCAGTTTTCCCAATCGCATCTAGCCGGTTGGCAAGGCTCATCTTGTCGAGAGTTTCAACCATCGCGATTGAGGAGCGCTTCACCCAGAATAGAGCGAGCGGAATTGCCTGTGCAGAGGAAAAGCACATTATAAGTCTTGTCTGTCATCGATGTCATCCGCAGCAAGGCTTGCTATCAGCTTTTTCATCAACTGCAGTTGGCGCCATAGAGGGTGTGCAGCAGGTGTTTTCGGCGGCATTGCCGGATGCAAGCTGGTTGAGATCGACGCGATTGCCATATTCGGTCACATCGCCATGGGTAAGAAATGCTTCCCACGCCACGCCATCAGGGTCTGCCGTCCAGTTCTTTTCTGATTGGGCATAACAGCAAGTCGTGGCGCCTTCGTCGAAAATGGCTCCGCCAGCCTCTTTGATGCGGTCATAGACCTGCGTGAGTTCATCAGCATTTTCCACCTGAATACCTACATGCTCCACGCCGCGCTTCGCGCCCTCATGGCTCGACATGGCGAAATTGACACGCGGATCATCCAGCATCCATTTGGCATAGTCGCTTTTCACCACGCTGGGTTCGGTTCCGAACAGCTTGGTGTAAAAGCCAATCGATTGTTCGATATTTTCGACCGAAAGATGAATATGCATCCGTTTCATTTGCAGGCTCCTTGGGTAGCGAGAAGGTCAACTGCACAGGCGTCCCCCGCGCAGCAGTTTTCGAGAAGATAAGCGACAAGTTCATTCATCGACGCATAGTTGGCGCGATAGATGAGGGTGCGTGACTGACGCTCTTGCGTGAGCAGGCCAGCGCGGGTGAGATGTGCCAGATGAAAAGACAGGGAACTGGGCAACACATCGAGCTTTTCGGCAATCGCTCCGGCAGCCATTCCTTCCTTGCCGGTTTTAACCAGCAAGCGAAATATTGCGAGTCTATGCTCCTGAGCGAGCGATCCTAACGCATCGATAGCCTGCTTTGCTTCCATGTTGAGACTCACCTTGATTTGATATTTCGACATTTATCGAATTAATGAGATGATTGTCAACCATATTTCGAGATTTGTCGAATAATCGAAGTAAGAGGTTATAGACCCTTGGCCATGGCTGCCACCCTTACAAAGGTTGATCTTGTGACCTGTCCTATATCATGATATTGAAAATGGATTGCGTAACTGGCGAATTAAGATGGATCACCATCGGGAAGCGCAATATGATCGCCGCTCGCCTGGGCGACTGGACATTTGTCTTAGTCTCAACATTCCTTATCGAGGAAATGGCCCATGAATGATCCTTCGCATATATTCGCCTGGCTTCGACTTGATGATCGCACGACGACTTCCGGTCAGCCGACTGAACAGCAACTGGCTGAAATCAAAGCGCTTGGTGTGACGCATATCATCAACCTTGCGCTTCATAGTCACGAAAAGGCACTACCCGACGAGGCAGAAAGCGTACATTCGTTAGGCATGAGCTATATTCATATACCTGTAGATTTCGGTCATCCTACTGAGGATGATTTTGCGCAATTCTGTGATGCTATGCATGAGATCGGGGACGATGTAGTGCACGTCCACTGCATAGTGAATGCCCGGGTTTCAGCATTTTTTTATCGTTACAACCGTGAAGTTAAAGCTATGTCTGAACCTGTGGCCCGATCCACAATGGAGAGAATTTGGAAGCCCTCCGGTGTGTGGGCGAATTTCATCGGTGATACCACCGCAGATGATGTTGGGGTCGTTCTCTAGAAGCGGTACTAAGCAACACCAAAGCATGCTCTTGATTCTGCACATTCCGATTAGGACTAATTAAAATGTGACTACCAATGGCTAGGCTTTTACGTAACAAAGTCACAAATTAGCATTGAGCATGAGACTTGAAGCCGAGACCGACAATCTAATCCATTGTTTCTGAACGCTCTTCGTACTCGATTGCTCGTCTAGATTAAATCAGGAAACTGCCTGATTGCGGAGTGGAAAGTATGACGGATTTTGTAAACACGGCGTGGGATTATGAAGCGGATCTTCTTGTCGTAGGGTCAGGTGCGGCAGGGCTGACAGCAGCTATTGTGGGCAAAACCGAAGGGCTTGATGTCCTGGTTATCGAGAAGACAGAATTTTATGGAGGCACGACGGCGCTTTCTGGCGGGGTGGCCTGGGTCCCGAACAATCCGCTGATGAAGGCGGCTGGTATTCCGGACTCGCGTGACGATGCGCTCACCTATCTCAAGCATAATGTTGGCAACCGGGTTGCACCAGGTAAGCTGGAAGAGCTTGTCGATCATGGACCAGATATGGTTGACTATATGCAGGCCAACAGTGCTGTGCAGTTCCAGATGATGGAGGATTTTCCCGACTACCGGCCGGAAACACCTGGTGGTTGCAAGGGCGGCCGCTCCATTGATCCCAAGGTATTTTCCGGACGCAAGCTCAACGACTTTGCGAAGCTTCGCAAACGGGGCATGGAAATCCCCGGCGGTATTGTCGGTTCGGTCAAGGAGCTGCGCCGCCTGGCGTTTTTCCGGTCAAATCCGAAGGGCTTGCTTGATGTCTGGAAAATGTTCCCGCGCAATTTGTGGAATAAAATTGCCTCACGCCAGCACATGTCCAGCGGTGCAGCCCTGATTGCCCGCCTGCGTTATACGCTTCAGGAAAAAAATGTGCCGTTGTGGCTGGAAACCAGTCTTGAAGAATTGCTGGTCCAGGACGGAAAAGTTATCGGAGCGCGTGTTTCCCAGGCAGGGAAGGATCTTATGATCCGGGCGCGCCGCGGCGTCATCATCGCAGCTGGAGGTTTCGAGCATAACTCTTCCATGCGGAAAGAATATTTTGGTCCAAAGGCCGCTGATACATGGACATCGGCTGCTTTTACCTCTGGTTCGCCCGGCAATATGGGCGATGGCATCAAGGCCGGTCTTTCGGTCGGTGCTGCACTTGATCTGATGGACGACATGTGGTGGATGCCGTCCTCGGTCGAGCCGGGAGCGCAAGTACCCACGATACATGTGTTCGAACGCGGCCTGCCGCATTTCCTTATCGTCAATGCGCGCGGCCAGCGCTTTGCCAACGAGGCAAAGCCCTATAACGAACTGGGCCGAGAGATATATGAGAATGACGCGCCTCCTGCGTTCATGCTGTTCGATCATGAATATCGCAGCAAATATACGATGGGGACGATGCTGCCTGGAATGACGCCGGAACGCTTTATCAAGTCGGGATATATCAAGCGAGCGGATACGTTGGAAGATTTGGCTGCCCAGACAGGTATTGATCCGACTGGCCTGAAAC
>JADMKQ010000061.1 GCA_015478735.1 Sphingorhabdus sp. | reverse complement strand
AATCTGTCTAGGGTCAGGTTCTATGAAAAGGCTCACGCGGATATTGGCCTCGCGTAACTGGTCGGTAAAGTCCTTCAACCTGTCAATCTGGCCAGCAGCATCCAGTCCGCCTTCAGTCGTACGTTCTTCCCTTTTTTCGGGCACGATACACGCTGCAAAAGGTCTATGACGCAGGGCGATTTTCAGCATCTCCTCCGTGGCTGCCATTTCGAGGTTAAGCGGAATAGACAGACTATCCATCAATTCGATCAGGTCGTCATCGCGAATATGGCGGCGATCCTCACGTAGGTGGGCTGTAATACCATCGGCGCCAGCGTCGGCGGCAATAGTTGCGGCGCGAATGGGCTGCGGATGTTCCCCGCCCCGTGCATTACGGATTGTTGCCACATGGTCAATATTGACACCCAAACGAAGATACCGCGACTGGCTCATGCTTTTCGACTACCGGGCTTTGTCATTGGAATGGCTGCCAGTTCAGCGGGCACTTCATCATCGGCATAGGATGGCACTTCCAGCGCGATCAACGGAAAGAACGGGACGTCAAAACTGGCCGCGCCGTTTGATCTATCCACCAGCGCACCAGCGGCAATAACTTCGCCACCTGCGAGTGCGATCGCTTTCATTGCTTCTCGCGATGATAGTCCGGTGGTCACAACGTCTTCCATCATCAGGACTTTTTGACCGGGTTCCAGTCGGAAACCACGGCGTAGCTCGAAAATCCCTTCAGGGCGTTCGAGAAATATAGCTTCTTTACCAAGCGCTCTCCCCATTTCATGTCCGGCAATGACGCCGCCCATCGCGGGAGATACCACAATATCAATAGCATTACGAATGTCATCCGGGAGTGTGGCAACCAGCGCTTCAGCCAGCCTTGCGCCGCGCGCCGGGTCCATCAAAACCCGTGCGCATTGCAGATATTGCGCGCTGTGCCGACCGGACGATAATATGAAATGGCCCTCCAGCAGAGCGTCGCTGGCGCGGAATTCGTCCAAAATCTCGTTTTCGGTCAATTTAATAGTCATCCTGTCTGGTCCGTGTTCCTGAAATGGGAGTAGCTTTGTTCCGTTGAAAGTCCAAAAAATTTAAAAATATGCGTAGAGTAGCTTGAGGCTTGCGACAACCCTGCTTATAAGCCGCCTCAAATAGTGCGTCTCATGTTAACAGAAGTCCGTATTCTCACGGATTACAGTCGCCGGATTTTCTGGCTTGCCTGTTAGCGGAAAACGTATGGAAACAAGGGCTTAAATAAGGTTGGGCAAGTAATGACTCATTATGTGAAAGCATGGATTCTGGCATTGGGCCTGATTCTCACGCCAGCGGCGGCATTTGCGCAAGATGCGCTGCCAGCAGCGCCGGATGTTGATGCAGCGCCGGTTACGGCAAGCGTTGAATCAGAAGCACCTGCGGCTGAGGCTGCTCCGGCTTCCGGACTTGATCCTGCTCTCTATACGCCAATGAAGCCCACCGAAGGTGTGGGCTTGCCGGTGAACGGCGGACTTGATTTCCAGCCACAAGTTAGCCCCACTGGTGAACAAGCCAAATGGATTAACAACGCGATCTTGCTGCCTATCATAGTCGGTATCTGCCTGTTTGTGCTTATACTGCTTCTGGTTGCAATGGTCCGTTTTCGCAAAAGCGCAAATCCGGAAGCTTCAAAAACCACGCATAATACTTTCATCGAAGTTATCTGGACAGTTATTCCTGTTCTAATTCTTTTGGTGATTGCTGTCCCTTCGATCAGCTTGCTGGCAAAACAGTTTGAGCCGGCGCCCGATGATGCCTTGACTGTCAAAGTGACGGGCTATCAATGGTATTGGGGGTACAGTTATCCCGACAATGGCGATTTCGAAGTCATTTCCAATATGCTGCCGGAAGAAGAAGCTAGGGCGCGCGGGGAAACACCGTTATTTGCTGCCGACAACCGGATGGTCATCCCGGTCGGAGAGCCTGTAAAACTGCTAATTACCTCAGCTGACGTGATCCACAGTTTTGCTGTTCCTTCTGCATGGTTCAAGCTGGATGCTGTACCAGGCCGGATTAACGAGAAGGTTTTGCAAATCGATAAGGTTGGCGTATATTACGGCCAATGTTCAGAACTTTGCGGTGTGCGTCATGGCTTTATGCCGATCGCGATCGAAGTGCTTCCGAAAGACAAATTTAATGACTGGGTGCGCGCTAACGGCGGAACCGTAAAAGGTGACGAGCCTGCAGAAGCCAGTGGCGATGAAGCAGGTGCTGATTCAGCCGCTGACGCTACCGCATCCACTGACACGACAACTCAAGGCGAGCCGGCTGATGCGGCCGCCGCTGCGAACTAAGGGGTAGCAAGCGATGACAACTATTGCAGCAGACGGCCAGATTTTGGACGATCATGCACATGACGCAGACCATAAACCTGCCTTTTTCCAGCGTTGGTTCATGTCCACCAACCACAAGGACATCGGTACACTTTACCTGATTTTCGCAATTGTTGCCGGCATTATCGGTGGTGCGATTTCGGGAATGATGCGTCTGGAACTTGCTGAACCGGGCATCCAGTATCTTACCGGATGGGTTGGCTCTGGAGCCTCCCTGGATGAAGCTTTCCACCTCTGGAACGTGCTTATCACTGCACATGGTTTAATCATGATCTTCTTCATGGTTATGCCAGCGATGATTGGCGGTTTTGGTAACTGGTTCGTGCCGCTGATGATTGGCGCGCCAGATATGGCATTTCCGCGCATGAACAATGTCAGCTTCTGGCTGCTGGTCCCTGCATTTTTGCTGCTTCTTGGCTCTACCTTTGTTCCAGGCGGTACAGGTAATGGTGCTGGTACCGGGTGGACAATCTATGCGCCGCTCTCCACCAGCGGGTCAATCGGACCGGCAGTGGATATGGTCATCTTGTCTATGCACTTGGCTGGCGCGAGTTCGATTCTGGGTGCCGTGAACTTCATTACCACCATCTTCAATATGCGTGCGCCGGGGATGACCCTGCACAAAATGCCGCTTTTTGCGTGGTCTGTTCTGATTACAGCATTCCTGTTGCTTTTGGCACTTCCTGTGCTTGCAGCTGCTATTACCATGCTGTTGACAGACCGTAACTTCGGCACGGCTTTCTTTGATGCAGCCGGTGGCGGTGACCCGGTCTTGTACCAGCATTTGTTCTGGTTCTTTGGCCATCCCGAAGTTTACATTATGATTCTGCCAGGTTTCGGCATGATCAGCCACATTATCTCGACTTTCTCACGTAAGCCGATCTTTGGTTATCTCGGTATGGCTTATGCTATGGTAGCGATCGGTGTGGTTGGTTTCGTTGTGTGGGCTCACCACATGTTCACAACCGGCCTGTCGGTTAATGTGAAAATGTACTTCACTGCTGCGACCATGGTCATCGCGGTGCCAACCGGCATTAAGATCTTCTCCTGGATTGCAACCATGTGGGGCGGCTCGATTTCGTTCAAAACACCTATGGTTTGGGCGCTGGGCTTTATCTTCATGTTCACCATCGGTGGTGTGACCGGTGTTGTCCTTGCCAATGGCGGCATCGACGATAACCTGCATGATACATATTATGTGATTGCTCACTTCCACTATGTGTTGTCTCTGGGTGCGGTCTTCTCGATGTTCGCCGGTTTCTATTACTGGTTCCCGAAAATGTCGGGCCGCCATTATAGCGAACTGCTTGGCCAACTGCATTTCTGGATTTTCTTCATCGGTGTGAACGTGATGTTCTTCCCCATGCACTTCTTGGGCAACCAGGGCATGCCGCGGCGCTATCCCGATTATCCTGAGCAGTTTGCTTACTGGAATGAAATTGCTTCCATCGGTTATGCCATCATGGCTGTTGGTGTGGTGATATTCTTCATCAACATTGCCTGGGCGTTTATCGCTGGCCGCAAGGCAGAAGATAATTACTGGGGCGAAGGTGCAACGACGCTGGAATGGACATTGTCCAGTCCGCCACCATATCACCAGTTTGAAACGCTTCCCCAGATCAAATAATCTGGGAACAATAAATGCGCTTATCTGTCCGGTAGTCCTTGGCTTGCCGGACAGAAGGCCATAAACCGACTGAGATATTTGAAACAGAAATGACTATTGCTACGACATCATCATATAAATTGGCCAGCGCACGGGATTTGTTTGCGCTGACCAAGCCGCGTGTGATGTCGCTTGTCATCTTCACGGCTATTTGTGGTTTGCTGGCCGCTCCCGGCACCATTCATCCCGTACTCGGTTTTACTGCGATCCTGGCAATCAGCTTGGGGGCAGGAGCTTCGGCGGCACTGAACCAATGGTATGAGCAGGATATTGATGCGGTGATGAAGCGAACTGCTAACCGTCCGTTACCTGCGGGACGGATGGACAGCGAAACTGCTCTGCATTTCGGTATCGGCCTTGCCGTCTTTTCTGTTGTGCTCATGGGATTGGCAGTAAACTGGCTGAGTGCCGCCATACTGGCATTTTCGATCTTTTTCTATGCGGTGGTTTATACGATCTGGCTTAAACGCAGCACACCGCAGAATATCGTTATTGGCGGAGCGGCAGGTGCATTTCCGCCAGTTATCGGCTGGGCGGCAGTGACCGGCGATATTACTCTGATGCCCGTCTTGCTGTTTTTAGTCGTCTTTTTCTGGACACCTCCCCATTTTTGGGCACTCGCGCTATTTGTGAATAGCGACTATTCTAAGGCGGGCGTCCCGATGATGCCGGTTGTTGCGGGGCGTCAATCGACCCGTCGGCAAATTGCTGCTTACAGCGTGATACTCGCTATCTGTGCAATTGCACCTTTCGCTTTGAACATGACAGGCGCGATTTATGGTACTGTCGCAATTGTGCTTAGTGCAATTTTTGCTATTCTGTCCTTTCGCGTTGGTCTTAGCAAAACCGAAGAACCAAGCGAGATGAAGGCCGAGAAGCATTTGTTCAGCTTTTCCATTTTTTATCTGTTTGCGCTTTTTGCTGCAGTGGTAGCAGATCGGATTATTCTGGCATGAGCGAAATAGATCACAATAAAAAGCCAATGTCACCAGAAGAGCAAAAGGCATATCAAGCGCGCCAGAAGCAGCGCGCGCTTATCACGGCCGGCCTCCTGTTTTTCTTGGTGGTGCTTTTTTACCTGATTACAGTTGTTAAGATTAGCGGGTCTTGATAATGAACAGCGCACAGAACATGGATTTATCGGATAAAAACCGCCGGGTCGCAATGATATTTGCTGCGGTCGCGCTGGCTATGCTGGGCGTGGGGTATGCCGCAGTGCCTCTTTACGAAGTTTTTTGCCGTGTGACAGGATATGGCGGTACAACGCAGCGTGTTGACGAAGCGAAGGCGGCTACGGTTCAAACATCACACCGCGTTATGTCTGTGCGCTTTGACTCTAACGTCAACTCCGCTTTGCCATGGACTTT
>JADMKQ010000060.1 GCA_015478735.1 Sphingorhabdus sp. | reverse complement strand
ACACCGATGTGCGTGTGCCGGCCGATCATTTGCTCGGTGAACAGGGCAGCGCCTTTGCCATCTCGCAGACGCGGCTTGGCGGCGGACGTGTTCATCATGCCATGCGTACCGTTGGAAATTGCAAACGCCTGCTCGACATGATGAGCCGCCGCGCGGTCAGCCGAAAAACCCGCACAGGGCGCATCGGTGATTACCAAGCAGTGCAAATGCAGATTGCCGACAGCTATATCGAACTGGAGCAATTCAAGCTTTTCGTGCTCAAAACCGCATGGATGATCGACAAATATCAGGATTATCGAAAGGTCCGTAAAGACATCGCGGCGATCAAGGCGTTGATGCCGAAAGTATATCACGACATCGCGGCGCGGTGCATTCATATCCACGGGTCGCTCGGCGTATCGAATGAAATGCCTTTCGTCGGCTCGCTGATCGGATCAATGGTCATGGGGATCGCTGACGGCCCGACCGAGGTCCACAAGGTAACGGTCGCGAAGCAACATCTGCGCGGCTATGCGGATGTGGACGACGCGATGTTCCCGGAATATTCGCTGATCAACCGGAGAAAGGCCGCGCAGGAAATCTATGGCGGGGAAGTCGATGACCTTGCAGGTCTAGCGGAGGCCAGCGCATGAGTGGCGGTGTCGGCGCAGTTGTTCATTTCGCGCAAAGGGATGGCGGCTCATGATAGTATCGAAAACAGCTCCCAAGCTCGGCATCATCACAAAAATGCTCTACGGCGTGGGTTCCGTTGGTTATGGCATCAAAGATGTAGCGTTCCGCTCGTTCCTGCTGCTTTATTATAATCAGGTGATAGGTGTTCGCGCGGACCTGGTATCCGCCGCAATCCTGGTTGCGCTGGTTTTCGATGCCATATCGGATCCCATTGTCGGCCAATGGTCGGACCATATCAGGACAAAGTGGGGACGTAGGCATCCCTTCATGCTGGCATCCGCCATACCTGCTGCGGGCAGCCTATTGCTGCTATTCATGCCGCCAGAGGGCATGTCCGATTTCGCTGCATTCTGGTATATCGTAGTGGTTGGTTGCAGCGTGCGGACCTTCATTACTTTTTACGAGATACCAAGCTCCGCCCTCGCCCCCGAACTGACCAGTGACTATAACGAGCGGACATCCGTGGCCAGCTTCCGGTTCTTTTTCGGCTATCTGGGCGGCATCGGGATGGCGTTTATAACGCTTATGGTGTTCCTCGCCCCGACGGCGGAATATCCGGTCGGTCAGCTTAATCCGATGGGCTATTGGCGCTTTGCGGTTTTCGGATCACTGACCATGTTCTTTGCCATAATATTGTCGAGCCTTGGCACGTTCCACCGGGTGAAATATTTCAAGCCGCCCCCGCCCAGCCCCTGGCTTGGTATATTCGGGACGCTAGGCCAGATGCGAGAGACTTTTTCGCACAAAGGTTTTTTGGCGCTGCTCGGTTTCGGCCTGCTGAAATATACCGGCATCGGAATGACCTCTGCTTTGTCGATCTATTTCGGCACTTATCTATGGGGTCTGTCTTCATCGCAGCTCGCGATCCTCGTTCTCGACTCGCTCGTCGGGGCTAGTCTTGGGCTTTTTATGGCGCCTTGGCTTTCCAAAATATTCGGAAAACGCAACGCAGCGATTGGTCTTGCAATCCTGGCAGTGCTGATCGGTGCCACCCCCTATATTTTGCGTCTGTCAGGCCTGTTTTTCGAGAATGGCGATCCGCTTTTGGTGCCGACACTATTCATGCTTTCGGGGCTGTATAACATGTGCGGATTTTCCTCGGCAGTTCTGACCCATGCAATGGTCGGCGACGTGGTGGAGGAAAGCCAGCTTGCTACAGGCCGCCGTTCCGAAGGGCTATTTTATGCCGCCAATACGTTTATGCAGAAAGCGACATCCGGCCTCGGCGTTTTTGCGGCCGGTTTGCTGGTTGCATTTGTCGGCCTTACTCCGGGCAGCAATCCGGGCGCCATCGACCCGGCAATTCCGTTGCAGCTCGCTATGGTGTATATACCTGCATTGCTGCTGCTCTACATTGGCGGGGCGTCGTTCCTGATGTTTTACAAGATCGATCGCAACAGCCACGAAGCCAATCTGGAAGAGCTGCGTATTCGCGACCGGGAGTCCGAATATGATGTCGAGAGCATCGTAAGCTCGTCCAGTTGACGCGTCCCAACAAGTTTTAACCAAAATGCCGTGCAACGCGGTCTGAATAGCTAACAGGAGGAATTAATGGCGACCAAAGCCAAAGTTGAAACAAGCAGCCCGGACGAGGTCTTTCGAAAGGAAGTGCAGACGTTCCTGAGCGAAAATTTCCCGCCTGAGTTGAAGGGCAAAGGTAATGCACTAGCTTCGGTCGAAGGGCCGGGGCATGAAACCGAAGCGCAAAAAAACTGGCGTCAGGCGATGGGGTCGCGCGGATGGGGCACGCCCACCTGGCCTGCGGAGTATGGCGGCGGCGGCCTCAACCGCAAACAGGCTGCGATCCTGAACAAGGAAATGGCCAAGGCCGGCGCCTATAATCCGATTGGCGGCATGGGCGTTATGATGTTTGGCCCTACCTTGCTGGAATATGGTAACGAGGCTCAGAAAAAAGAGCATATCCCGCCGATCTGCCGTGGTGAAATCCGCTGGTGCCAGGGTTATTCCGAACCTAACGCCGGATCCGACCTCGCCAATCTGCAGACTTTTGCAGAAGATAAAGGCGATCATTATGTCGTCAACGGCCAGAAGACCTGGACCAGTGGTGGCCAGTGGGCCGACAAATGCTTCTGCCTCGTCCGCACGGACAAGAGCGACAAGCATCGCGGCATTTCTTTCCTGTTGATGGACATGGATGCACCGGGCGTCGAAGTCCGGCCGATCCAGATGATCAGCGGGATGAGCCCGTTCTGCGAGACATTTTTCACCGATGTGAAGGTTCCGAAAGAAAATCTTGTTGGCGAAGAAGGCCAAGGCTGGACCATCGGCAAGCGACTGTTGCAGCATGAGCGCACAAACCTGTCAGGCGGCGGCAGCATGGCACGCGGGGCGGGATCAAGCCTGGCCGATCTTGCCAAAAAATATATGGAAACCGACGCAGACGGCCGTCTTGCCGACAAGGTCATGCGCGACAGGATCGCGGATTTCGAAATCCGCTGGAGCGCGTTCCTGCTGACGGCCCGCCGCGCAGCGGAAGAAAGCAAAGCATCGGGCGGTGTATCGGAAATCAGCTCTGTCCTGAAAAAGCTGGGCACCAAGCTTGGTCAGGAACGGGCCGAAATGAGCATCGAGATCATGGGCTTGCAAGGTCTTGGCTGGGAAGGTGAAGGATTTAGCGATGCCGAGCTGGCCGGTGTACGCGGATGGCTGTTTGGTAAGGCTACGACCATTTACGGCGGCTCAACCGAAATCCAGAACAATATCATTTCCAAGCGCGTGCTTGGAATGCTCGATCACCAATAAGAAAAGGGACGAAATAATGGCCGTTCTAAACGAAGAACAAGAAATGCTGCGCGATATGGCGCGCGAATGGTCGACCAATGAAAGCCCGGTCGCCGAATTCCGTAAAGTCCGCGCAAGCGGCGCACCCGAAGCGTTCAACCCGGACGCATATAAAGCAATGTCCGAAATGGGCTGGACCGGGGTCATCATCCCCGAAGAGCATGGCGGCAGCGATTTTGGCTGGATGTCGGTCGGTCTGATTGTTGAAGAACTTGGCAAGACGCTGACGGCAAGCCCGCTTATCGCATCAACACTCGCAGCTTCGGCGATCATTCTTGGCGGAAGTGATGAACAGAAGTCCAAATGGCTGCCTAAAATAGCGAGCGGTGAGCTGATCGCCACTCTCGCCATCGACGAAGGACCGCATCACAACCCGGCAAATATCGCTACTTCGGTGAGCGGCGGCAAATTGTCAGGCACAAAGGCATTCGTACATGAAGCGCATACAGCAGACCTGTTCGTTGTCGCGGCCAATGACGGGCTATATCTTGTCGAAAATGGCGATAGCGTCAGTCTTTCCACCCGCAAGCTCACGGACCAGCGCAGCCATGCTGAAGTCACATTTGATGGCGCGGTAGCGGACAAGTTGGAGGGCGGCGGAGATGATCTGCTCAACCATGTTCTCGACCGCGCACGCATCATCACCGCCTGCGAAATGCTCGGCATGGCGCAGCGCGTGTTTGATACCACACTCGATTATCTGAAACAGCGGGTGCAGTTCAATCAGGTGCTGGCCAGCTTTCAGGCATTGCAGCACCGGATGGCCGATCTTTTCGGGGAATTGGCAACCATGCGATCTGCTGTCGAAGGGGGCTTGATGGCTCTGGATGCCGGTTTCCGCGTTCCGGAAGCGGCTTGCATTGCCAAGGCCCGCGCATCAGACGTTCTTCACCTGATAAGCCGTGAAGGTGTGCAACTGCATGGCGGCATGGGCATGACCGACGAATATGACATTGGTCTGTATCTGAAACGTGCCAGGATATTGGAAGCCAGTTGGGGCACTTCATCCTACTTGCGCAACCGCTTTGCCAACCTGAGCGGATATTAAGCCATTGGATCCGATCGAGGATCCGGATGGAATCTATGATAAAACCAGTGCCCGGCAAGGGGCACTGGCTAATCATGCGCGCTTTGTTGACGAGAATCTGAAGCGCAATTTTATTGCCAATTTCATTCACGGCGTTCTGGGCATGACAGGTTTCCGCCTGATGTATGCTCCTACCATCATCCCGGCCTATCTTATGATGCTGACCGGTAGCGCAGCGGCTGTGGGCCTCGCCAGCGCGCTATTGCAGCTAGGCGCGACAATTTCACCGATTGCCAGCGGGTCGCGGATAGAACATCGCAGCCACATATTATCCTATGCGATCCGTGTCGGCTCCCTGATGCGATTGCAGATACTCGGCATCGCACTCGCCGCGTGGTTCCTGACCGGGAACACCCTGCTTTTCGTCACGCTGGGTCTGTTTTTGCTGCTCGGTTTTTTCACCGGAGCGCAGCGGGTTGCTTTCCAGATGCTGATGAGCAAGCTGATCCCGATCCGCAAGCGTGGCCGGTTACAAGGATATCGCAATCTTGCAGGTGGTTTGATTGCTGCTGTTCTGGCCTGGGTCGCGGGCAATTATTTCATTGCCGATAACTGGTTGGGCAATGGCTATGCGACGACATTCCTGTTCGCCTTTCTGCTGACCAGCGCCGGATTAGTGGTGTTAAAAACCATGATCCGCGAACCGGCCGCACCCATTTCGCGTCCCCGTATGCCGATGATGGAAAGGATCAAGGAATTTCCCGTCCTGTTATCGGACAAGGATTTTCGCGGCTTTCTGATTGTGCAATGTTTTGCCACTGCCGCCCGCGTTGGTGCACCTTTTTATACTGTTTATGCCGGCAGTCTGCTTGGCCTCGACGGGGCATTGATCGGCGGTCTCAGCTTCGTGTTTCTCGGTTCCG
>JADMKQ010000059.1 GCA_015478735.1 Sphingorhabdus sp. | reverse complement strand
GAGGAATTTCGAGCCACGCATAGATCTTTTCTATCTCCGCAATTTGGTCGCTGATGAAATCTTTATACTGCAAATCGAAAAAGCGGTTTTTCAACTCTGGATGCTGCGCGCGGAAGTGCATCGCAGTATCCATGCCTTTACGCCATTTGGCGCATTCGGCACGGCCCAGCTCTACCCGATTAACTGCATTTCCCTTCATCTCGTGCAAAAAGGCAATCAGGCTGGCATTGGACGGCATGATCGATGCCGGGTCACGATGGGTAAAAATGATCCGAGCATCAGGATAGGTTGCGAACAGCGCATCCAAAGCAAATAAATGGGGCGGCGCTTTCAGCACCCACCAGTCACGTTGATGAAAGGCCTGCAAATGCTGGAGCATATGATAATGAAGCATAAATGCCGGTGTCATATCCGCATCAAGTAGCCAATCCACATATGCTGGTAATTCACGCGGCGCAGCAAAGTTCAATGATCTGAACGCCATTTGCATGATGCTATTATCTTCATCAGGCAGCATTGCCCCCATAGCATGCATGGCACGAAACTGCCCCGGAAGTTGTTCAATCCCGTCCTGGGCAGCCGCAATTCTTGGATCGGTCAGTGCTGTTTCTTCACGTGGCGGCGGCGATGGAGCGCTCAATTCCCAAGCCAGCGGACTGCGAGCGCGTGGGTCAGAAGCCAGCAGAGCATGGAGAATAGTAGTCCCGCTGCGTGGAAAACCCACAACAAAAATGGGGGCAATGATTTTTTGAGAAGCAATTTCAGGATATTGACTTCGGTCGGCATAAAGTTGCAGCCGTTTTTGCAATTGAGACAATATCTGTTGCCCAAGCGCAGCAATATCATTGCTTTGCACAGCAGCGCATAACTGCGACAGACCTTCGTAATATTCCGGTTCGCCCATATCCGACAAACCAGTTTCTTGCTGTGCTTTCGCAATCAATTCCTGCGCGTCAAGCATCAATCACCAGCCCGCCAGATCAGCTGCCCGTGCCCGGTGCTCGGATGGACTGCCGAGCCAGATCCGGTCAAGCGCAGCTCTACGGAACCAGTAGTTAAGGCCATATTCCCATGTATAACCAATGCCGCCATGTGCCGCGACGGCAGCGCGGGCCGAGCGGACATAAACATCGCAAAGATGCGCCTTGGCCATGGCAGCCGCACGAGGTGCTTCTTCCAGACCGGCATCATGGGCATAAGCTGCATACCATAGCTGCGCCCGAGCCGGTTCGACTTCCAGCGCCATTTGGGAAAGCTGATGCTTTAACGCTTGGAACTGGCCGATAGGCTGACCAAATTGTTCACGTTCATTGGCATATTCAACGCTCATGTCCGTGCATTTTTGCGCGCCGCCCAGAGCATCGGCAGCGATGAGCACAAGCGCAGCATCGAACAGCTTTGCAACCATTGGATCGCCCTTCGCAAATAGCTCGTGCGATTTTGCCCCGTCAAAGCTCACCTTGGAAACCGGACGGCTTCTATCGGTCGAGCGCACAGATTCAATGGCAACACCGTCTCCGGCCTCCACCAGCGATAGTGCGCCATCGCGATTGCCCATCAAGAAAAAATCCGCAGCCTTGGCACACTGGATATATTCACTGTCGCCCAATGCAAGGGCAGCTATGCTTTTGCCCTCGGCCAGCGCGTCCAGATGTGCCTTCGCTGCATCATTGGACGAACGCGATACCGCTGCAACCGCAAGCATCTGGCCGATAAGCGGTCCCGAAGCAGCCGTTTCGCCTGCAACCTCGCTTGCCAATGCGGCATCTAGCAGCCCCATACCGCTATCGGGCAATAATATCCCTGCCAGCCCTAAAGCCATAAGCGCATCCCAGCTTGGCTGGTCCAGATCGGATTCCGTGTCGGCAAATTTGTGCAGATGGTTTAATGACCAATTATCGGCCATCGTGCCGCGAATGGCATCCTGTATGGATATCTGTTCCTCGGAAAGATGGAACCTCATTTGCTGCCCCCTCCAATCACGTCACGAGGCAGACCAAGTCCGCGTTCGCCGATAATATTGCGCTGGATATTCGTTGTCCCGCCAGCGATCGAATTGCCCAGACTGCCCATGATCTGGTCCATCCATTTTTCCGGTCCGCGCGGACCGCGTGGCCCTCGCCCTCCTGCTCCAGCCGGTTCGATGCACGCATATTCACTCATGAGTTCCTGCGCCAGGAGTGCAATTTCATGTCCTGTTTCGGTCAGCAGCAATTTCATCATAAGCTGCACCCGCCCGGGATCTTCTCCGGCTGCGGCACAGGAAAATAACCGGAAACTGGTATAGCGATGCGACAGCACAAATCCCTCGATCTGCGCCAGCTTGTCCCTGATAATGGGGTCGGAAATACGCCCCGTTTCTTTCGCCAGTTCAACCAGTTTTTGGAACTGTTTGCCGAGCCCGTCTGCGCTACCGATACTGGCTCGTTCATGCTTTAATGTGGTGCGGCTGACATACCAGCCTTGGCCGCGCTCACCGACCTGAAGGCTGACCGGCGTTTCGGCATTATCAAAGAAAAATTCGCAAAAAGTGTGATTACCTTCTTCACCGGTCATTTGGCGGATTGGCCGCCGCGTAATGCCGGGCTGGTTAAGGTCAATCAGCAAATAGGTGATGCCGTCATGCTTGGGCGCATCGGGTTCTGTGCGGACGAGCATGAACATATGCGTCGCCTGCATACCTTGCGATGTCCAGATTTTCTGACCGTTGATAATCCATTTGCTACCATCTTCCGACAGCTCGCCCTTGGTCCGCACACTGGCGAGGTCAGAGCCGGAGCCTGGTTCGGAATATCCCTGTCCCCAGATATATTCGCCCTCGACCGTTTTTCGAATGAAGAGGTCTTTTTGTTCCTGAGTGCCCTTTTCAAGCAATGTCGGCACCGTCATGTTCATACCGTTACCGCCCACCTCCATCGGCGCGCGAACGCGAGCAAATTCTTCGCGGATGACCTGCGCCTTTATTACATCTACAGGCTGCTCTGAACCGCCATAGATTTTGGGAATGGCGCGATAAAGATAGCCAAGCTCCGTAGCCTTGGTCCGGAATTCACGAATATATTGCTTTAAATCGTCTCCGCGCAGATCGGCGGAAGGACGCCAGTTTTCGGATAGGAATGCTTTGACCTCCCCGCGATAGGTTTCTGCCATCTCGCCGTAGCTTAAATCCATTGGTCTGCCTCCTATTCGCCGTTAAATTTGGGAACGCGCTTCTCGGTAATAGCCGACAACCCCTCGCGATGGTCTTTGCTGCCGAGCAAAATCGCCTGATTGGGAAGGTTCGCCTGCCATTCGGCATCCATACTGCTTTCCAGCGCGCGCTGGATTGACTGTTTGACTGTCGCATAACCAAGCGGCGCGGATGCCGCGAGTTCGCCCGCCAGTTCCAGACCATGTGCACCAAGCTCGTCTTTTGACACCACTTCACTCACCAGCCCGATATGCAAAGCTTCCTCGGCGCGAACCTGCTTTCCTCGCAAGCACATTTCCATCGCCCGGCCAAGACCGACAATGCGCGGGAGCAGGAAAGTTCCACCCAATGGCGGCATGATGCCGAGTTTGATCCAACTTTCCTGAAACATCACGTTATCAGCCGCAATGCGGAAGTCGCACGCCAATGCCAGTTCACAGCCCACAGTCACCGCCGCACCTTGTACAAGAGCAAGCGTCGGTTTCGGACAACGATATATGGCTCGCGCAGCTCCCTGGAAGTTGGCGTAAACAGTGTCTTTAATCTCGACTGCACTCATGCTCGCCAACTGTTTCAGGAATGCAAAATCCGCTCCGACGGAAAAATGCTTACCTTCGGCTGAAAAGATAATAGCGCGCACTTCCCGATCACCGGCGAGCTCGGTGAAAGCCTCGCGTATCTCACCAAGCATCTCTGGTGATGAAGCATTACCGATATCGGCACGAGCAACCACCACGGCTGCGATGCCCTCATCATGTTGATCGATGCGAATATGGTTGAAATCAGCCACCCGGATTTTCCGACTTCTTTTTCTCACGCCAGATCATTGCGGTCGCACTTGTCGCCAGCCCCATGTTAAGCGCTTCGGCATCCAGCGCCGCTTCAAACGCCCAATCTTCCGCATTATTGAGATTTGCTTTCATGTAGCGATAGCCCATCCGAGGTCCATCGGAGAGGCGGTGGGCGGCCTTCATCACTTCGTCACGAAGCAAATCATCATCAAACAGCCGAGTATATATGCCTTTGGAAAAGGCTTCATCTGCTGACAATTTTTCACCAAGGAAGAACAGTTCGCGCGCTACACCCGTTCCTAAAATCTTGGTCCAGAACCAGGTCGAACCAAAATCTCCACCTGCCCCGATACGGTCAAAAGCGGTAAGAAAGCTCGCGCTCTTGCCCGCAAAACGCAAATCACACGCACCGGCAATGCCAATGCCCGCACCGGCTACCGGGCCGTTGACCATAGCGATTGTCGGTTTAGGCATTTCGTGGAGCAAGCGCGCGGTTTCCATGAAACCGCGCAGCCTGACAAAGCCTTGCTCGGTGCGGCTGCCGCTTTCCTCATTAGGCGGAACGACGGATTTGTCTCTGCCGCCCTCTTTCAGGTCACCGCCCGCACAAAAGCCCCTGCCCGCCCCTGTCACCACAACACATCCGACCGACGAATCACTGGCAGCATCGGCACAGGCATCCGCAAGCGGCTCCATGATCGATCCAGTCAATGCGTTGAGCCTATCCGGCCGGTTGAGCGTGATGGTGCGAACACCACCATCATTTTCAATCAAGATTTCAGACATTAATTAGCCTCCCGTACATGAGCTTAGGCGAAGGGAATGGGTCCTATCAATCCCCGCCAAGCTCACGATGCCGGGCCAACATACGCACGGCCTTTTCAGCCAATTCATCTGGCACAGCCGGATAGAGCGGCAATGGCCGTTCCTTGCTTGGCAGTGCAATAGTCGCGGTCGCCCGGACGCTTTCTTCGCCGCGCTGGTTGGTGAATTTCACAGCAACATCAACGTAATTCTGGCCGCCCTCCTGACGCTTGGCGAGGACTTCGCCTGTCACTTTCTGGACATCGCCCATATAGTTGAACTTGCGGATTTCGTCATGGATGTGGGTGATAATGGCATCATCGCCTGCCCAGTCGCTGAGATATTGCCACAGATAATTTTCGCGCATGACACCATAGTCATAAGCCATCGGATTGCCGATAGCCTGAGCCCATACCGGATCCCAGTGCAGCCGCTGCGCAACATCAGGGACGCCATATTCATTTTTGACATAAAAAGCCGGAATACGCTGACGGTTTTTATGTGCAAGCCGGTTGGCTGTTGGCGCATAAGGCACAAAGCCATAGCCGCCCGCATGAAAGCAAATAACGTCGGTTACGGTCAACGGACCTTTTGCCTGCAAGCCCATCGAATCGCCTTTTTCGACATCTTCGAACCAGCGTTTCTCCGCACCCTGGACCTTCTCTGCTGCATAGA
>JADMKQ010000058.1 GCA_015478735.1 Sphingorhabdus sp. | reverse complement strand
AGATTAATATCGCCGCTACTACCTTTTAGGTCGCCCTTAAAACCGATGGTGGACTGGGTAGTCTTTGCGCCAAAATCAGCGAAACGAAGTGGGCCACCGCGAATACCAGCATCGCCGGTCCAACTGGTAAAATCCTGCCCCAGTTCCACCGAAAGCTGAATCCCCATATCCTGCGCGGCCAGATCAAGATCCGGACATTTGACAATCGGTAATCGCAGCGGACCTTTCAGACGCGGCTTGCGATCGTTAATCGCAATCTCGCCAAAATAGCTGGCACCCGACGTCGTGCAACCGCCTAGTGCCATCTCCCGAGTCAATGCGGCCAATTCGCCTGAGAAACCGTCATGCAAATTACCACTGCCGTTCAGCGCAAGGCCTATAGCACCATAATCTGTGTCTATCCGCATCTGCCCCTTTTCGACCACCAGTGAAATATCTGGTAATGCCAGAGGGCTGTCATCCTCAGGATCGGAAAATTTGTCGAGTGCCCCGAAAGACAGCTTACCATCTTTCAACCGACCATAAGCCTTTACACCGCGCGCGCGCACCCAATCGATACCTGCACCTTCTGTTCCAAGGCTGTTGCCAATTTCCACTAGATCAGCGGTCAAATCAGGGGCTTGCGGATCACCGATGACAAGATTGCGAATAATCTGCTTGCGAAAGCCTATGTCGACAATCTCGTAACTCGCAGAGACATTTCGTTTGGCGAGTTCCGAGCGGATAAAATTATCCGCAACAGTAATACGGCTGAACCAGAGAACGATGACGCCAATGCACAACAGGAGCAAGACCAGATAAGCGAATATCCGTCGTCGTGATCGACGCCTTTCGTATATTGGGTCCAGTTCGTCCTCCATCTTGTGTGAATTGCATAAGTCTGGCTTAAGTTGCAATGTACAAGTGCGAAGCGTTGGGTTTATTCCTGCCAATTAATCGGCATAATATATACAGATACAGGGATTTAGACAATTTCGGCCATTGTCGCTTCAATGTCTGCTTTCTCGTCCCATTTCTGTGTAAAGTGGTTATTGTTTGGCCATGGCCGATTTGGACAATAGTTCGCCCGCAGCTAATTCTGCCGCCCATCACGGAATGGGTCACCGCGCCCGACTCCGTGAAAGATTACTTCATGGCGGCGGCGATGCGTTGCTCGACCATGAGTTGATCGAATATCTGCTTGCTCTTGCCATTCCTCGCCGGGATACAAAACCTTTGGCAAAAACTCTGATTGAAAGCTTTGGAGGCCTGTCTGCCTTGCTCACAGCCGATGGAGAATCGATCAAGAGAGTTCCGGGCATGGGTGAAACCAGCGCTGCCGCGATCAAGATTGTTCAGGCCGCGGCCCTACGTTTGGTTTCGGAGCCTGTGCGCGAACAACCGGTGCTATCCAGTTGGCAGGCACTGCTCGATTATCTGCGCGCCGATATGGCCCATCTTGTCAACGAAAGAGTCCGAATTCTGCACCTCAATAGCAAGAACCTGTTGATCCGTGACGAACTGGTCAGTGAAGGATCAATAGATCAGGCGGCAATCTATACCCGTGAAGTCATCAAGCGTGCGCTAGAATTGGGATCAGCTGCCATAATTCTGGTCCATAATCATCCCAGCGGCGATTGTACACCTAGCCGTCAGGATATCAATATTACCAAGGATATTTGCGATGCGGGAAAGAAACTAGGTATCGCAGTCCACGATCACATCATTATCGGCAAAAACGGCCACACCTCTTTTCGTTCGCAAGGTTTGATATAGCCACCTTTGTTACCGAGAAAAGCCAAAGCTCAGTAAAGAAACATCGGCATATTTTCTACTTGTAGCAGGTTCGCACGATACTGGCTGGCGTCGTATAGCCCCGAAACATTCACGCCTTTTGTCCCTTCCAGCACCTTATCAATAGGTACAACGCCGTAATTACCATCGGTCAGGCACACCATATTGGACGTGCGTCCTTCTTCGATCAGTTGCACAGCAAGCGCGCCAAAGGCGAAGCCGACCATGCGGTCCAGTGCGTCCGGCTCCCCTGCCCGCATAAGATAGGCTAGCTCTTGCACAATGGTCCGCTCCGACGAACGCGCTTCAATTTCACGCGCTAATAGCGTGCCGATATTGACACCCTGACGATGCGTATTGGACTTGCTGATTTCGCTTTGGTCGGCATAATGCCCAGCCAATGTTGCCCCTTCCGAAACCAGGCAAATCGCATAGCTTTCGGGGTTACTGGCTTTATCCTCTAGCAACAGCGGCAATAATATATCCATGTCAGCGGGAACTTCGGCAATGACTGTCCGGTCCGATTGCGACAGAAAACCGGAAAGCAGCGCGGTTTCCCCAGACCGTCTTCCGAAAAGCTCGATCACGCCGATCCGTTCATGGCTGGCGATTGTGGAGCGAAGCGCGTTAATCGCTTCAACAGATCGTGTAACTGCGGTGGAAAAACCGATACAATAATCTGTGCCATAGACATCGTTATCCATCGTTTTGGGGATAGAGATAACTTTGCGACCAAGGCTTGCCAAGTGCGCCGAGAAACGCAAAGTTCCGTCACCGCCCATAGTGATCAGCACGTCAATCTTTAACGCGTCAAGTATATCCAGTGCCTTTTGCGTTTGATCGCCGCTCTCTGTCGTGCGCGGATCGCGGCGGGAACTGTGCAAGATAGTCCCGCCTAACCGATCAATTCCCCTCACGCTGTCTTTGTCGAGAACCATCGTGCCACTTTCCAGCGACAAAGAATCCGACGGGTCCATTTCCAGCACCCCTTCCCATCCGCGCCGCAAGCCAATAACCTCCCATCCACGCTGCGCCGCTGACATGGTTATCGAGCGGATACAGGGGTTCAGGCCCGGCACATCGCCTCCGCCGGTTAATATTGCCAGACGCATATCAAACTCCTTAATTTGCGAACGAGTCACTTTCCAGAATTGCCGACTCTGCAACATGATGCTAGCGGGGCGGCAATCTTCGGCGGTTCTGGTAACCGTTCTAACCAGCTTGTCATATTCAAGGAAAGAAATAATGATCCCGCGCTACTCCCGTCCCGACATGGTCGCCCTCTGGGAACCAGAATCCAAATTCCAGATATGGTTCGAGATTGAGGCCCATGCCACCGATGCTCTCGCCGAACTGGGTGTGGTCCCCAAAGATGCTGCCAAGGCAATATGGGAACGCGGGAAATTTGATGTCGCGCGGATTGACGAGATTGAACGTGAAGTGAAGCATGATGTCATAGCTTTCCTGACAAATGTTGCGGAGAATGTCGGTGATGAAGCCCGCTTCATGCATCAGGGTATGACATCCAGTGACGTTCTCGACACTTGTCTGGCTGTGCAACTGTCACGGGCAACTGACATATTGCTGGACGACCTCGACAAGCTGCTCGCCGCTATCAAAACTCGTGCATTTGAACATAAGTTGACACCAACTATCGGTCGCAGCCATGGCATCCACGGTGAACCGGTAACCTTTGGCATGAAGCTGGCGCAGGCATATGCCGAGTTTAAGCGTAACCGCGAACGTCTCGTTCTCGCGCGGAAAGAAATCGCTACTTGTGCAATCTCCGGCGCTGTCGGGACATTCGCCAATATTGACCCCAAGGTAGAAGCACATGTCGCCGAAAAAATGGGCCTCGAGATCGAGCCGGTTTCAACACAGGTCATTCCACGCGACCGTCACGCTCAATATTTTGCAACGCTGGCCGTTATCGCATCGTCTGTGGAAAGACTGTCGGTAGAAATCCGCCACTTACAGCGCACGGAAGTTTTGGAAGCAGAAGAATATTTTTCTCCCGGCCAAAAAGGCTCCAGCGCGATGCCGCATAAACGTAACCCGATCCTGACAGAAAACCTGACAGGTCTTGCCCGCATGGTGCGTAGCTATGCTTTGCCAGCGATGGAAAATGTCGCTTTGTGGCATGAACGGGATATTTCTCACAGCTCTGTAGAACGCATGATTGGGCCAGATGCCACCATCACTCTGGACTTTGCATTGGCCCGTTTGACGGGAGTGATTGAAAAGCTGCTCATTTATCCTGAACGGATGCAGAAAAACCTCGACCGGATGGGCGGCCTCGTGCACTCTCAACGTGTCCTGCTGGCGCTTACCCAAGCGGGCATCAGCCGTGAAGACAGCTACCGGATTGTTCAACGTAACGCGATGAAAGTCTGGGAATCAGACGGTCAGGTTGCGTTGCTCGACCTGCTGAAAGCGGATCCAGCAGTCACGGAAAAGCTATCCGAGGAAGAACTGGAAGAACGCTTTAACCTCGATTATCATTTCAAACATATCGACACGATCTTTGACCGTGTGTTTGGTAGCTAGAACAAAGGGTAAAAGCGCTTTGCTTTATCCAAATCCGTAACTACTCTAGTCACTGATCGAAATTACGGGTAACGTTTGCAAATAGCGACAATAAGGGGCGCGAATGCAGTTCATAAAAACGCTTTTCTGGGTGATACTGGCCGTTATTCTGGTCGTGTTTGCTGTCAATAACTGGACATTGGCATCGGTACAGATTTGGGGCGATGTCCGCATTGATACCAAATTGCCGGTTCTGGTGATTGGTGCGTTCTTGCTGGGCTTCGTTCCCTTGTGGCTGCTTCACAGAACGACGAAATGGCGTCTCAACCGCCGGATCAAGAGCCTTGAAGCGGCGGCACAGCCAGCACCACAGGCGGAGACGAAACCTGACGTGGCTCCAGCTTCGCTTGATCTGGAAAAAGAACAAATCGGCCGGCCAGCACCTGAGCCAGTATCAACAACACCATTATCTACAACGCCTGCGGTCACACCTGTTACGGACGATAAGGCGACTGGCGAATGACCAACCCGATTTTTGTCGCGCTCGACACACCCAATCTTGACGATGCGTTGACTATCGCCCGGTCGGTAAAAGGCCACGTTGGTGGATTGAAACTCGGTCTCGAGTTTTTCTGTGCCAACGGGCATCATGGTGTTTATGAGATCCAGAAACTCGGCTTACCGATTTTTCTCGATCTGAAACTGCACGATATACCTAACACCGTTGCAAAGGCGATGCAGGCGATTAACGTTCTGGAACCAGCTATCGTCACCGTTCATGCTTCGGGCGGACGGGCAATGATGGAAGGCGCAAAGGCCGCAGCAGGAAGTAATACCAAAGTGGTCGGCGTTACACTGCTAACCTCTCTGGACGAGCGCGATATGGAACGGATCGGATATTCTGGCAGCACGCACGATCAAGTCAGCAGGTTGACTGAACTGGCTATGGAAGCAGGGCTGGACGGTATAGTTTGTTCTGGCAACGAAGTTGGTGCCGCCCATAAAATCTGGAAGGACGGCTTTTTTGTCGTACCTGGCCTGCGCCCTTCCGATGGCAAAGCGGGCGACCAGAAACGCACTGTCACCCCGCGTGCCGCTCGCGACCATGGTGCCAGCATATTGGTGATAGGCCGGCCCATTACCGCAGCGGAAGACCCGAACGCCGCCGCCCGTGCAATTGAAGCGACGCTTTAAACCGGATCGCATAGCAGCGGGATTAAGGGTGACGAACCACGGCAAAGGCGATATGGCCTGACCCATGAAAACCCAAATTAAAATATGCGGCCTTACAGACAGTGCATCGATCAAGGCCGCAGCACGTGCTGGTGCCGATTATATCGGTCTGGTCCACTTCGAAAAAAGCCCGCGCCATGTCTCTTTGGAACAAGCGGCAGAGCTTTGTAAGGCTGCGCCAGAATCTCTTAAAACCGTGCTATTGCTAGTGAATGCGGACCCGAAAACCACAGGCCATGCCATCAACACCGTGCGCCCTGATGTCATCCAGTTTCATGGTAGCGAAACGCCGGAATGGGTAAAAATAGTGCGTGACCAAGGTCATGTCGAAGTTTGGAAAGCGCTTGGTGTTAAGGACAAGCCGACCTTGGCCAAAAGCGCCCGCTTTGCTGGAGCGGTCGACCGGCTTCTATTCGATGCACCGGCAAAGAAATTGCCAGGAGGAACGGGAACCTCTTTCGACTGGTCGCTATTGGCGGGGTATGATCATCAGATCCCTTGGGGTCTGGCAGGCGGTCTTGATCCAGAAAATGTCGTCGAGGCCATTCAAGCCACCGGCGCACATTTGGTCGATGTATCTTCCGGTGTTGAATCTGCCCCCGGCATCAAAGATGTGGACAGAATCGCTACCTTTTGCCAAGCGGTTCGGGAATTTGACAAACAGCAATCATCCTGATCCTGTCTCAGACCGATTGATAATGCACCCTTTAATGATATGTTTTGCAAGCTCAGAATGAGCGGAATTTTGAACCATGACCGACCAACCCAATAGCTTCCGTAACCAACCCGATGAACGTGGCCATTTTGGCCAGTTTGGTGGCCGATATGTCGCCGAAACTCTGATGCCTCTGATCCTTGATCTGGAAAAGCATTACCGCGCGGCACAGGCGGACCCGGCTTTTGCGGAAGAATTTGATGATTTGCTGGAGCATTATGTCGGTCGCCCCAGCCCGCTATATTATGCAGAGCGCCTGACCGAAGAAATTCGCAAAAATGCACCTGCAGGCAAAGGCGCGCAAATCTGGTTCAAGCGTGACGAGCTCAATCATACCGGCGCACACAAGATCAACAATTGCATCGGCCAGATATTGCTGGCCAGACGTATGGGAAAAACCCGGATTATCGCGGAAACCGGCGCGGGTCAGCACGGCGTTGCAACCGCCACTGTTTGCGCGCGCTTTGGCTTGCCCTGTGTCATTTACATGGGCGCAACCGATGTCGAGCGGCAGAAACCCAATCTGTTCCGGATGAAATTGCTCGGCGCAGAAGTCGTACCTGTAAAAAGCGGCGCGGCGACGCTGAAAGATGCGATGAATGACGCATTGCGCGATTGGGTCGCCAATGTTGAAGACACTTTCTACATCATCGGCACGGCTGCTGGCCCACATCCCTACCCCGAGCTTGTACGCGATTTTCAAAGCGTGATCGGCCGCGAGGCTCGCGAACAATTGCTGAGCCGTGTTGGCCGATTACCAGATTTGCTGGTCGCGGCAATTGGTGGAGGCTCCAATGCTATTGGCCTGTTCCACCCGTTTCTTGATGACAGGGACGTTCAGATGCTTGGCGTCGAAGCGGCTGGCCACGGGCTGGACAAAGAACATGCGGCGTCGCTGGCAGGCGGAAGGCCCGGTATATTGCATGGCAACAAAACCTATTTGCTTCAGGACGATGACGGCCAGATTACCGAAGCCCACTCGATCAGCGCCGGTCTTGATTATCCCGGTATTGGTCCGGAACATAGCTGGCTGAAAGAATCCGGGCGGGTGCGCTATGACAGTGCGACCGATAAGGAAGCACTGGAAGCTTTCCAACTGCTGTGCCGTACCGAAGGAATTATTCCGGCGCTAGAACCCTCCCACGCTATCGCCGCAGTTGCGCGTGAAGCTGTCAAAATGGACAAGGACCAGATCATCCTCGCCAACCTGTGCGGACGCGGAGACAAAGATATTTTCACCGTCGCTGAGGCCTTGGGGACAAAGATATGACGCGTCTTGCAAAAGCTTTCCCGAGCGACCGCGCGGCGCTTGTCACTTTTGTGACCGTTGGCGATCCGACGCCTGCGGATATGCCTGCCATTCTTGATGCGCTGGTAGAAGGCGGGGCGGATATTATTGAGCTTGGTATGCCGTTTACTGACCCGATGGCAGATGGCCCATCGATTCAGGCCGCCAATATCCGCAGTCTGGCTGCTGGCACTAAAACAGCCGATGTTTTCAGCATTGCGACTGCTTTTCGGAAGCGCCACCCCACGGTTCCCCTCGTGCTAATGGGTTATGCCAATCCGATGACGATCCGGGGTGCTGACTGGTTTGCCGACGCTTGCGTTGATGCGGGAATTGATGGCGTTATCTGCGTCGATATTCCTGTTGAGGAAGACGATAGTCTGGGGGACGGTTTACGCGCAAAAGATGTTGCGGTTGTTCGTCTCGCGACTCCAACGACCGATGCAGCGCGCCTGCCGGCAATTTTGAACAACGCATCCGGTTTTCTTTACTATGTGTCGGTCGCTGGCATCACTGGCTTGCAACAAGCTGCACAGGTTAGCATCGAAGAAGCGGTCAGCCGCCTGAAAGCAGGAACAGACCTGCCTGTCGCGGTTGGCTTTGGTATTCGTACACCGGATCAGGCCGCCAATATTGCCCGCGTTGCAGACGGTGTGGTCGTTGGCTCCGCTATAGTAGAGATCATCGCTGAACATAGCGGCAGCGCAGCGCCCTATGTGAGGGACTATGTAAAATCGCTTTCTGATGCTATCAGAAACGCACGTTAAGAATCTGGGGAATTGAAGCATGTCTTGGCTTAGAAATGTCCGTAACAAGATCGCCTCGATCACCAAGAAAGAAACACCCGACAACCTTTGGCATAAATGCAAGAAATGCGAAGCCATGGTTTTTCTGAAAGAATATCAGGAAAATATGCATATCTGCCCGAAATGTGACCATCATGGCCGCATTGGTCCGGATGTGCGCTTTGCACAGATTATGGATGAAGATAGCTGGGAACGCCTTCCTTATGCTGCCGTTCAAGAAGATCCTCTCAAGTTCAAAGACCAGAAAAAATATACCGACCGCTTGAAAGATGCTCGCACCAAAACCGGTGAACAGGATGCACTAATCAATGTTTTCGGTACAATCGAAAGCAGCCCGTGCGTAGTCGGGGTTCAGGATTTTGCCTTCATGGGCGGTTCCATGGGACTGGCTGTGGGCCAAGCTTTTGTGGATGGCGCGAACCGCGCATTACAGGAGCAATGCCCTTATATTATTTTTACAGCAGCTGGCGGAGCGCGGATGCAAGAAGGCATTTTGTCGTTGATGCAGATGCCCAAAACCACTGTGGCCATTTCTATGCTGCGTGAAGCGGGACTGCCCTTCATTGTCGTGCTGACTGACCCGACGACGGGCGGCGTTACGGCAAGCTATGCTATGTTGGGCGATGTGCAAATATCGGAACCCGGCGCACTGATCGGCTTTGCCGGACAGCGCGTGATTGAAAACACCATCCGTGAAAAACTGCCCGAAGGGTTTCAGACTGCAGAATATCTGCTGGAACATGGTATGGTAGACATGGTTGTCCACCGCAAGGAATTGCGCGCGCAGTTGGCCCATATCATGGGTTATCTCATGGCCTGGAAAACAGCAGCGTGAACCTCCTCCCCCCTCCCCTTAAGGGGAGGGGCCGGGGGTGCAGCACTGCTCTGCTTCGCTCGCGACCCACTCCCACACCTTTTCTAAAAGAATGCGCGCTCTAATAATGGCAGACGGCGCACGCTCCGATCACCCGGCGGTTCAGGAGCAACTCGACCGCCTCTCTTTACTCTCCCCCGGCCGAGATGTGCTGGGTCTGGAGCGGATTAGCGTGGTTATGGAACGGCTTGGCAATCCGCACTTAAAGCTACCCCCAGTATTTCATGTTGCCGGAACCAATGGCAAAGGCTCTACATGCGCCTTTTTGCGCGCTGCGATAGAGGCTGAGGGCCTGAAAGCGCATGTCTATTCCAGTCCTCATCTGGTCCGTTTCAATGAACGGATCCGGCTGTCCGGATCGCTGATCGAGGATGAATATCTGGCGCAATTACTGGCGTGCGTTCTGGACGAAAGCGCGGATATTAACCCCAGCTTTTTTGAAGCTACGACTGCTGCTGCGATCCTTGCCTTTTCCGAAACAGCTGCGGATGCATGCATAATGGAAGTGGGCCTGGGTGGACGGTTGGATGCCACCAATATTGTGCAACATCCAGCGGCAACAGGTATAGCGGCTCTAGGTATAGATCATGAAGCGTTTCTGCTATCACCGGAAGCAGGCACACCAGTCGACCCGCTAACCCGTATTGCGTGGGAGAAAGCAGGAATTGCAAAGCGAGGTGCACCCTTGCTGTCCCAGAAATATAACGCTGATATGACGGCTGCGATTTCCGATTATGCAGAGGTTACCGGCGCGCAATATCTGCCGCGCGGAGAAGCTTGGGACGCCGCCATTTATGAAGGCGAGCTTCATTACCGCGATGAGCAAGGGAAACTTACGCTCCCCCTTCCCGCCCTGCCCGGCGCTCATCAAGCAGATAACGCTGCTCTTGCTCTAGCGATGCTCCGCCATCAGGATGTGATACAGATTTCCGAAGCTGCATTTCGCGCGGCGATGGGTTGGGCGAAGTGGCCAGCGCGGCTACAAAAACTGTCGCCCGGTCCGCTTCGTGATATATTGTCGCCCGATAGTGAAACCTGGCTCGACGGCGGGCATAACGTGAATGCAGGCGAAGCACTAGCGGCACATTTTAAGGACTATCCAGATCAGTCCATCCATATCATTATTGGTATGCTAGCCAACAAGGACCCTGCTGCGATCATAAAACCGTTGGAGTCAAAAATCGCAAGTATCACGGTGGTTCCGGTCGATGATCATGAAGCCCATAGCGCCGCAGACTTTCCCAGTATCAACCAGGAAATATCCAGCGCCCCCGATGTGACAGCGGCATTAAAAATGGTCGCGGCACACAGGCCTCAAACGGTGCTGATCGCTGGTTCGCTATACCTTGCTGGTTCTGTGCTGGGAGCTAATGGGCAATTGCCAGATTAAGCACGAACCGGCACATCATCTTCATCCGAATGTTCGGTGCCCGCGGTGCCCAATGAGCGGTCCACTAGGCCGGAACGTATCATTAACCAGAACATAATAACGCCCGGGAAGGCGGCCACGGTAGTTAACAGGTAGAAATTGACATACCCCATCGCCTCAATCAGCGTTCCTGCAGTTGTCCCTGTCAGGAAACGGCCCAATATGCTCGCGGCTGCCGATAGTAATGCGAATTGTGTGGCCGTAAAGCTTAAATTACAAAGTGCTGACAGATAGGCGACGACCGCTACACCGCCAATACCACTGGCAAAATTTTCAAAGGCGATTGCGGCTGCCATTGCCCAGTTATTATGACCGCTTGCCGCAAGGCCAGCAAAGGACAGGTTGCTAACCGCCATTAGCACAAGGCTAAGCATAACGGCCTTTTTCATGCCCAGACGGGAATACACAACACCACCGACAAATATACCGACCAGAAATGCAAAAAAGCCTAAGCTTACATCATAGAAAGCGATCTCATCATTGGTGAATCCAAGGTCTTCAAACAACAGCCGGAACGTCAAATTGGCGAGAGTATCACCAATTTTGTGAACCAGCACGAACAGCAAAACTACTGGCGCGCCAGAGCGTTTGAAAAATTCCACAAGCGGGCTAGCATAGGCAACCGCGGCCTGAAGCGGCCCTTTAAGTGGCTGTGGTTCCTGACGCCGACTGGGTTCGCGCATGATCAGGCCCGTGAAAACCGCGAATAATGCAAATAACGAACAGGCATAATAGGCCACCGACCAATTACTGCGCGCCGCAATCACTAATGCCACTGCACCTGCCGTGGCCGCGCCGATGCGCCAACCATATTGCGACATGCCTGACCCCACACCCAATTGTTCGGGCTCCAGCAATTCGATACGATAGGCATCAATCACGACATCAAAGGTTGCACCTGCGATACCAACCATAATCGCCGCCACCGCCACCGTCACAATATTATCCTGTGGATTCAATGAACCAAGATAAATAATCGCCGCCATTGCGAGAGCCGCGGTAAGGATCAGCCAAGACAAACGCTGTCCCATCCGACCAATTATCGGCAGTTTGACAACATCGATAATCGGTGCCCAGAGCCATTTGAAATTATAGGCGAGGAACGTCAACGCAAAAGCAGTGACAGTGGATTTCTCGATTCCCGCCTGTGCCAAACGGGTGGTAAGGGTTGCTGCAATCATAGTGAGCGGAAGAGCGGATGAAATGCCTAAGAAAAAAGCAGCAAGCGGGGCTGCTTCGCTATAGGGTCTGATACTTTTCGGTAAGGCCTGCCGCCATCCGGCATCTGCTATTTCCCCATTCACACTACTCTCCCTAAAAACTACACGAAACACTAGCGGCAAATGCATCAAATACCAGACAGATTCTACTGCTACGCGCAAATATCGAGCGCTCTGCCCCACCATAGCACTTACTCATCTCAAAGGTTACGGATTGCGGGAAAGTCCATTTTCGGCCATGCGCAAAAACATGACCGATAAAGAATCAGGTAAAGTCTATAAAGCCAGGCCCACTCGCGGAGCAAAGCAGAATGATGGCCGCGCCAAATCAACAAAATCGCCGGATGAGGCACCGGATGAATCATCCGTGCGCGAAGGGCAGCGTATTGCAAAACTGCTGGCCCGCGCTGGTGTGGCTTCCCGGCGCGAGATTGAGCGGATGATCAGCGATGAGCGAATTGCTCTGAACGGTGTCACTGTGGATCATCCTTCTATGCTTTTGAAAAATCTGAACGGAATTACCGTCGATGGTAACCCCGTTGCAGAGCCATCCCCCGCAAAGCTTTTCCGGTTCCACAAGCCTAGTGGCTATCTGACCGCAGAACGTGATCCAGCGGGGCGCAAGACCATTTACGATGTACTGCCCAAGGATATGGAGCGGATTATACCGATTGGCCGTCTCGACTTGAACACTGAAGGGTTATTGCTGATGACCACGGACGGCGAATTCAAGCGTGAGATGGAATTACCCAAAACCGGTGTTGAGCGAACCTATCGCGCACGGACCTTTGGCGACATCACGCAGAACCAACTTGAGGAACTATATCGCGGCATCACAGTCGAGGGCATTCATTACGGTCCAATCGAAGCCAATCTGGAACGCCGGACAGGCCGCAACCAGTGGATCGAGATGACCCTTACCGAAGGCAAGAACCGTGAAGTCCGCCGGGTTCTGGAACATTTGGGACTGAAAGTATCGCGATTGATTCGCACCCGTTATGGGCCGTTTTTACTCGATGACCTGCCCAAAGGGGAAATCGAAGCGGTGCGCCGTCATGACTTGGTCAAGTTCCGGAAAAGTCTGAAGTAAGGAACTTTTGATATGCGCATTATCGCTGGTGAATGGCGCGGGCGGAAAATTGTGGCGCCCAAAGGAGAGACGACGCGCCCTACCGCAGACCGGACACGGGAAAGGCTGTTTTCCATGCTGACCAGCCGATTGGGTGATTTTGCCGATTTGCAGGTGCTTGACCTGTTCTCTGGTTCCGGCGCGCTGGGTCTGGAAGCATTGTCCCGCGGCGCCGCGCACTGCACATTTGTCGAGCAGGATCGCGAAGCCCTGAAAGCTTTGGAAAAGAATATCGAGACGCTAACTGGCGACCGGACTGCTAAGACAGATATCAGGATTGGTTCGGTTCTTGCCCTTGGACCGGCGCGCCAGGCCTATGACCTTATTCTTATGGACCCGCCCTACGAAACCGGAGCCGCCGCCGTCACCCTCGACAAGCTGGGTCGCCACGGCTGGTTTGCGCCATCCAGCTGGATAGCGATAGAAACCTCTCGTAAAGAAGAAATCGAGGTCAAGAATTTTAAACTGGAAAGTCTGCGCGAGAGCGGAATCGCAAGACTACATATCCTGCGCCCCGCTTGAATTTACTATCAGCTATTTGCAGTCTCGTAAGCGGAAGCTGTTTCGCTCGCTTGGTTTTGCGAGTGGCTATAGGCTGTAGTAGCGACCATCATGATCGTTGCGACAATCGCGCTAAACATTAAACGTTTGCTCATTTTACATTCCGATCAGAAGTGATTTTCAGTATCCGGCGCATATGGTGCACTGCAACATAAATTACAACCCTCCATTCCAAAATCCCACTTCCTGAAAGGGAGGGAGAGAGAATAGCTAACCGTCGCTGGCAAAATTGCTCTTGCCGCCGCTGGTGATGTTCCCTAACTGTTCGCGCGTGACCGATCCAATCAATATATCCCCCGAAAATGATCCGCCTTATGTGCGCGGTCTGAATGCGCCGCAACGCGATGCTGTGCTGAGCACCGAAGGTCCGGTTCTGGTCTTGGCCGGCGCGGGTACGGGAAAGACCTCAGCCCTCACCCGGCGGCTGGCACATCTGATCTATTCGCGCAAAGCATGGCCGTCCGAGATTCTGGCTGTGACTTTTACGAACAAAGCCGCCCGCGAAATGAAGGAGCGGATCGGAGCAATTGTCGGCGATGCGGTTGAAGCTATGCCATGGCTTGGCACCTTTCACAGTATCGGAGCCAAAATGCTGCGCCGCCACGCTGAACTGGTCGGCCTCAAAAGTAATTTCACCATCCTTGATACCGATGATCAGCTTCGCCTGATAAAACAATTGATTCAGGCAGCGGAACTGGACGAAAAGCGGTATCCACCGCGAATGTTGGCCGGGCTGATCGACCAGTGGAAAAATCGTGGGCTGAATCCGGGTGACCTTGATGCCGGTGAGAATGAGCGCTTTGCCAATGGCCGCGGTCAGGAATTTTATGCTGCCTATCAGGCGCGGCTAAAAGTGCTCAATGCCTGCGATTTTGGCGATCTGTTGCTCCATATCCTCAACCTGCTGAAAACAGACCGCGAAATACTGAAACTCTATCAAGAGCGGTTAAAATATATTCTGGTTGATGAATATCAGGATACCAATTCAAGCCAGTATCTCTGGCTGCGATTGCTCGCTCAGGAGCGCAAGAATATCTGCTGTGTTGGTGATGATGACCAATCAATCTATAGCTGGCGGGGCGCTGAAGTTGCCAATATTTTGCGCTTCGAGAAAGATTTTCCTGACGCCAAAATCATTAAGCTCGAGCAGAATTACCGCTCCACACCTCACATTCTCGCCGCCGCTTCTGCTCTGATCGCCCATAATCGCGGCCGTCTCGGCAAGACATTATGGACCGAAGAACAGGATGGCGAGAAAGTGCAAGTCATCGGGGTCTGGGATGGCCAGGAAGAAGCACGTCGGGCGGGCGATGAAATGGAAAGTCTGCAAAACAAGGGGGTGTCCCTTGATGCGATGGCGATCCTTGTTCGCGCACAATTCCAGACACGCGAGTTTGAGGACAGGTTTATATCCATTGGCATGCCGTACAAGATTATCGGGGGCTTCCGCTTTTACGAACGCGCGGAAATCCGCGACGCCCTCGCCTATCTGCGTGTTATTGCACAGCCTGCTGATGACCTTGCCTTTGAACGGATCGTCAATGTGCCGAAACGCGGTCTTGGGGATAAAACTGTGGAAAAAGTCCACCGCCTCGCCCGCGCACAGGGGATTCCACTCGCCGCAGCAGCGCTGAGCATTTGCGATACGGATGAATTGCCGACACGGGCAAGGACAACGCTTCAAGGCGTGATGCGCGATTTTGCGCGCTGGCGGACCAATGCCGAGGGATTGTCCCACGCGGAGCTGGCGCGGGTTGTTCTGGACGAATGCGGCTATACCACGATGTTACAAGCCGACCGCACACCGGAGGCCGCCGGACGGCTCGAAAACTTGACCGAGCTGACCCGCGCGATGGAAGAATATGAGACGCTGGGCGAGTTTCTTGAACATGTGTCGCTGGTCATGGATAATGATGCTGCGAATGATGAGGCAAAGGTCACAATCATGACGATGCACGGCGCCAAGGGTCTGGAATATGACTATGTGTTTTGCGCGGGATGGGAGGAAGGCGTCTTCCCGTCTCAACGCAGCCTTGACGAAGGGGGGATTGCATCGCTGGAAGAAGAACGCCGCCTTGCCTATGTCGCCATCACCCGCGCCCGCAAGAAATGCACAATCTTCCATGCCGCAAATCGCCGAATATACGGCCAATGGACCAGCTCCATTCCCTCCCGTTTCATCAGCGAATTACCCGCAGAACATATCGAAGAAGAATCCAGCATGATGGGCGGCGGAAGCGTGTGGCGCTCCGGTTGGTCAGAACAGTCTGACTCTTTTGGCTCCGCTAGCTTTGCCGATACTTCCCGCGCATCAAACCGCGGTCCGGGCTGGAGGCGTGCGCGCAAAGCTGGAAGTTTTGACAGCACGCCAAATGGCATGAAGCAAGCCCGCAGCAACACAGCTACCATTGGAAGCAAGGGCCGCGATGATGTCACTATAGGCATGCGCGTATTCCATACCAAATTCGGCTATGGCGAAGTGATGGAAAAGGACGGCAACAAGCTGGAAATAGAGTTTGAAAAAGCCGGGCAAAAGCGCGTTCTGGACAGCTTTATCGAACCAGCTTGATCGGGTCGGCTTTTCGCGATTCTCCTGATAACAATCCGTCCAAAGTCCATTCCCCTACACTCCACCGCACCAGCCGCAGAGTAGGATGACCAATTGCCGCCGTCATCCGGCGGACCTGGCGATTTCGTCCTTCACTGATCGTCAGTTTTATCCAGCAATCCGGAACAGTTTTACGAAAACGCACCGGCGGATCACGTGTCCACAGGTCAGGCTCGGCAATGCGTTCAGCCCGGGCCGGACGCGTCAAACCGTCTTTCAAACGCACACCGCGACGCAATTGGTCAAGGCTCTCCTCCTGCACATCGCCCTCAACCTGCGCCAGATAGGTTTTCGAAAGCTTATATTTGGGATCGGCAATCCGCGCTTGCAGTTTCCCATCATCTGTCAGCAGCAACAAACCTTCGCTGTCCCGGTCCAGACGTCCCGCGGGATAAACGCTGGGTATATCAATATAGTGCGACAAAGTAGGCCGCGCCGTCTGTGTGCCGCTATCGGTAAATTGCGACAGCACACCATAAGGTTTGTTGAACAGGATCAATTGGGCCATGCGATGCTCTTTGACACTGACCACCCGTCTCGGCAAATTTATTGTTGATGATAATCCCTTGGGATTTCGTATAGGGCTGACATGCAATTGATCAATTTTGATACCGCCACATTTTTACGTGACAATTGGCAGAAAAAGCCTCTGCTAATCAAAAATTCCTGGGCGGCATGGAGCGATCCACTGGAGCCTGACGATCTGGCTGGCTTGGCCTGTGAAGAGGGCTTGGAATCGCGGCTGATAACGCAAACGACCGCAGACGGCGGGTGGGTCGTAGAACATGGCCCGCTCGGTGAAGAACGTTTTGGCCAACTTGGTGACAAGCAATGGACTTTGTTGGTTCAGGCTGTGGATCATTATGTGCCAAGCGTTGCTGCCCTCATTGAACCGTTTCGCTTCATTCCAAACTGGCGGATTGATGATGTCATGGTGAGCTATGCGACCCAAGGCGGTGGAGTCGGCCCGCATTTTGACCAATATGATGTTTTCCTGATCCAAGGTGCTGGTCAACGCCGTTGGCAAATCGGAGCGGTATGCGATTCCGGTACAGCAACATTACCACATGAGGATCTGCGCCTGCTCGCCGATTTTGAAGTAACTGAAGAGTGGATTTGCGAACCCGGCGACATATTATATGTCCCGCCCGGCTTCTCCCATAACGGTGTCGCCGTCAGCGATCATTGCATGACTTATTCTGTAGGCTTTCGCGCACCGTCCCGTAGCGAGCTGATCGGTGATTGGGTTGATGACATGCTCGCTGAGATGAAAGACGATGATCGTTACAATGATCCTCAGCTAACAGCACAGGATAATCCTGGCGAGATCCGGCAAGACGCGGTTGATGCGTTGCATAAAATGGTTACCGATAAAATGGCCGACCGCGTAGCCTTTGCCCGATGGTTCGGGGAATATAGTAGCACACCCAAATATCCCGATACGGATTGGGGCGCAGAAGAATCCGCCAGTGCTGAACATCTACGAGAAATTCTTACGAGCGGTCAGTCACTGCTCCGTAACCCTGCCAGTCGTTTTTCCTACATCCGCCAACATAGCAATTCGCTTTTGCTATTTGTTGATGGTGAGTCTTTTCCTTGCACAGATTCAAAAGCCATCGCTTTTGCAGAAAGTCTGTGCGCGCAGGATCGGATAGCCTTAAATCAGGAATTGATCCAATCCGAGGATGTCATGTCGCTTGTCACCACATTTTATAATCAGGGCAGCCTGACTTGCGATTTGTAAGGCTTATCCCGCAATGATCGTATCGCCCATACCAAGCATCTTCCCATCGGTGACAATCACACGGTCGCCGAGCTTCACCTGTTCGAACAGCAGGCGGGCAAACTCTGTCGGAACCCCGATACAGCCTCGTGTTCCATAGCCATATTTCACCTCGGCGCCATGGATCGCGATGCCATCATTGGTCAGCCGCATCATATAAGGCATCGGCGCATCATATATATTCGATACATGATCCGCATTTTTCTGAGTAATGGGGAAAACGCCGGTCGGTGTAGGTTTCAGCGCATCACCGAATTTGATGACGGCCGCACCAATTTCATAGCCATCCCGGAACACAGACAATGATTCCGCCTTTAAATCGACGGTGATCACAATTTCACCATCTGGAACACCTTCGTCGTCCCATTTATAATAGCCATGCACAAATGGCTCATCTATTTGCAAAACGCGCTTTATGACAAAAGGTGAATCAAGCTCCACCAGCACTGTATCGACGGGCTCTATACCTTGCGATTCGACGACCGTTTCTGGAGCCAATGGAGTTGATGGCGTTGTCGCTCCGGCGCGGAAGGTCCCCATAATTATAAGGGATAACACGGCCAGTCCCGCCAAAACGAGTATAGTTTTGCTGACTCGCATCCCGATCCGGGTAATCCGGTTGTTCATTCTTCCAAGGCTCCGATTGACTCTGGTCCGTTTATCTTAAGGATTTATTTACCAATATAATCTTGTCCCGCCATCATGGAAATGCGCCTGTACCGCTTAGGGACGAGAGGACGCGAAAGGTTAAGCTGCGAAACCCGCTCGAAAAAACTCCATCACAAGTGCTGCAATAGGGACCCCAATAAAAAATTGCTGTTCTGCAAAGGCAGACCGGCCTAAACCAGCCAAATCACTGAACCTTAAAGAAAAACGCCAAAGACTGACCCTAAAAGAAGATCAGAGCCATCACACAGACCGCACCCCATCCCTTTACGATACCAAATTACCGCTATTTGTGGTTTTCGCGGCTGGCTGCGATGTTCGCGCTCTATGCGATGATGCTCATCCTTGGCTGGCAAGCCTATAATCTGGCCCGTGAAGATATGGGGGTCAGCGCTTCGGCGGGTATATTGGGGCTGCTTGGTTTGCTGCAATTTGTGCCATTATTCATCCTAACACCTGTTGTCGGCTGGGTCGCCGATCATATGGACAGGCGCTGGATTGCACGGATTGTTCTGGCCGTGCAGGGCCTTATTGCTTTATCCTTAGGACTGCTGACTGTCAGCGGGCAACTCACCCTTTGGACTATTTATATCATTTCAGTGCTGCTCGGCATCTGCCGGGCTTTCCTGGGCCCGGCTATCAGTTCACTCGCGCCGAATCTTGTACCCAAGGCATCTCTGCCCCGTGCAATCGCGCTGTCCACCATCGCGTGGCAAGTTGGCGTCATCGCTGGACCAGGTATGGCAGGGCCGCTGTACAAAGTTGCACCTGCCCTTCCCTATTTTGTTTGCGCAGCGCTTTATTTGCTCGCTGTAATCGCAATGCTCATGATCGGACCAGTTCAGCGCAGCGCGATTGACCGCAGTAAAGGCCCTCTGCGCCAAGTGATGGATGGCATGTCCTATGTCTGGACCAACAAGCTGGTGCTCGGCGCAATAACGCTGGACCTCCTCGTCATGTTCCTCGCCGGTGCCACCGCAATGATCCCGGTGTTCGCAAGGGACATATTGGATGCGGGAGAGATTGGGCTTTCCCTGCTGGCGGCATCCCCCGCCATTGGCGCGGTGTTGGTCGCGGCCATATTTTCATTTGCGCCGCTGTCGCGCAATGTTGGTAACAAGATGTTGATCGCTATGGCCGTTTTCGGCTTGGCCACGATCGGCTTTGCTTTAAGCAAATCCCTACCCTTGTCGATGGCCTGTCTGGCCATTTGCGGCGCGGCAGATATGTTCGGCATCTATGTGCGTGGTTCATTGATCCAGCTTCACACGCCTGATGACCGCCGCGGACGGGTTGGCGCTGTTAGCCAGATGACAGTCAGTGCTTCCAACGAACTGGGTGATGCTCTGTCGGGCGGCTTGGCCGTGTTATTCGGTCCCATCGCCGCCATTGTAGCGGGCGGCGCAGGTGCTATAGTCATCACAGGACTCTGGTCACGTCTGTTCCCGCAACTGGGCGCGGCCAAAACTTTCGATCCTCCGGAGGATCTGGAGATAGAAGAAGCACAAAAGACTCGTGTCGCTTGAAACCTAGATAGGAGAACAGACTAATGATTGCCAATAACATACTGGAAACAATCGGAAATACGCCGCATATCAAAATGCAGCGCCTGTTTGAAAACGCTCATGTCTGGATCAAGTCAGAGCGTTCCAACCCCGCCGGTTCCGTTAAAGACCGTATCGCTTTGGCGATGATTGAAGATGCCGAACAATCTGGCGCTTTGAAACCCAATGGCACGATTATCGAACCAACGTCGGGCAATACCGGTGTTGGCCTGTCCATGGTCGCTGCGGTGAAGGGTTATAAACTGATCCTGGTCATGCCGGATTCCATGTCTCTGGAGCGGCGCAGACTGATGCTTGCTTATGGGGCCAAATTTGATCTTACGCCCAAAGAAAAAGGCATGAAGGGTGCTATCGAACGCGCGCAGGAGCTTGTGGATTCCACGCCCGACGCATGGATGCCGCAACAGTTCGAAAACCCAGCCAATTTTGAAGTCCATAAGCGAACTACGGCACAAGAAATATTGGCCGATTTTAAAGATAATCCGCTCGATGCGATTATAACCGGCGTTGGTACCGGTGGTCATATTTCCGGTGTTGCCGATGTGCTCAAAAAAGAATGGAGCGGACTGAAAGTCTTTGCAGTGGAACCCACTGGTTCGCCAGTCATCAGCGGCGGCCAACCCGGTCCCCACCCCATTCAGGGAATCGGCGCTGGCTTCATTCCCGGTAACCTGCATACCCAGAATATCGACGGTGCCATTCTGGTCGAACCAGCTGATGCCAAGGCAATGGCGCTGCGGGCTGCAAAGGAAGAAGGCATGTTGATCGGCATCAGTTCCGGCGCAACGCTGGCGGCGATCGCACAAAAACTTCCGGAACTTGGCGAAGGAGCGAAGGTTCTCGGCTTTAACTACGACTCGGGTGAACGTTATTTATCCGTGCCGGATTTTCTGCCCGAAGAATGAGCTCCATCGAAGTCACCACGTTCACCTACCAACACGGTGATCTAGACCTTCAAGGCTATATGGCCCAGCCAAGTCGCTATCCACGGGCCGGTATATTGGTTGTCCCGACCATTGCCGGCCCCAATCAGCTCATGATGGATCGCGCACGGTGGCTGGCGTCGCTCGGCTATGCGGCGATGGTATGTGATATTTATGGTCAGGGTGAAATCACCGATATGCGAAAGAGCCGGGCGCTGGCGGATGCGCTCCGGGCGGATCCCGAATATTACCGGGCGCGCTTCCGCTGTGCGCTGGATGAATTGCGTGTCCGGTCCGGGCTTGCCAACAATCGTATCGCAGCGATCGGATATTGCATGGGCGGAGAAATTGTTCTGGAAATGGCCCGCTCCGGCGAAGAACTGGCGCTGGTCGTGAGCTTTCACGGTCTGCTTGGAACACCTTTACCCGCCAAAAAAGGGACGATTAAAGCAAGGCTATTGGTATGCCACGGCAGAGCAGATCCGCTGGTCCCACCCAAACAGGTCCGTGCGTTTCTGGAAGAAATGGATCTTGCGGGAGCGGATTGTCACATGCACACTTATACCGGTGTCGTGCATGGTTTTACCGACCCCGAAAGTGACAAAAGACCGCTGGACGCGGTGGCATATAACGCGTCCGCAGATCGCCAAAGCAAAGCCGCAATGCTCAGCATGTTTGAAGAGATTTTTTAGCGGCCTAGAGTGATTTCGAGTGAAATGGAACATTTCACGGCTCGGAAATCACGATAAAACAGTAGATTAGGCCCCAATTTTGATTCAATCAAAAGTGAACAGGGTCTAGGCCATTTACGGCTTAGGCAACGCCAAACATCTCTGGCGGAAGCGCCATCATCGCTTCGCTACCGCCTTCGATTTTACGGCGTAGCGATCCGGCATCTGGGAAGAAACGTTCCGAATAATAGCGTGCCGTTACCAGCTTTGCCTCGTAAAATGCCGCATTGTCTTCGCCGACGGTCAGCGCCTTCGAAGCGGCACTCGCCATCCGCAGCCACATGAGACCGAGAGCTACGATACCCATGATATGCATATAGTGATGCGCGCCGGCCCCAGCATTATTGGGATTGGCCATCGCGTTTTGCATGAACCACATCGTGGCTTTTTGAAGTTCGGCATTGGCTTTTTCCAAGGCTTCGGCAAAGTCTTTCAGCTTGTCGTCATTTTTCGCTTCTGCCACTTCCTTGGCAATCAAAGCGAACAACACCTGAACAGCGCGGCCACCATTTTGAGCCAGCTTCCGGCCCACCAGATCCATCGCCTGGATACCGTTTGTGCCTTCATAAATCATCGAGATACGGGCATCACGAACATATTGTTCCATGCCCCATTCGGCAATATAGCCATGCCCGCCATAAACCTGCTGCGCGTTCGTGGCGACTTCATAGCCCTTATCCGTACCATAGCCTTTGATCACTGGTGTCAATAGCGACAGCAAGTCATCAGAGGTCTGGCGCTCTTCTTCGGTTTCTGCCTTGTGAATCAAATCTGCTTGTAAAGCGCCCCAAAGACACAGAGCGCGCATACCCTCGGTAAATGCTTTTGCGTCCAGCAACATTCGGCGCACATCCGGATGCACGAACAAAGTATCGGCTTTCTCTTCCGGATCTTGTGGCCCCGTCAATGCCCTGCCCTGACGACGGTCATTGGCATAATGAACGGCATTTTGATAAGCGACCTCGGCTACGCCAAGCCCTTGTTGACCGACGCCCAGACGCGCGACATTCATCATGATGAACATCGCTGCCAGTCCCTTATTCTCTTCACCAACCAGATAACCAGTCGCACCGTCATAGTTCATGACACATGTGCTGTTGCCGTGAATTCCCATTTTATGCTCGATCGAACCGCAGGACACTGCGTTTTTGTCCCCCGGCGATCCGTCTTCATTGACGATAAACTTGGGCACGATGAACAAGGATATGCCCTTCACACTATCCGGTGCATCGGGGGTTTTGGCGAGCACCAGATGGATGATATTCTCGGACATGTCGTGCTCACCGGACGAGATAAAAATCTTTGTTCCCGTAATCGCATAAGAACCGTCATCATGGGGAACAGCCTTGGTCCTGATAAGTCCCAGATCGGTGCCGCAATGCGGTTCTGTCAGGTTCATGGTGCCTGTCCATTCACCCGACACCATTTTGGGAACAAACTTGGCCTTCTGTTCGTCGCTGCCTTTTGCAAGAATGGCTGAAATAGCGCCGTGGGTCAGGCCAGGATACATGGCAAAAGCCATATTGCCGCTCGACATATATTCCTCAACCGCCATCGAAACGATATGCGGCATGGCCTGTCCGCCAAACTCCTCTGGCGCGGACAAAGTACTCCAACCCGCTTCACAAAACTGCTTATAGGCTTCTTTGAAACCGGTCGGCGTCGTTACACTGCCATCTTCGTGGCGGACACAGCCTTCCTGATCCCCGACCTGGTTGAGGGGAAACAGCACATTTTCAATAAATTTACCCGCCTCAACAAGAATTGCATCGATCATTTCAGGCGAAGCATTTTCAAAGCCCGGCAATTTGGAGAAACGCTCGATATCAAGCACATTGTTGATGATAAACTGCGTATCGCGGATGGGAGCTTGATAACTAGGCATTATCTGAAACTTTCTATTTGGAGTTGGCCAGAAATCTCTGACAGACTGTTTCTATATTGAAGAAATTTTATTGCGATTTTGCGTTTTTCACAGCGTTCTGCACAATTTTGATAAATCCAGTGATTTCCTTGATCGAACTGTCAATGTCGCTCCGCTGTTTCTTTAGAAGATCTACCTTTTCCTGACATTTCTCAAGCGTGACTTCCATTTGCGTGATACGCCCGTCACCAAGGTCATAAAGATCGATCATTTCACGGATTTCGGTCAGACTAAAGCCGACATTTTTAGCCCGCATGATCCAGGCAAGGCGCGCACGATCGCGTTTCGTATAGATACGAGACAAGCCTTTCCGGTGGGGAGCGATAAGCCCTTCGTCTTCATAAAAGCGAAGCGCACGAGCCGTAACGCCAAATTCCTCGGACAAATCCGAAATCGTATAGGTTTCGCGATTTTTCAGGTCTGGCGTGTCAAGCTCTGCATGGTTGAGCGATCTGGACATGAGGCTTTTATAGCTTACGCTAACGTAAACGTCAATACTAACCGCCCGGACACAGATTTTCTATTTCGCGGCCCCGGGTAGAACGGGCCACTGCGTCGCCCTCTCCCACCAGATAAAAGCTCACGCCATCCAATGACGCCCGCGCTGTGCAATAACTTTTACAGGATTGTGGCAAGTCGCCCGGAAACTGGAGCTCAACCCCGTCAAAACTCGCAACAATCGTGCATTTTTCTTTACCATCCAAAGTGATACGGACATTTTCTCCGACCCGTTCGGCAGATCCCATCGCTTCGCACTTGCTGTCCGGACCAAATACCGCCAGCAGCCCGACCTGATAACCATGTTCATCATTGCCAACGGCACAAAACCGGTCCTCACCCAGATCGCTACGCCTCTCAAACGCTCCGGAAAGGTTCATATTGCGGACATCCGGGATGACCCCCGCATCAATCGCCGCTTGCTCTAAAGATGACGGCTGCGTGCCATGTTCCGGACTATCCTTACCCTGCCCGTCGCCAGACATATTGCAGGCGCTGAGTAAAAGCAAAGCCCCGAAACATCTCCATCTCATCCAGCATCTCGCAACTGGCCATTTTCAACTTTGCGGTAAAAGCAACTTTTAGCCCCCGTATGACAGGTGGGTCCGGCTGGCTCCGCTTTGATCCATAAGGCATCCTGATCACAGTCGATCCGCATCTCGGTCACATTCAGAATATTGCCCGATGATTCGCCTTTTTTCCAAAGCTTCTGACGGCTCCGTGAGTAAAAATGGGCAATTCCGGTTTCCAAAGTCAAATCAAGCGCTTCAGCATTCATAAAGGCAACCATCAGTATGTCACCAGATGAAACATCTGTCACAACAGCGGTAATCAGCCCATTTGAATCATATTTTGGATTAAGCTGTGACCCAGTTTCCCGATCAGATTTCTGCTCTTCTTTCATTCTTTTGAATTAGATGGCCGAGACGGTCCGCGCAACGCAAAACCTACCTTTCGCAAATTAGAAGTGAGCCTTTACTGTTTATGACAATTTATTTGCACACTAGGGGAAGACAAACCGGCAATTGGTACCTATATCGCAGCCATACGCGAACTCCAGCCACTATGGCGTTAATATTTTGGCAGTAAGGTGCGACATGCTCACAACCCATCCGTTTGATGACGACAAGCTCCGCGAAGAATGCGGCATATTTGGAGTCGCCGGTGCCGAAGACGCGGCTGCTATGGTTGCATTGGGGCTTCATGCCCTGCAACATCGCGGTCAGGAAGCGGCGGGAATCACATGCCGTGATGGACGAGAGTTTTATAGCCACCGCGCCCTAGGCCCGGTTGCCGGCAATTTTGACAGCCGCGAAGTCATGGACAGATTGGTCGGCGATTATGCTTGCGGTCACGTTCGCTATTCAACCACAGGCGCAGGCACGCTTCGCAATATCCAGCCCCTCGAAGCGGAACTTGCTTCAGGTGGTTTTGCCATCGCGCATAATGGCAATATATCAAACGCACAGAAACTTCGGAACGAGCTGGTTCAAAATGGCTCGATCTTTCAGTCCACAAGCGACACCGAAGTCATAATCCATTTACTCGCTACATCGAAATATCGTACCTTTCTTGATAAATATATAGATGCCCTGCGAAGGGTCGAAGGCGCTTATTCGCTTATCTGCTTAACGCCGGACGGCATGATTGCATGTCGTGATCCGCTTGGCATACGGCCTTTGGTCATTGGTAAAGTCGGTGACGCTTATATATTCGCTTCGGAAACGGTCGCTCTCGATCTTGTTGGCGCCCAATATGTGCGTAGCGTAGAAGCTGGAGAATTAGTCGTCGTTTCCAATGGCGAAATGCGCTCGCACCGACCATTTGGAGAAACCAGCGCTCGTCCTTGTATTTTTGAGCATGTCTATTTCTCGCGCCCCGATTCCATCGTAGATGGATCATCAGTTTATAGCGTGCGTAAGGCAATCGGCGCGCAACTTGCGATCGAGAATCCAGTAGACGCTGATTACGTCATCCCTGTGCCTGATAGTGGCACCCCCGCTGCGATTGGCTATGCCGAACAATCAGGCATTCCATTTGAACTCGGGATTATCCGTTCCCATTATGTCGGCAGAACATTTATCCAGCCAGGCGACGGTGTTCGACATCTTGGTGTGAAGCTTAAGCATAATGCCAACAGACCACTTGTGAATGGCAAGAAAATTGTCCTGATTGATGACAGTATCGTGCGCGGGACGACCAGCCTGAAAATCGTGCAAATGATGCGGGAAGCCGGGGCTGCCGAGGTCCATATGCGTATTGCCAGTCCGCCCACCATGCACAGCTGTTTCTATGGCGTGAACACACCAAAGCGTGAAAAGCTGCTCGCGGCACTGAAATCCGTCGACCAGATGTGCGAGTATATTCAGGCCGACAGCCTGTCCTTCATTTCTATCGGTGGTCTTTACAGGGCGGTTGGCGAGAACATGCGAAATGACGCTAAGCCGCAATATTGCGATGCTTGTTTTACAGGTGATTATCCCACCCATCTGACCGATCAGGAAGATCAACGGGCATCAGATCAACTATCCCTGTTGAATGAGAAGACTCCCGTCAAAGAAACACCGATACTGGCCGAACAAGCCGGATAGTCGATCGTTCACAGGTGAATCTAGCTATGAGTTTTGAAAATCAACTGGCTCTGGTAACTGGCGCGAGCCGAGGTATTGGAGCAGCGACTGCAATTGCTCTGGCCGCAAAAGGCGCACATGTCATATTGACTGCCCGCACGGCCAAAGACCTGGAAGAGGTTGAAGAGAAAATCCATAATGCTGGGGGTAAGGCAACCATTGCGCCTCTTGACCTCACTGATGGGGATAGCATTGGCAGGCTGGCACAAGCGATTTCAGGTCGCTGGGACGCACTGGATATACTTGTACTGAATGCAGCCATGCTTGGAACATTAACGCCTGTTCCCGCGATTGATGGCAAAGAGTTTAATAATGTTTTGACTCTCAATCTGATCGCGCAACAGACTCTGATCGCCGCTTTCGATCCGATGATGCGGAAAAGTGAGGATGCGCGTCTACTGGCCATGACCAGCAGCGTTGGCCGTTCACCGCGTCCTTTCTGGGGCGCATACGGTGCATCCAAGGCGGCCCTTGAAACATTGGTTCTCAGCTATGGTGAAGAAATGCGCAATCTGGGCAAATTGCGTACCGCCATCATCAACCCAGGCCGCACTCGCACTGATATGCGGGCACGCGCCTATCCTGGCGAAGATCCGCAATCAGTGAAATCCCCAGAAGTTGTGGCCGATCGCCTCGTCGAAATTCTCGCCAGCGATTTTGAAACTGGCGAGCGCTTCGATATCAATTAGTAGCGTCGTCAGGGGCAGCAGCCGCTTTTCCTTCTTCTGAATCAAGATATTCCTGCACCGCGTTATAAAAAGCGATGCGTTGATCCTTCTTGTCATCCGGAGAAGCGGTAGGCCAATTGCCATTACTGGCAATAACCAGTTTGCGGGCTGGATCAACGAATATCCCTTGCCCGAAAATGCCTTGTGCCGCGAAGCTACCGTCATCAAAGGTCCACCATTGATAGCCATAACCGCGGCCCGGATCTTTTATATCCTCCTGTTTCGTGCCAGCTTTCGCAAACCAACCGTCAGGCACAATAGCTTTGCCGTCGATTTTTCCGCCGTTCAGGGCGAACTGACCAAAAAGCGCATAATCTCTTATAGTAGCGGAAATACAGCAACCGCCAATTTCCTTGCCGCCTTCATTTAACAGCCATTCTGCATCCTGCGACATGCCATAAGGCGCCCAGATTTTTTCCGATAGATATTCAGAGATAGGCTTGCCCGTTGCCTTGGCTACCAGCACGCCAATCAGGTTGGTTTCGCCGGTATTATATTGCCAGCGCGTGCCCGGCTCTGCCTCGCTTTTCAGCGTTCTCATGTAAACGATGGTCGGGTCGATACCATCAACCGGCTTGGTATTGTTGAACAATGCAACATCGGATTTGGGGTCGGCATAATCCTCGTTCCATTTCACTCCCGATGTCATGGTCAGCAGTTGCTTGATAGTAACCCCGTCATAGCCGCTGCCTTTTAGGTCCGGGATATAGTCTGTTAGCGGATCATCTATGGATTTTATAAATCCGTCGTTTATCGCGGCTCCGACCATCGTCGAAACCAGAGATTTGGCAACAGAGAAAGATGTCCACCGGTCATCCTTCCCAAAATCCATTCGATATTCTTCCAGCCGGATTTTCCCATTCTGTAATATAACCATGCCAGCCGCGCGTTGGTTGGCCATATATCGATCAACGGATAGCATCTTACCGTCCACCTCGAACTCGGTCGGGAGCGGTTTGCCTTGAGCCAGTATTCTTGGTTCCGAGCCCGCTTCAATTGTACGGGAAGGCGCAAGAACATCCATCATCCGAAAGGCTTTGTTGCGCTGCTCATCGGTCCAGAACAGAATATTCTTATCCGACGGTAATCCTGCCGCATCGGCAGCGACTTCTTTCACCCGCTCGCAAGCCGGTAATGCAAGGCACAGACTTGCACCAGCCATCGACAGCATAAACTTTCTACTAAAATTCATCTTCCATCCCCCATTTCATTATATTTTATTTAATTAAAGTAACTTGTGAGACATTGATACCCCCGCCTCTGAATCCACCTTCACAATAAACCAGATAGTAACGCCACAGCCGGACAAAGCGTTCATCAAAGCCCGCGGGCAATCTTCCATTTTCCACAATAGCATCGAACCGTTCGCGCCAGATCCGTAGGGTTTCTGCATAGTCAGCACCAAAATCATGCTGGTCAGTCCAGCTTAGCCCGCGCTCTTCCGCCAATGCGCGAAAGCGGCATTCGGAAAGCAACATCCCTCCGGGGAAAATATAGGTCTGGATAAAATCCGCGCTGGCCGCATATTGTTCAAAAATATCATCGGCAATGCTGATATACTGGATCGCCGCCCGTCCACCGGGTTTCAAGTTGCGTGCGATACAATCCAGAAAATCCGGCCAGTATTTCTGGCCCACTGCTTCGACCATCTCCACGCTGGCAATGGCATCATATTGACTGGAAACATCACGATAGTCCTGGATAAGAAAGTTTGCCTCGGGGTGATGGTTTCGCGCCCATTGGGTCTGCTCGTCCGACAAGGATATTCCGGTCACATCCAGTCCGTATTCCCGCGCGAGAGTGCCTGACAAATATCCCCAGCCACAGCCTATTTCCAAAACTTTCTGACCGGGTTTGCTGTCCAGACGACGTGCCATCGCCGCAACCTTTTTGGCCTGCGCTTCTTCTAGGGACTCTGCTTTTCCGGCACTATCTTCAAAGATCGCGCTTGAATAGCTCATGCTTTTATCAAGCCAGAGCGCATAGAAATCATTGCCAAGATCGTAGTGATATTGAATATTCTGACGCGCACGAACCTTGTCATTATGACGGCGTGCGTGGCGCAATTTGGTGATCCAGCGGAATATACCTGATGCGCGGCCTATATCTTTTAACCCCGCCCGATTGCGGGTAAAAAGATCGAATACCGGTACAAGGTCGGGACTTTCCCACTCGCCCAGCTCCCAGGCACGGTACCAGCCAACCGAACCGCTATTTACCAGACGTAGCAGTGCATTCCAGCTATGAATCGTGATTTCCGCTACAGGTCCCTCACCCCGGCCGCCGATGATGCGAATGCTGCCGTCAGGAAGTTTGCCTTCGAACGTGCCATGATTCACCCCCGCATCGATGCGATCCAAAATCCGGTGAAATCCTGGAGCGAGTAAGCGAGCAAATAATCCGCCTCCGGTTCCGAACCGCTTGCGCGCGCCAAGAAAGTGGCTGCCACGTTTTGGTGCCTCAGTATTCATGCCGCAAATATGGACTAGCGGTAACTGCTTGGCAATGCAGAACTATCCTTATCCCCTGCCCGCGTTCAAGAATCCGGAGCTGTGGCAGAACCACTTATAGTCAGCTGTTATCCACCGCTACCTGCCTCAGTTTCAGAGGACGTATCACTTTTCGAGATATTGGCCTGAACCGAAAACCGGCTTTGCACCATTGGGTCACGAAAGCGCATGTCTGAGATATTCAGCATCATTCCCGAATTAGCACCAGATTTCTCTTCAATCAGCAACACTGGCAGGCGCGCCCAGAATAGAAAAGCCTTGGCATCCGCATTGGTCGCTTTCGCATTTTCGACCATTTTGGGTGTTGCGTTGTTTTGCACGAGCGGAACCTGCCAGTTAAAGGCTTTTTCATTCAGCAGATCAAACTGTGCTTCACCATAGATTTTGCCATCTTGACCGGAAAGCTGCCAGATGACATCGCGGCGCCAGAAGGTTACGGGCATGGGATTGGCGACGACCTGTTCGGGTACTTCGCCTGTGCGCTGTTCGACTGCCAGGGCAGTGTCTGCCTCTGCCTTGCCGGTAATCAGACCATTGGCGAAGATATAGGCGCAGACAGCAGTAAAGCTGAACCACGCAGGGCGCTGCCAGTCCGTGCGTCCTGCTTTCTCTCGTCTACGGGACATGGCAACTCCAGCGATCAGCGCGATCCAGATCCAGATGTCGATGATGAAAATGCTGTCGCCGTAGAACCAGCGCGATGAGAATGGTTCCAGCAGGCGGATGCCATAGCTGTTGAGCCAATCCAGCGCCGGGTGGCTGAGCGTGCCGATATAGGCGAGCGCCAGTAGCCAGCCTTTATGGATCGGCAATCGTTCCGCTGGCCGTGCCCATCTTTTCCCGCTCCGCCGTGCCTGCCAACTGTCAAACCATATCATGATGCCGGTCAGGATGATCGGCAGGATCAGCATCGCAATCGGGCCGTGGGTGATGCCCCGGCGAATAGCGAGATGTTGCACACCGCCTAGCAAAGCCGCGACCGCGTCGATGTCCGGGATATTGGCGGCGATGATCAGCGTCGCCATGCCTAGACCGGTTTTCTTTTTCAGGCCGAGCTGGCCAAGAACAGCGCCCGCGAGGCTGTGAGTCAGATTATCCATGCAGCGGGCATAACCCTAATGCAAACGGCGCGATAGTCTGCATCGCGCCGTTCATTTTATGGTCTAAAGTTCACAAAGTTCACACCAAGGAATCCCGCAATTCCGGGATTCTTGGTTAAAGCTGTGGTCCATCCTCGGTCACGGTCCAGGTCTGGCCCTTTTTGAGCAATGCCTGTAAATCCGCTGTCTTGCCTTTTGCTGCCTGCTCGTTCTGAGCCGTCACAGCTTCATCGAAGGTCGGGCGCGGATCGTCGTAGAGCACACCGATGGCCATCGGGAATTCACCGAAGGGCATTTCGATCAGCATGTGGGCGACCGAGCGGTTGGTTACATCATGCACAATGACGTCCGCAGCCTGCCAGTCACCATCGATGACATCGACGACTTTCAGCGACAATGTCTCACGATCCAGGGTGATGCCCTTTGCGCCTTTATCAAACAGCATCGGCTCACCATCGGCCAGCAAAAGCTGAGTCGAGGCAGCGGTTTTCTTGGCTGCAAATTCCTCGAAAACATCTTTATTGTAGACGATACAGTTTTGAAATATCTCGATAAAAGCTGCGCCCTTGTGATTATGGGCAGACTTCAGAACATTGGTCAGGTCTTTATGCACGTCAATCGCACGAGCGATAAACCGCGCACCTGCACCCAGCGCAAAAGCACATGGGCTGGCAGGACGGTCCACCGAGCCATAAGGCGTCGAAGGGCTGTTGGTTCCTACACGCGATGTAGGAGAATATTGCCCCTTGGTCAGGCCGTATATCTCGTTGTTGAACAGCATGATCTGGCAATTCAGGTTACGCCGCAACAAGTGCATCGTATGGTTGCCGCCAATGGAAAGCGCATCGCCGTCGCCGGTGATGATCCATACATCGAGATCGGGATTGGCCAGCTTTGCACCGGTCGCGACCGCGGGCGCGCGGCCATGGATCGTGTGGAACCCGTATGTTTCCATATAATATGGGAAACGCGAGGAACAGCCGATGCCGCTGATGAAGACGGTATCTTCGGGGCGCACACCCAGTTCCGGCATGGTCCGCTGCACCGCTTTCAGGATAGCATAGTCACCGCAACCGGGGCACCAACGCACTTCCTGATCGGTTTCCCAGTCTTTGATGGTCGTGATTTTTGTCATCTCGTTCATGACAGGTTCTCCTCAATCGCCGCTTCAATTTCGGCAATGGTAAAGGGCTGCCCCGATATTTTGTTTACCGGTTTGGCATCGACCAGATACTGGTCGCGCAATACAGTTTTCAACTGTCCGGTATTCATTTCCGGAACGATTATACGGTCATAGCTTTTCAGCAACTCGCCAAGATTTTTCGGCATGGGCCAGATGTGGCGAATGTGGATATGAGCGACATCCTTGCCATCTTCCACTGCCCGGCGAACCGCTTGATGGATTGGCCCAAAGGTCGATCCCCAGCCAACAACCGCCAGTTTGCCACCAGCTTTGCCCAAGGCAACATCCTGATCGGGGATGCTGTCCGCAACGCCCAATACCTTGTCGCGGCGGATTTCGGTCATTTTCTGGTGATTGGCAGCGCCATAATCCAGATGCCCTGTATCCACGCCTTTTTCGATACCGCCAATCCGGTGCATCAGTTCCGGCGTACCCGGCTTGATCCATGGCCGCGCCAGTTTTTCATCGCGCGAATAGGGCAGCAATCCGCCTTCCGGCATCTTGTCGAGATATGTTACCGGGAAGGGTTCCAGACTGCTGACATCCGGTATTTTCCAGGGTTCAGCAGCATTCGCGATATAGCCATCGGTAAGTAGCATCACCGGCGTCATATATTGCACGGCGATGCGAACTGCTTCGATCGCACATTCAAATGCGTCGCCGGGTGAACGCGCTGCGATGACTGGCATCGGCGCGTCACCGTTGCGGCCATAAACCGCTTGGTAAAGGTCCGATTGCTCGGTCTTGGTCGGCAGTCCCGTCGAAGGTCCGCCGCGCTGCGAGTTCACGATCACCAGAGGAAGCTCGGTCATAACCGCCAGGCCCATGGCTTCACCCTTCAGCGCGATGCCGGGACCGGACGAAGACGTAATGCCAAGTTTACCAGCATAGCTTGCGCCGATAGCCGCTGCGATAGCCGCAATTTCGTCTTCGGCCTGGAATGTCGTCACGCCAAATTCTTTCAGCCGCGACAGGTGGTGAAGGATCGATGATGCCGGTGTAATGGGATAACCGCCAAAGAACATCGGCACGCCAGCAAGCTGGGTTCCTGCGACCAGACCTAGCGACAAGGACTCGGCGCCGGTTACGGTGCGATATGTGCCGGGCGCAGAAGGCGCAGCGCCAATTTTGCGTGCGGTCAAATGTCCACCGCCAAGCCCGTCACCGGAAATCTCAGCCGTTTCGCCATAAGCATGACCGGCATTCAGCGCCGCAATATTCGCCTCGGCAATATCGGGCAGCTTGGCAAACTTGCTTTTCAGCCAGTCAACAATCGGTTGCCGGTCGCGTTCAAACATCCAGAGCGCAAGCCCCAATGTCCACATATTCTTACAACGCAGGGCCTCTTTATTGCCAAGGCCAAAGGGCTTTACGGCTTCCAGCGTAAGCGCGGAAATATCCAGTTTCAGCAACTGCCACTTGGCCAGAGAGCCATCTTCCAGCGGGTTGCTGTCATATTTCGCTTTATCGAGATTACGTTTCCCGAATTCGCCTTCGTCAGCGATAATCAGGCCGCCTTCGCGCAGAACATCGACATTGGTTTTGAGCGCCGCAGGGTTCATCGCGATCAGGACATCGGGCTGGTCGCCTGCGGTTTCAATCGCGCGGCTGCCAAAGTTAATCTGGAACGCCGATACGCCAAACAATGTTCCCTGCGGTGCGCGGATTTCAGCCGGGAAATCGGGGAAGGTCGCAAGGTCGCTACCCGCCAGTGCAGTGGACAGGGTGAATTGCCCGCCCGTAAGCTGCATCCCGTCACCACTGTCGCCCGCAAAGCGGACAACTACATTTTCCGCTTTTACAGGTTGAATATCATTT